>DASPXM010000375.1:0-42213 GCA_035637295.1 Verrucomicrobiia bacterium
CCCGAAGGATATATCTATCCCAGAGCAGATCGGCCCGTGCGCGATCTATTGCGCAAGAGAAGCCAGTTGGTACGGCAAAGAACTACCAATCTGTTAAGCATTCAGAATCTGGTAACCCGCAACACCGGAGAGTCGTTAAGCACCAACCAGATCAAAGGGCTTGATGTCCAACAGGTCGATGAACTGTTGCCCAACGGGGATGTCTCGTCGTAAAGATAGCTCATCGCCGCCATGTCGGAGTTCTGAAAGTATCTTTGCAACACCTGCAGGCTCTCGTTTTTTTGATTGATCATGTAATGGATTCCCTCGATGTAGCCTTTGAGGAAGTCGAGCACCAATTTGCGGTTTTGTTTCAAAAACTCCGCGGTGGTGCTGATCCCTCCCCCCGGAGTCGGCACGTCGAATTTGGCCAGGACTTTCAAGCCGTCGTTTTTTCGGATCAAGTCCAACGGCGGAAACATCATCGTTCCGTGAATGACGCCGGCCTTGAGCGTCGAGAAGCGCCCGCTTTCGCCGCCGCCGATGGACAGAAACTTCACGTCCTCGCTGGGAGTGAGCCCGTTGTCGCGCAGCAATTTTGCTAGACGCACATAGCTGGCTTCGCAGCCGCGAGAAATTCCGAGAATTTTTCCTTTCAGGTCTTGAACGGATTGGATGTTGGGCTGCGTCAAGACCCAGGAGCCAAGGGTGTTCATCGTCACGCCGAGCCGTGCCAGAGGAATCCCTTGGAGTGACGCCGTGGTCACGCCGGTATCCGAACCGATGAGGAACTGGACGCTCTGGCCGATCAGCGCCGGCACGGCGCGCGGCCGCCGCTTACCAGAATCGACTCGACCTCCAGGCCGTATTTCTGCCAAATTTTTCTATCTGCCGTGACCCACGACGGCGTGGAGCCGGGCGCTACGGCGGGGTAGGCGACGCGGAGTTTTTCGGTGGCGTGTGCAGCATGGGACGTACCGACCAGAGCGATTGCGATCGCTGTGAACGAGCGGATGAAGCGCATGGAATACTCCCTGCTTCTACTGGCGAAAGATTTCGCGGAATTCTTTCTGGTATTGGTTATAATTTTCGCCGAGCTCAGGAGGTATAGGGAAGAGCTTGAGATTTTTTGCCTGCATCTTGGTATCGATGCCGGGCCGGGAGGGTGTCCTGCCGATCGCCAAGACGAGCTGCTGGCCTTCTTTTGAGAGCACAAAGTCGATGAACAGTTTTGCCGCGTTGGGGTGAGGCGCTTTCGCCGCCACTCCCATTGGATGCAGCGAGACTGTTACCGGATCCAGAGTGGTAACCCATTCTACGGGAGCGCCCTGTTCTTTCATTCTTTCGATTCGATGGGCCAATGCCATTCCCATGTGAAACTCCCCCGCCGCCATCAGCTGCGCGATCAAAGTCTGGCCGCTGCGAAGTTGAATATCCTGTTTGGCTAGCGCCCTCATATAGCGTTGCGCCCTTTCTCGACCCCAAGCCACGGAGATGGCGGCATACCAGGAGTACATCTCCTCTTCCATGGCGATTTTGCTTTTCCACTTAGGGTCGAGTAAGTCTTCCCAATTTTTAGGTGCCTGATCTCTGGGTACCAGTTTCGTGTTGTAAGCGATGATGTTGTAGGCATCGAAATAGTCGACCCAATATCCCTTGGCATCCTTGAATCCTTGTGGATACGCGCTGCTCTCGGGCGACAGGTAGGGCTGAAGAAAACCTGCTTTTACTAACTGATGGGTTTCCACCCCGCGGACCGCTACCAGATCGAAAAAAACTTTGCCCACGCGGTTTTCGTTGAGTATGCGGTTGAAAACTCTGGCTGAGCCCGCATTGAAGAATTCGGTCTTGATGAACGGATATTTCTTGTTGTAGCCGTCGAAGAGCTTCTTAATGTCTTCGATGCTGGTCGAAGTATACCAAATGAGCGAGCCTTCTTTTTTTGCGCCCTCGATGAGTTTGGCGGTGTGACTGTCCTGGGCCTCGACGACCGTCCGGACCAACATTCCAAGGAACAGTAGCAATGTTAAGAGGAGCCGCATCTAGTACCACTTTCCGGTCAGAAACTGATTGATGTTGCGTTTGACCATACGCGTTTTTCCCAATGGAGCATAGGCGCCACCCAGCATGTGCTTCGCAACGTCGTCGCGGCTTTTTCGACCTGCTCTAATTTCCTGGAGGTTACCGTGAAAGTCTTCGAGATAGTCGTACATCTTCTTGAAGTAAGTTCTACCGGCTTGCTCGCCTTCGACCGTCGGCCCGTGACCCGGCACGAGATGTTTGTAACGGTTTTCGAACAGCTGCTTCAGGGCCGTGAGCCAGTTGGGCATGTGGTGGATGGTCGATTCCATTGGCATCGGGATATCTGATCGATGGTTTTCTTGCAAGTAAGCCAGGGCATTAGTGCATCGCACGGATCCACCTGTTTCATCCACCGCGTCGCAGTCCTAATATTATAAGGGTGAAGGAGGGGGCCAACGCAGAAGACTCGCAACGTTATCGTAATAGCACCAAAGTCGCTGTATCGAGTTGACCCGCCATTACGTCCGATGTTATTCGCGTGAGGAGTATCTATTCGGACGTAAGAAAGGACAAGCTCATGATCAAAGAGGGCAAGTTTACGATACTAGAAACCCGCGGCGCGGTAGCGAAACTTACGATCAATTGACCGGAGAAAAGAAACGTTTTGAGCCGCGACACGATCCGCGAGATTTTGGCGGTCTTCGAGGAATTGCGCAAAGACGACTCCATCGCCGTGGTACTGACGACGGGCGCGGGAGACGTGGCCTACTGCGCCGGGCGCGACCTGTCGGAATTTCCCACCGAAGGTGGGAAGAACCGCGGCACTGACCGTCGCGCGGAACCGCGTGCTTATCATGTTGCCGAAGTGATACGAACTTTTCCAAAAGTGACCATCGCAGTTGTGAACGGTTACTGTTTGGGCGGCGGCATTACATTATTACTGCCGCACGATCTTGCGATCGCGTCGGACAAGGCGCAGTTTGGTTTGCCCGAGATCATGCGAGGTTTTTTGCCGTATCCGATTATCGCGACGATGTTCAAGACTTTGATTCCCACGAAATTCGCCTTCGAAATGATCCTCACAGGCAAGAATTGGGACGCAAAGAAATCCATGGAAGCCGGACTGATCAACCGTGTCGTGCCACACGAACAGTTGCAAGACGAAGCGTGGAAGTGGGGCGAAGAAATCGGCAAATTCGACAAAGTTACGCTCAAATATTGCAAGATGGCGGCGCACTCTTCTATGGAGGCCTCCAGCGTGCCGGCGGCGGCAGAGATTGCCTGGCTGATGCAGGAGGAACACGCGTTGGTCAACCCGCGCGCCTATGCGGGGACGCGAGAGTTTCATAAGTAGCAGTTGGCAGCGATTAGTGGACAGTGACGAGTGAGGAGAAGGGGGCTTGAATGAAAAATAGTTCGGAGCGCGTGAAATCGATCATCGCGATTACGTTGTTTGCCGTTCTCTTCGTGCATTCACACCTCGCGACAGCGGCGGCCAAGACCCAGCTCCGCGTGGCCTACAGCTCGATCTCGGGAACGGCGGTAGTGACCTGGCTCGCGGTCGATAAAGGTTTATTCGCGAAAAACGATCTCGACGTCGAGTTGATTTATGTCGCCGGCTCCCAGGCCATGCAGTCACTGCTAAGCGGCACCACGCCGATCGGCATTCAAGGCATCGAGCCGGTCTTTCGCGTGAACGCCCATGGCAGTGACACCGTCATGATCCTCGGCATCGTGACCAAGCCGCCCTTTTCGATCATGGTGCGGCCCGAGATCAAGGATTACCGCGAGCTCAAGGGCAAGCCCATGGGCATTACACGCTACGGTTCGTCTACCGACATGTTGCTTCGCCTGACATTGGAAAAGTGGGGCTTCAAGCCTGAGGCCGACGTGCCAATTTTGCAAATGGGTGGTGTGCCGCCGATCTTGGCCGGCATGGAATCGCGCAAGATCTTTGGCGGGCCGCTGTCGTTGCCGACGCTGGCGCGGGCGAAGCAGGAAAGTTACCGCGAACTGGCCGACGTGGCGGATCTGGTTCCGGAGTATCAGGTGGCCGGAGTGGTTACCCGGCGCACATTCGTCAAGCAGAACCTCGACGTGGTACGAAGCTTTGCAAAGGCGATCGCGGAGGGCATGGCGTTATTTAGAAGCGATCCCGAATCGGTAATGAAGGTTATGAAAACGCGGCTCAAGATCGACGACCCGCTGGTGATCGAGGAAACTCAGAAGAACTATCCGCGCTATATGCCTAACATCCCTTATCCTAGTCGAGCGGGCATTGCGGTGATCAAGGCGTTCCTCGACAAAAATGAACCGGCCGTGCGACCGCTGTCGATCGACGGCCAGATCGATAATCAGATCGTGCGCGAGCTCGAACAGAGTGGGTTCTTTAACAGTTTGTACCGCGCTAAATAGTGGAAAGAAAAACGCCTATGCGTTTCTTGATGGCGATTTTTAAGTCCTTTTTTTATCGATACCGGCGCGGTTTCGTTCGGCTGCTCGATAACGATTCGCTGGTGGAAATGACTTCGGGTGGGCTGCGTGGAAGTCCCCACGTGGGAACGAATTCGTGAATCGATTTACAAAGGCAGAGGCGGATGATCGGGCTCGAACAAGGGCCAATGTCCGCAACCCTTCGAGCGCTGAGCGAGTCAGTTTTAATTTTTGCGCGTTGAAATCTTCGTTTTCTAAGCGCCAGACCGCCGAGTCCTGCCGAGCGTTTGAGCGGTCCTAATTCCCCACTGGTGCAAATAACTCGCCCAACGGCGGGCGACTCGGGATGTATCCTTGTTCGTTGGCGTATTGAACGAACTTTTCGAGCACGACTTGATTCTCCGGTGTCAGTCCGTGGCCCCACGGGTTGTCGCCGAAGATTTCTTCCTCTTCTTCCAAAATTAGCACCGCGCTCGGAAACGCAAGACGTTTGGCATAATCGTAGGATTTGCGGCAGAGTTTTTCCGCCTCAGTGAATGCGTTGAGCAGGCTTGAGACAATCCAGGGCTGTTCGTCGAAGAGCGACTGGTGCATGACCAGGGTGTGGGTGATCGGAAAGATTTTCGTCTTGTGGAAGTATTCGTTCACCGTTGCGCGGATGTCTTTGAAGACGCGTCGAATGCGCGGATCCCGGGCACGAAACGACGGCACAATGTTGGGCGGGATCAACGCGTCGATCTCGCCGCGTAGTAGGAGCTGCTCCGTAGGTTCGTCAACAACCGTGACTTTGACGCCTGCGGGCGGCTGATACCCGGCCCGCTCAGGCGTCGAGGTGAACCACTCGCATTCCTCCGGTCGCACGCCATGGTATTCCTGTAAAATTCCGCGCGCCCATAGTCCCACCGTGAGGCGGTACTCGTCCATGCCGATCTTTTTTCCTTTGAGATCTTCCGGCCGCTCGATTCCGGAAGCGGGCGAGCAGAAAATGTAGGGATGGATCTGCATGCGCAGCGGAAAGATCGGCAGCGCGATCACCGGCTCGTTGCGGCAGCGCGCCATCATGTACCAGGAAAGCGACATCTCCGCGATGTCGAATTCTTCATAAACGGGGCGCATGCAGGCCTCGCCGGTTTCGGCACGACGCGGTTGCAGCTTGATTCCTTGCGCCGTGACTTCGCCGTTAAGTAAAGGCCGCGTGCGATGGTAATCTGCGAGCATGAGAGTCAATTCTAAGTCGTGTGCCATGTTTTCTCCTTAAGAGTTGTCGCGGAGTGCTCTGTTGTTGGAGTGCTGGAGTAATAGACTAAATGGAGTACTGGGGGAACTCTTCAAACCCATCACTCCAGTACTCCAATTTATCCTTTCACCGTCCCTGTCCAGTAGCTTTCATGAGGAACTGCCTCGTGAAAAACTTCTCCGCGCCGCCTAGTTTTTTCGCTTCCGCTTCGATGCGCGTGGCGGCGATTAGCGACTCGATATCTTCCTTGGTGATCGAGATCGAATACACGTTGGCGAACTGGTGGATCACTTGCCGTACCGGTACGGGATCGCCGAAAGTGTTCTTTTTGATGACCGCGGCTGCGACTTTTTCTTGGTTGTTGCCGAGAAAATCCAGCCCGCGCTTGATCGCGCGCAGCACCGAGACTATTCCTTCCGGATCCGTTTCTATTTTTTGTTTGCTCGATACAATCACCACGAAGGGGAATCCGGGGATGACGCTGCCGATGTCGAAGAGAGTAGGGAACCCTTTCTTCTCGAGCTCTATCCTTTCTAAAAACGAAAACGGCGAGGCATGAATTTTACCAGATTCCAAAGCTTGGGCGCGAGATGGACTGTTGCCGACGCCGTAAAGTATTTTGTAATCCCGGTCGCGCACCAAGCCTTTCTTGGCTAAGCCTTCAACCACGGCAAATTCCGCCACGCCGCCGGGCCCGGTGACACCGACGACCTTCCCCTTCAAATCGTTGACGCTGTTGATGCCTTTGGCGCCGAGAAGCGTGTAATCCATGTATGGCTGAATGCCGCTGATAATGACCAGCGGCGCGTTTTGCGCGATGGCTCGTACCGCGGCCACACCGGCGACCAATGTGTAATCGACGCCGCCTCCAACGAGGGCAGCCATCGCGGTCGGGCCACCTCTGATAAGCACGGTTTTTACTTCCAAACCTTCGACGGCAAAGAAACCGAATTCTTGCGCGACGACAAGCGGCAGCGTGCCGCTCAACGTAGGAGTGTTGGAAGCGAAGTTGACGGACTTTGCGGAGGCGGCGGCCTCGGCACGGCTGCCAAATGTAATTAGTAACATAAATACCAGGAGGACAAATTTCAGTCCCATCACATATGCGGGATGCGAAGAATCACCCCCACCTATGTCCTCCCCCGTCGAGGGATGAATAGGCAGCGGACGGTGGAGGAATGCGGCGGAAATGCTCTTAACGCAATACTCCATCACTCCATGAACTCCAATACTCCATTCCCTCACAGCTCCAGCGTGCTCTGAGCGAACAGATCTTCGATTTTCGGTTTCTTCGTGATCAGCCCCTGCTCATGGGAGAAGTCGATCAATGTCTCGAGCATCTTTCGGTTCCCTTTGACGCCGTAAGTATAGGGGTCATTGCCGAACATCTCCTGCGTCCTGGTCAGATATTCCTTGCCAAAGAAAAGCGCCGAGGGAATGCTGTCGATCAACGTCGAATTAAAATACCCCTTGGCTTTTACGAAGCCGGTGTACAGATTGAACGCGACCCAGGGATATTTTTTATAGATGTCGCCGCGAATGATATAGGCGTGGTTAACGGGTAAAAAGCCATGGTTTTTATAAAAGCGCGCGCCTTCAGCCATGCGGTCGGGAAACAGCGGCTTGATATTGCTCCAAACTCCCTTGCCGCCGATCCGGCTTGAGCGATCCAGCGCATTGGCCTGAAGCACCCACGGGCTCGCGACGTGCGCGACGTCCAGTTCATTTTCTAGTAGTGTCGAAGCCAAACTTTTGTTCTGCGTGATGCGGTTAAATGAAATTCCCGGCGGTGGCTTGAAACCGGTGGTACTGCCATGACTCATCTCCTCGCTTCGCTCCATATACCAGTGGATCTTGTACTGCGACACGCCGAAGTCGTGCTCGAGAATGCCGCGTATCCAGAGCGCCGCCGTTTGTTGATATTCCGCCACGCCCAGCCGTTTGCCGGCCAGGTCTTCCGGTTTCGTGATCCCCGAGTCGATGTGGTAAGACAGCTCGGTCTGAAAAAGTCGGCGGCTGGGAAAAACCGGCAGCGCGATCATGTCGGCTCCCTGGGATTTTGCGATAAGAAAGGATGACATGGACATTTCGGCAACTTCGAACTCGCCGAACTTGAGCTGACGCCAGAATGTTTCAGCCGGATGGGAGTAGGTCGGAATAAGCTCGATCCCTTCCGCCTGTACCGTGCCGTTCATCAGCGGTTCGACGCGCTCATTGAACGCGGAGATGAATCCTAAAGTTAGTTTCGGCATGTGGCACTGTTTCTCTCAGTCGTGTTTAAAATTAGAATCTACCGCGAGATTTCTCGCGATGTTCGAATACCTTCTCCCCTTGTGGGAGAAGGCAGGATGAGGGAAGAATGCAATTTCGAGCACCCTCACCTCGCCTCGCCAATTCCCTTGCTTCTCAAGTTTTTTCATCTCACTTGTCATAACCATCAATCGACCAGATGTCGTAAAGCAATTCCATGCGCCGGAATGTGTGCTTGCGGGTCTGCTCCTGCAAATGCGGCGATTGGAGATAGCGCACGGCGATTTCTTCCGCCAGGCTACTGTGTTCCTCATCCGCTTCCGTATGGACGGTGAAAAAGCGAACGTCCTCAGGCTTCATCTTATAGTTTTGCATCAAACCGTTGCCGATCGCGGCGGCCGCCGGCCCGAAGGTGCCTTCGGCTCCGATCTGGATCGACATGACGACAAACCATGGTAGCGTGTGGATTATCAATTCGACGTAGTAAAGATGGGCGGCGGTGGAAGGGCGCAGCTCGGCGTTTTCGAGTTGTTTTTTCGATAGACCGATGGATTCGGCAAACCGGATCGCGAGCTCGTTATGTCCGGCGCTGCCGGTGTCCATGCCGCGGGTTTCTTCCTCGACGACGCCCCAAAGTTTCTGAGCGATCTCCGGATCAGTGCAGGCAAGATAGCGCATCATAGCGATGCGCGGCACGGCGGCGCGAAATTGGTAGTCCTGAATCGCCCAGGCGCGGATCTGATCCATCGTCGCGGTGCCGTTGCAGACGGCTTTCAAGAACGGATGCTTGATGCGAATCTTCGGAAACGCCTGAATGTCCTTCTTGAGCTGGTTAACGAATTCTTGGCTTGTCATGTTAGTTTCCTCCTCCACTCAGTGTAACGGGAAGTTGGAGTGATGGAGGGGAGAAGTGTTGGGACCCCGATACTCCAGTACTCCAAAACTCCCTCATTCCAATTCTATCTTTTCCCTTCTAGCCGGCTGACGTAATACTCCCAGCCGCGCATGGGGAAGCGCTGATCGGCGTTGTAGACTTCCAGCTCCTCTGCGGTCAAATATCTCGGTTCGCCGTGAAGCAGCGCCAGATGATTCCATTCGCCGAGCATGGCCAGCCGCGTCGTTCGCTCGATGACCTGTTCGACGCTTTCGCCGACAACGGCGTCGCCATGAGCGCGCAATAAGACCACCGGACCGTTGCCCAGCGCGGCGGCGAGCTCATTGCCGCGCTCCACTGTACGTACCAGGCCAATTCCTTCATACACGGGTGGGCCGTCGGCGGAAAGAAACTTGCCGTAGTGGTGCATGGGCTTGAGCTTGATCGGCAGCACGCTGAAAATTGTGCTCCATTTAGAATGCGTATGCGCAACGCTGACGATTTCCGGACGCGCTTTCAAAATACACGAATGAATCGGCCACTCATTGGGTGGCGTCTTCGCGCCGTCGAGGTAATTGCCGTCGAGATCCTGCATGATCAGCCGATCGCGCGTGACGCATCCCGGGCTGACGTTGGCGATCGTTACAAAAGCGTCGGTGCCGGGTACGCGCACGCTTATGTGACCGTAGCCGTCGGTCACGCCTTCGTGATCGAGAATGTGGCAGGCCGTCATCAGCTTTTCCGTCAGCTCTTTCAGTTCTGCTGAGTCAATTTTGGGCACGTCCTTGCGATCGGCAGCCATGAACACTCCTTAGTAGTCGGGATAGTCGAACAGGTGTCTATCTTCGCGAAGATATTAGTCAGCTATCGGGCTGTCAAGGAGAGTGGCGCCCTTGCACGCGGCTTAGATAATATTCCCATGGTCGCGCCGGAAACGCCTGATCGGCGGAGAAAGTCGCCAATTCCTCTTCGCTCATGTAAAGCGGCTCGCCGTGGGCTACCGCCATATGTGCAAGCTCGCTGACGAAGGCAAGTCGGATGGTGCGCAGGATCGCTTCCTCGAGACTGGTGCCGACCACCGCGTCGCCGTGGGCCCGCATCAGGACCGCCGCGCTGTCTTTCAGCGAGGCCGCGAGTGCCATGCCGCGTTCGATGGTGCCGATGAGTCCCGCTGCCGGGTAAACGGGCGGACCTGCGATGGGAAGAAACCTCGCGTACACGTGCAGTGGACGAAGACCGCCTTTTAAAACACTGAAAAGCGAGCTCCACTTCGAGTGCGTGTGGCACACGCTCATCACTTCGGGTCGCGCTTTGAGAATACACGCGTGAATCGGCCACTCGTAGGGGGGAACGTTAATGCCACCGAGAAATTTGCCGTTGAGATCGAGCATGACGAGTCGTTCCAACGTGGCGCAACCGGGGCTTACGTTTGCGATCGTCAGAAACGCTTCCGTTCCAGGTACGCGCACGCTCACATGTCCAAAACCGTCAGTGATCCCCTCGTGGTCGAGAATGTGACAGCCGTCGACCAGTTTCTGTTTAAGCTCTTTGAGCTCGATCGAATCCAAATTAGGTGTTCTCGATTCAGACGCAGCCATGGCGACTCCTTTGCGACAAAAACTTTCGTCGACTCGGTTTTATTGGCCGGTCACCGGGGGTGTCAAGGCTGCGATTGGCTTGACAACTCAGACGCCGCGGAGGTTAATCCCATTCGAATGGGAGGAAAGTAATCCATGATCAGATCTGTGAATACGGCGCTCCTGCTGGCGTTGGTAATTGTACCAATACGAGTTACCGCGCAAGAAAAGTACATCGCCAGCTACGCCGGCTTTGCTGGATTTCAAGCGCTGCTGTGGGCCGCCAAAGACTTCGGTTTCTTGACAAAACACGGCGTGAACGTCGATCTGGTCATGATTCCCGGATCGGCGCGGGGCGCGCAGGCGATGCTCGGCGGCAGCATCCACTTCGGCCAGATCGACGGCACCGCGCTGATCTCGGCGATCAACCAAGGCGCGGATCTCGTGTTCGTCGCTTCATCAGTGAATAAATTCCCGTTTAGTCTCGTGGCTCAGAAAAATATCCACCAACCGAAGGATCTCGTCGGCAAAAAAGTCGGCATCGTAGCTTTCGGTGGAGCCCATGAAGTTTCTCTCATCCTGGCACTCAAGGAATGGAATATTCCGCGCCAGTCCGTCACGCTGCTCGCCAGCGGACCTGCCGCCAATCGTCTGCTTGCTTTGTCGAGCGGCGCGCTCGATGCGACGCTACTGGCGCCGCCGGAAACCGGCGAAGCCGCGCGCATGGGCTTGCCGACGCTCGCGCACATGACCGAGCTCAAAACCGCTAACTTTCCGATGAACGCCATCGCCACGCGCCGCTCTTTTCTCGACAAGAACCGCGATACGATGAAGCGATTCTTGCAGGCGTACGCCGAGGGAATTCATCACTTCATGACGAACAAGGATAAGGGAGTGGCGTTGCTCACGCAGCGGATGAAGCAAAAAAATCCTGTGATCGTAGAGGAGACCTATGAATATTTTGCAACGACGTTCTCGTCCCCGCCGCGCATGTCGCACGAAGGCATGCGCGCTGCCATCGACATGCTCCAGCAGCGTTCACCGGAAACTAAGTTCGACACCAACGTCGCGAGGTACGTCGACGAGCGCTTGATGGACGAACTGGAGAAAGAAGGGTTTTTTAAGAGGCTGGGTGGGAAGACCTAATAGTGACGGCCGGTTGCATTTTCTTGTAAACGCACTAATCTCCTTTCGCAGCATGAACAAGTATGAGATTTACCTGCGTTGAAGCAGAACGATGGCCGGAAAATCGAAGCTGAGAAAATCAAACAAATTCGTAAAGAGTTAGTCGCCGTCTTCGGAGCGCGGACCGTCAGGTCTCAATCCGCTCCGTACCAGGGGGCTTGAAAACACGGCGGCGTGGATTTCATCGAGGACATCATCAAGATTGAAATCTTTGCCGGCGCCGATCGAAAGACTCAAAGGTTCTTCATGTAATTATGGAAATCTGAAGCGGCTTCTCCGGCAGGTGGATGTCTTGATCACCGCGCAGGACATCCATACGATTTGATCAGAATCGCTGTTCGATGAATCGAGTGCCGCCGGTTTTCTTGACCGGATCTAACTAATTTAATGCCACAAGGACGCACGGTTAGGAGTTCGGCCACTGATTTTTCAGGTGCGCTGAGGCAACACCCTGAAACTGCCAGCCAGGCTGTCAACGGCATCGAGGTAGATGCGGCATCGAAGCGGGTTGCAGAAGTTACTCTCGGTTATATCATCCGAGGCGATATGGCTCGTCTTCTGATTCCGCTGCCTCGACAGCCGTGTCGAATAGATGGTCTGTGGCAGCACACATGCTTTGAAGCATTCATTGGCTTCAAAGATAGCCCGGTATATTTTGAGTTTAACTTTTCGCCGTCCGGCGAGTGGGCGGCCTATGCCTTTCGAACCTATCGCGACGGCGGGCCGATCGAGAACGATGAGCTCGACCCGAAAATCGTCGTACGAAAAGAATCGGAGACGTTGGAGCTGCGCGCGATGATTCGCCTCGATCGTTTGCCGGCGATACAGCCAACCGCGACTTTACGGGTGGCGCTTTCAGCGGTTATCGAAGACATTAACGGCCGGCTTTCGTATTGGGCACTAAATCATCCGGCGGGCAAGCCCGACTTCCATCATCCCGATTCTTTTGCTCTGGATATCACTTTGCCTGGTTAGAATCTGTGAAAGCGTTTAAGATAGCGAGCAATGAAGTTTGGAATTGACCGATTACTCGAAGATTCAAAGCTACGAAAGCCATTGGCGGGAAAGCGTGTCGCATTGCTTGCCCATCCAGCCTCGGTCACGCGTGAGTTGACGCACTCGCTCGATGCACTGGTAGCGTTGAAGGATATCAGGCTCACTGCGGCCTTTGGCCCGCAGCATGGGCTGCGCGGCGACAAACAAGACAATATGATCGAGTCGCGAGATTTCCACGATTCGGTGCACGGGATTCCGGTCTTTAGCCTGTACGGCGAAGTGCGCCGGCCGACGGCGGCGATGATGGATTACTTCGATGTTCTCCTCGTCGATCTGCAGGACGTCGGTTGCCGTATATATACGTTTATTACGACGCTGCGTTACGTTCTCGAAGCGGCGGCGCAGTATAAAAAATCAGTTTGGGTGCTTGACCGGCCCAATCCAGTTGGGCGTCCACTGGAAGGGCTAAAACTGCGGCCGGGCTGGCAGAGTTTCGTCGGCGCAGGGCAGTTGCCGATGAGGCATGGCTTGACGTTCGGTGAACTGGCGAAGTGGTTTGTGCGCACGTTTCGTCTCAACGTCGATTGCGAAGTGATCTCGATGGAAGGTTGGAATCCCACAGCGGCACCGGGTTACGGCTGGCCGATCGGCGAACGCGCATGGATCAACCCGAGTCCCAACGCTGCAAATCTTTGGATGGCGCGTTCCTATTCCGGAACCGTAATGCTGGAAGGTACGACGCTTTCCGAAGGGCGCGGGACGACGAGGCCACTTGAGCTTTTCGGCGCGCCGGATATCGAGCCGCGCGCTCTCTTGAAAAAGATGGAATCACTCGCGCCAGAGTGGCTGCGCGGCTGTCGACTGCGCGAGTGCTGGTTCGAGCCGACGTTTAACAAGCATGCGGGGAAGCTTTGCGCCGGAATTCAGATTCACGTCGAGGATGCGAGTTACGATAGCGAAAGTTTTCGACCCTGGCGATTGGTCGCGCTTGTCCTGAAGTCCTTGCGGGCTTTGCGCCCGGGCTACGATCTCTGGCGCAACTTCGCCTATGAATACGAACGTGATCGACTCGCCATCGATTTGATCAATGGCAGCGAGCTTCTGCGCCAATGGGTTGACGATCCCGGTGCCAAGCCCGCCGATCTAGATGCACTGGCAATTCCGGATGAAGATTCGTGGTATGAAGAGCGCGAGTCTGTGCTGCTATATCGATGATACGTCGATCGATCACCCGACGAGAAAAGGTCTTCGATATTGAATTTTTAGAGACTTTACCTACTCTTGTCGATGGTGAGTTGACGCTCAAACTCCGTAAAAAGATACCCGCAGATCACCGCAAAGGTTTCTCACCATGTTACAGCTTCGCAATGGTTAACGTATCTTCGACTAAGGTCATGGGTGGCATCAACTTTCGCATTGGTGTCACTCATCATGAACGTTACTTTCGTGGAAATATCGGGTTTAATGTTCATGAGAAGTTTCGAGGGCACCATTACGCTTCCAGAAGTTGCAGGCTGCTCTTGCCGATAGCTGCGCACCACGAACTCAATCCGATTTGGCTGACCTGTGATGTTGGCAATTATGCGTCACATCGATCGATAGAGCTGGCCGGGGCTGAATACGTGGAAACCGTGACAATGCCTGGCGACTACCCATATGCGGAGCACTATCCGGCTGAGTCCAGAACAAAACGACGCTACATGATCCGTCTAGATTGCGCGTTCTGACAGAAATTTTTTTCGATCGGTTGCATATCAATAAATAAGCAACAGGCAACAGCAACTGAACCTTAAGATGATTATGATCCGCAAAGCCGTGCCGGCCGATTGTGGATCGATCTACGAAGCTCATACTCGGGCCATAAGAGAGCTTTGTTCGGTGGATTATGATCAAACTCAGATCGAGGCGTGGGCCGGTCCACGTAGGGCAACGGATTATTTGAAGCCCATTTCGTGGGGTCGTCTTTTCGTAGCGGAGGTGGACAGCAAAGTGGTGGGCTTTTCGGAATACGACAACAAGACGAGGGAACTCAAAGCAGTGTACGTGAACCCTGACTATGCTCGACAGGGAATCGGCAAGGCCCTGTTTAAATACGCGTGTGATGAAGCTCGCGCTGAGGGCTTGGACGCTCTGTGGCTCGATGCGTCGCTCACCGCAGTGCCGTTCTACCTGGCGATGCAATGTCGACGGCAACAGGGCACGACTCACCGCCTAATGTCCGGAATCGAATTGCTCTGTGTCAGGATGACGATCAATCTGCGTGAGGGAGAGCCCGAATTTGCGGGATAAGGTGACCAGACTTCGTCAAAGCGCTGTGCGTCGGTAAATGATCAAGCTAGACGTCCGAAAAATCGTTCCGGTCTATGTTACTGTATCTCATTGAAGCCAGCTGCTATGATTTTATAATTCAAATGCGATGTTTTGGATCAGTAGAAAAAGTTCATGGGCGCGCCGCTATGCCAAAACTTTTGATAGGTTACAACTTTTCCAACTCATCCCGCTTGTCTGCTGCGCTGTCATGATTCTCGCTGGACCACACGCCTTTGTATTGGCGCAGGATCCGCCGATCGATGCGGAACTTATCAAGAAGGCTCAAGCCATTCACGATCGCGTGATCATTCTCGACTCGCATGTCGATATCGCCGTTGCCAATTTTACCGGCGAGCGGAACTACACAGAGCGGCTGGATAACCAGTTCAATTTACCGAAGATGTTCGACGGCGGTGTCAGCGCGGTATTTCTCGTCGTTTACGTCGGCCAGACAACCGAGGCGCGCGATCCCGATGCCTTTAAGGCGGCGGGTTACGAGCGTGCTTACAAGGTGGCGCTCGAAAAATTCGAAGCGATTCATCGACTCACCAAAGAGCTTGCACCCGACAAAATCGAATTGGCGCTCACTTCCGATGACGTCCGGCGGATCAAAGCCAGGGGAAAGAAAGCCGCGCTCATTGGCGTTGAAAACGGTTATCCGATCGGCGAGGAGATCGGTCGGGTGAAGGAATTCTTCGTTCGCGGCGGACGCTACCTGTCGCTTTCGCATAACGGCCACAGCCAGCTCTCCGATTCCAACACCGGTGAGCGGGACGGCTGGAAGTGGAACGGCCTTTCGCCACTCGGCAAGCAGGTCATCACCGAGATGAATAAGGTGGGACTGATGATCGACGTTTCTCATCCGTCGAAAGTGTCCATGATGCAGACACTGGAACTGTCGAAAGCGCCGATTATCGCTTCGCATTCCGCCGTGAGGGCGTTGTGCGATGTGAGTCGGAACATGGACGACGAGCAACTCCTCGCGCTCAAAAAAAGCGGTGGGGTCATGCAAGTGGTCGCTTATAGCGGATATATCAAGACGCCGAAGCCGGACTCCCCGGAAAGAATGGCGGCCCTCGCCACGCTCAGAAGGGAGTTTAGTTTGCCTGAGCCGCCACCACGCGGACAACGCGGCAGCCTGCGCGCGGCCCTGGCGCAGCTCACCGCCGAACGTCGGGAAGAATCCGAAAACAAGCTGGCCATCATTGACGAAGAATATCCGGGTGACCCACCGGCGTCGGTGAAGGACTTGATCGATCACATCGACTACGCGGTGAAATTGATCGGACTCGATCACGTCGGCATTACGTCGGATTTCGACGGCGGTGGCGGTATAACGGGTTGGAACGACGCCAGCGAAACGTTCAACGTGACGCTGGAGCTTGTTCGTCGCGGTTACACGGAAGAGCAAATCGGCAAACTCTGGGGCGGTAATCTGTTGCGTGTCATGGACAAAGTCCAGCACATCGCGAGCGAGCTTCGGAAGACGGAATAAGCCGAATGGGGTTCGCCGCGCGCAGCCCAACCTGTGATCTGAAAACCTACTTTAATCTCTGTGATCTAATCCCTGCAGTTCGACGCAAGGCTATTTCCAGATCTCTGAAAGGACCGACAAAGCTATATTCGCTCGAAACGTCAACAATGTGGCTTTCGATGATATGAACGTGCCTCACTCTCGGCGATGATAATCCACTTTCGTCGACCGCCGCCGTTACGATGACCGGAACCGCACTTGCCCTGTTCCATTTGGCAGATCGTGTGACTGGAAGATCGTGATGCGCCTTGTGTCGGTATTGGGGAGCGATCGCGTTCCATGCCCTCGGCATTGATTTACCGGGGTTCATCCGAGTGAAAAGTCCTTTAAAGAATCGGCAGAACGCTTCACCTTTGCGATCAAGTGCCCGCACGAGATTGGCTCGTTTTGGCTCGGGCAACTTCGCCGCAGCGATCGCATTGCGCCGAAATATTGTTCGAAGCAAACACGGCGATGAAAGCACCCGCTTTTTCGGTTAAATGCCTTATCGTGACGTTGCCGCCAAGCCCTAACGAACCGTCAGGCACGACGTCAGCATAGATGAACAGTACGCTGCATTTGGTATTTGGTAACTCGCCGCCATTTCAATCTTCGAGAACAGCGGACTCAGGGCATTACGATCCTGCTCAAGCAAGGGAATGAAACTATCTCCACCGACGTTCAACAAGCCGAGGCTGGGATCAAGCACGCCAGCGTTGCGCCCTCGAAAAGTCAAGTACAGCGCGTATGCCGCCAAGGCACCCATGATCAAATATATGACGACGACTTCCATTTTGCTGAACACTCCCTTCCACCGCGATAGATTGATCTCACCTTTGGGCTGCATTTTAGCAGATGCAGGTCTCATCCGGGAGCTTTTTTCCGAGGAGGCTCGTTGCTCGCGCTTTGTGACTTGGTTTTCTTGACAAGCGATAGCGCCGCATATAACAAGAATTTGGAATTAATTTTGCCGAGAAAGGATTTTAGATATGGCGGATCATGAGAACAACGAAAAATGGTTCGAAGGAAAGAGCTCGTTATTCAAATCAAGAGCTGAGCGTGTTAAAGCGGACATCGCCAGGCGAAAGGCGGGCCGCAAGGCGATCAAGGGAGAAGATGTCAAGGTGGAATGGGAAGCGCAGAATGGTGTCTGGATGGGACCGCTGGTTTCTCAGGAGCTCGGTTTTCAAAACCGCATCATCGAGGTCGACTGCCACATCTATCCGCCGCATTCGCATTCGGTGACGCACAAGCACAACGAAGCGATCATCATCGTCTTGCGGGGCCAGGGGTACAGTATCTTGGACGAAGAGCGCATCGATTGGAAACCGGGCGATACACTTTACATCGGACAAGGCGTCTGGCACCAGCACCATATCACCAGTGACGAGCCTGCGATGGTGTTTGCGATCAAGCCGCTGCCGATTCAAGAATACATGGGCGAGCTAAACATCATCTACAAGGGCGATCAGCCGAAGATCAATCCGAACTATAAAGCGGGAACGTTCCTCGAAGAGTTCGCTAAGATCGGCCGGAAGTAAATTCATCCAACCACAAAGAACAAATGGAGCGCAAAGATCGGTTCTGATGAGGTAAAGTAGGGGCACGGCATGCCGTGCCCTACTTTACCTCGGATGTTTTCGGATAGAGCAATTGCCAGCGTTGATCCGTCGATGTGCCGATAATTTTATTCATTGCATTCTCGTACGCCGGTTCGTGGTAACGAATTGCCGCGCGGCGCAGCAGCGGCGCGAGTATTTCCGGCTGAAAATGTGAGATCTGTTTGTCGGTCCACTTTTTCTCGCCGATCGCAAAGGGTAACAGCCAATCCAACGCTTTGCGTGTGTTGCGTTTGTCCGGTGTCTCATGTCTCCACAGATCGATTCCGAGTTTGTCTGCGATAGATGCGGCGTTGAAGAGCGCTTCAAGATTGAAAATTGAATAGTGCCACGCCTGCGTGCGTGCCAGCTCGTGTTGCTGGCGGCCGTCCGCTGCGATCTGCTTGGCGATGCGCCTGGATGGGAATTCGCCCAGGACCTTTTTTGCCAGTTCGTCACGTCCAACGAAGAGAGCATAGGAAGCCACTTGGACGTCGTACCAGCTGCCGTGGTTGTTCTGGGCCGTGGACTCCGCTTTTCCTTCGGCGCTATCGATGAGCCAGATGAGGTACGCTTCGAACCAATCCTGCAACCGCTTGTGATCGATTGGGGTCCACGACTTCGAGCCGTTCAATAACCCAACCGCGTCGATGAGCTCCGGCAAGTTGTGCGTCTCGATGATGCCTGCGCCGCGACCTACATTGCGCCCGGGCACGGCCTGGGCATATCTGAGATGCGGATTCATTTTCGTTTCATCGTCCAGGAACCAGACGCGCAGCAATTTCGCCGCGTGCGCAGCGTACTCTTCTCTTCTGGTGAAAAAGTAGCTTAGCCCGAGAGTCTTAACGCTCTGGACCAAGCCGTCGAGACGCTTTCGATCTGATGTTGCGTCGCGCTCGGGATTGACTTCACCGTCGCGACGCACGTAGGGAAGGCCATTCGGAGTGTTCGGATTGGGCCACCAGTATGGCGCTACGCTCATGTAGTCGTGTTTATCGCTGCTGGGCGGAGCGAGCTTTTTATTCAAGACGGAATAGGTGGCGCCGCCAAGGGCGCGGTCCGCGTCGCCCTTGAGACGACTGAATGCGGAGAGCAAAGCAGGGTCGTCGCTGTGGATTCGCTCCCTGGCTCGAAACAGTTCGTCGGGATGCAATATGAATACGCGTGGCTTAAAATCGTCTGCCGCGGTAGAGACTGGCGAATAAATTCCGGGATTCGTCACAAAGACCAGAGAGAAACAGAATACGGCGAGCGGTCGCGGTGTCATTCGCTTAAATTTCGGTCCGGCTTCAGTGGGCGGCCGTGAGCGCGAGTTTAAGGATTCGTTGCACGAGTCTGGGATAGGTGAGGCCGGCCTTCGTCGCGGATTGGGCGAACTCGTCGTCGCGGTCGAGGTTTGGATTGGGGTTGGCTTCCAAGATGACAATCTCGCCTTCCGGCGTGACGCGGAGATCGATGCGGCCGTAGCCTCGAATGCGCAGGGCGCGATATACGGATTTGCAGATTTTGACGATGCGTTGATCCGCGCCGTTGGCAAACGGCTCGGCAAACACGTTTTGGATGCCCCAGCGCTTGCGGTACGCGTCGTCCCATTTGGCTTTGAACGTTGAGAACCTCGGTTGGCCGTCGGGAACTTCGGTAAAGATGACTTCACGGAAAGGAAAGACGCGAAGCCGATCATTACCGAGAAGGCTCACATAAATTTCCCTTCCGTCAATGTACTCTTCCGCTAACGCTGCTTGGTTCATTCGTTCGTGAATAAAGCGAATTCGCTCTTCGAAGGCCTCGTCGTTTTCTACAAAGGAGTCCAGTGAGATGCCATAGGAAGCTTCTTCTTCCGCCGGTTTAATAAAGAGTGGAAATTTGAGACGGCTCGGTCGTTTGATCGTCGCACCCGGCGAGAAGATCGCGAAGTTTGGCACCCGAATTCTGTGGTACGCTAGCAGTTCCTTCGCCATGCCTTTGTTCTTGCAGAGCGTGAGGCCGGTGGGACTCGAACCGGTATAGGGCACGCCCATCATTTCCAATAAGCCGGCGACGTTGCGGTCATAGGCAGAAACCTCGTTAAAATGTTCAGTCAGGTTAAAGACGACATCGGGTGGATTTGCTTTGATTTCGTCGATGATCATGCCGGGCTCGTCCCAAACGCCGATCGTCCGGACTTCGTGTCCGAGTTTCTTGAGCGCGCCGATGACATGAGCTTCGGCGGCCCAATCGTCGGTTTTCAGTTCCTTCGTAAAATCTTGATCCGCGGGCGGCGTGCCCGCGGTATCGAAAAGAACCAGAACTTTGTAGCGTTTTCGTACCCGAACCATAGACTAGGATTGTTTGAACTTCCCGGTTAGCCGGTAGTGAGATGCCAGCGTTGCCAGGAAGGCGGTGACTTCGACTCCGGCCGATTGAGCTCGCAAGCGTAAATCCAATTCCGCGCAGCGGTCGGTTAATGCCCGCAGCAACTCGCTGAGCGTGTACTTCGGTTCGCCGGTCCAAGTGGAGACTGCATTCAAAATCATTTTCCTCGACCGGCGCAGGAATGCGGCGGCGCGTTCATTCTCTGGCGCAGTTGCCGCATCGACGAACAATTTGCGCAGATCCGCGTCGAAAAACTCCGGAAAGTCTTGGGCGTAAAGTTTACGTCGTCGTTTGTAATAAAGCGCCAGGCGGGAGCGCAATCGCGAGGCTTCGCTCATTCGGGCCTTCGAGTGCACGGTGGGTGGTTTGCCGGCGAGCTTGCCCATGAGCTCATCGACGAACTCGAGTTTTTCCAGCGCTTTCCAATCTTTGTACTGTTGTCGCCAATCGAGATTAGGCGTGAGCCAGATCGCCACGGTCTCGGCGAAGTCCTCTTCCGGATGGCTCTGCGCGTAGTAGCCTTCCAAGTGACGGACAAAGCGACGACTGTAGGGTCGTGCGCGAAAGCTCTCGGAATATTCCAGGGAAGTGGGGCCAAAAAGTTTTTGCCAGGGCTTGTCTTTTTCGAGCAGGTACGCGTGATTGAGCACATGACCCATCTCGTGGCGCAATAGCCGCATGCACCAATCTTCAGTGCCGCCTTCGACTTCCATCATCATTTTCTCTTCAAGTTTCTTTAGGCGCGGATGAGCGAGATAGAAGGGGATGGCAATTGTGGTTGAGCCCTCGGGGCAGAACCATTCGTCGCCGAGATAGCAGACGGGTTTCAACAAAATGTTTTTTTCACCGAGCTCAATATGAAATTTTTCAATGCGCGACTCGAGCTCGGTCCCGGTGATCTTGAGCTTTAGGTCGCAAATACGCATCGCCAACAGATCCTCATCGCTTAGGCCGGAAAGTTCGGGAGCTTGGGATTCCGTCTGTTTCGGCGGTGCCGGTTTTTCCCTGGGTTCAGCCGCTTCCATGGAGTGTATTTTAACAGAGGCTTGGCTGAGCGGCCACTGGCCGGGACACGGCCCGTTAGTCGAGTATTGGGGTGATGGAATACTGGGACTCTCGGGAGACGAGAGGCTCAATCCTGTCGGATTCTGGATTCTCCGTTACGGCGCGACGGTGCCCGGGCGCTGCGGGACTTTACCTTCCAGCTCGTCTTCGATGCTGCCGTAATTGTAATAGGGGTTCGACACCGTTTTGCGATACTCTTCCGGCGGTACATTACAGTAGACCTCGAGCACGTTGCCGTCGGGATCGTAGAAATAGATGCTCTTTGCCACGCCGTGAAAGATTGTCTGGCGAAACTTCACGTCGTGTTCTTTGGACTTTCGATAGACTTCTTGCAACTCGGCAAACGTGCCGACTTCGAATGACACATGCTCCATACCGATCTGCTCGGGATTAGGCATGGGCGCGCCCGGCTTGCCTTCCCTCAGCGCGAGCATGTGATGGTTGTTGTTAACGTCGGTGCTGAAGAACAGCATGCCGCGATCGTTTTCTCCAACCTGGGGAAATCCCAAGACCTCGGTGAAAAATTTTCGCGAGCGCTCGAGATCTTTCACTTTGAGAACCAGATGGCCGACTCGTTTGATCTTGAATGACATGTTAAACCTCCAATTTAATCTGCCGTCTTAAAAATTAACAAAAGACGGGTCATGACTATCGTCATTCGCGCGCAGCGGGAATCCAGGTTTCCCCTCATATGAGGCACCCGTTTCTACGTGGTCAACAAAATCTTGCCAAAGTGTTCGCGACCCTCGAGATAGCGCTGCGCGGCGCGGGTTTCCGCCAGCGGAAAACTTTTGCCGATCACGACTTGAAACTTCTTCTCCGCCACGAGTTTGAGAATTTCATCCAGTTGTTTGAAATCTTCCGGTTTGGCCTTCAAATAATTCGTGATGGAGAAGCGCGTCGCCTTGCGACCCTCGGTCAATACCGGCGGAGAATCGGGAATCGCGCCAAAGGCGCCGCCGATGGAGAACAGACGGCCACTGGGCGCGAGCGCTTGCAAACTCTTTTGATAAACATCGCCGCCGATCATTTCCAACACAACATCAACGCCACGATTATTGGTCACGCGCATTACTTCCGGAAGAAAGTCGTTTTCAGACACGTCAATGGTCACATCGGCGCCGAGTTTACGTAACCTTCGAGCCTTTTCCTCTGTACCGGTAGTGGTGATTACTTTCGCCCCAAGATGTTTGGCAATTTGGATCGCTGCGATGCCCACGCCGCTGCTGCCGCCATGAACGAGCAGCCATTCGCCGGCTTTAAGATTTCCATCGGTCAACAGGCCGAACCAGGCGGTCAAAAATACTGTGGGTAGCGCAGCGGCTTGAGCAGCCGTGACCCCATCGGGGACAGGTCGAACTTCCGAGGTTTTTGCGACGGCGTATTCCGCGTATCCGCCGAGACTCGGATACGCGACGGCACGCTGGCCTACTCGGTATTCGCCAGCGCCGCCTCCGAGCTTTTCAACCGTGCCGGCGAATTCACGACCGGGAATGATTGGCAGCGCATCGGCAGAAATCCGGTAAGTTCCTTTGCGCAGGCCGAGATCGGCTCGATTCAGCGCCGCCGCTTCGACTTTGATCAAGACCTCGCCGGCCTTAGGTGCGGGCACCGGAATATCCTCGTACTGGAGTACGTCCTCCGTCGGACCGAAATTGTGAATACGGATCGCTTTCATCGATTGCTCCTTTGTGGTCCTTATACGAGAAGATTAGCGAGTTTGGTACTTTCGTGTCAACGGATCTTCCTCCTCGCGGATATTGGCTTGTTTTCAATTACCACGACGGACGCATGATTCACCGCGGAGGCGCTCAGGACGCGGAGGAGAATCAGGCGACCGGCCGGTGGCCCCTACACGGTGAATAAAGATCTCGCTTGCTAACCTTCGTGCTCTCCGTACTACTATACTGGAGAGGTTTCGCGGCTTGAAATTTTCAGACAGCCCGGATCGCCGGGACGTGAGGATTTATTCCCGCTAAGCTTGTCTCCTAAATTCGAAATTCGAATATCGAAAGGCGAAACAATTTCGAAATTCGAAATACTAAAACCCCGAAACTCAAGTCCCAATCGAGGTTGTTTCGAACATTGGGATTTTTTGTCATTTGATATTGTTTCGAGCTTCGGATCCTTCGACTTTGCTCAGGACAAGCTTTTACGGGAGACAAGCTCATTTGGTTGCGGCTTCGCCGCATTAGGAACTTCGTGGTAAATTAAAAGACTCCGTCCTGAATATGCCTTTCGATGCTCAAGAGATATTCGCCAATCTGGCCGAGAAGGAAAAAATCAAAGGCCACCATTCGCCGGAAGGCAGAGCGATCCGAGTGCTGAGCCGGGCGCTGAGCGGTTGGTCGAGCGCCGACCTTTCGACTCGCGATGTCATCGTGCTCTGCGATCAAGCCGTCGAGGAATGGCTAAAAGTTCGGTTGCGCCGCTCGCCTTGGTCGGCGCAGGCACTGCCCGCGCTCATCCAGGACGCGCTAAAGAATAATGTCATTACTCGCCTCGAGGCGGCGCGGCTTCAGAAAGTGCGTCATCTACGGAGCGCCTTACGCGACGGGGGTATTTCGAAGCGGCACGTTGAAACGACCCTTGAGTTTTGCATCGAGTTGATAGAGAAGCGTTGGTAATAGGAAGAAGTAGCGTCCCGCGGATGCCAAGCATGTTTTTCAATAGCGTAACCGTAGGTCTTATTCTTTTCTTTTATTCAGCTTCGGTTGCCTCCGACAGCGGCGCGATTGACGTCGGCGCTGGTCACTTTATTTTCGAATACCAGAACGGAAGAAATAATGGGTGGCTCACCGTCTGGACTTACTTGCCCAAAGAATTCGCCGCGAACGGACCTGTTCTATTCGTCATGCATGGCGTTCGGCGCGATGGTAAGCGCTATCGAAACGAGTGGATGACGCACGCGGAGCGGGAGAAATCGCTGCTGCTCGTGCCCGAGTTTTCTGTGGAAGGTTTTCCTGGAGGCCGAAACTATGCCGCCCCAAAGCCCAATGTTGATTCCGTTCATAGTGATGATTTGCCACCCTCCGCTTTCCTTGTGATCGAGAGGATCTTCGATCATGTTCTTTCGACAACTCGACTGGAAACTAAAGAGTATCTGCTCTATGGACATTCGGCAGGCGCTCAGTTCGTACATCGATTCATGCTGTTCAATCCGCGTGCCCGCGTCAAAGCCGCGGTGGCGGCGAACGCGGGTTGGTACACAATGCCGGATTTCACAATTGCTTTCCCCTACGGTTTACAGAATAGCGGTCTCTTCGAATCCGGACTGAGAGAGGCGTTGGGTCGGAAACTAATCATCCTACTGGGCGAAAAGGACACCGATCCCCGTCATCCATTACTCAATCGCAGCGCCTCTGCCATGCGCCAAGGCATGCATCGGCTAGAGCGTGGACAAAACTTCTATCGCGCCGGCGCGCGCGCCGCTGAGGGGCTCAACGCGCCATTTCATTGGCAGATCGCCACGGTTCCCGAAGCGGACCACGACAACGCAAAAATGGCGCTGGCCGCCGCGCCGTTGCTTTTTCCAAAGAATTCACACTGACGAGCATTGACCTTGGCGTCTCTTGCATCTCGAATCGTTTCCGTGCTTATCCAGAAGCTAGATTCATAACCGAAAGGAACTTACATATGATTCAGCTCTATACTTGGGGTACGCCGAACGGCAAAAAGGTTTCGATCATGCTGGAAGAGATCGACCTTCCCTACGAGGTTCATCCGATCAATCTCGGCCAAGGCGATCAATTTAAGCCGGAATACTTGGCGATCAATCCAAATAACAAGATTCCATCGATCATCGACACTGACGGGCCGGGCGGCAAGTCACTGACGCTATTCGAATCCGGCGCGATTTTAATGTACCTGGCGGAAAAAACCGGCAAGCTATGGCTAGCGGACATGCGGCAGCGCTACTTGGTGATCCAATGGCTGATGTTCCAGATGGGCGGGGTCGGACCGATGTTCGGCCAGGCAAATTATTTCTTTCGGCTCGAGGAAAAAGTGCCCTACGCGATCGAGCGCTATCATAAGGAAGCGCTCAGGCTTTATGGCGTCGTTGAAAAAGCATTGGGTCAAAATGAGTATCTTGCCGGTAAGTACTCGATCGCCGACATTGCCACATATCCGTGGGTTTGGCGCCACGAAATGCATCATGTAAAGCTTGAAGAATTTCCGTATGTAAAAGCTTGGTACGACAAGATTTCAGAACGTCCAGCGGTCAAGCGTGGAATGGAAATTCCGAAAAAATAGAAAGCCGTGTTCGTAGTTCGTGTTCGTGAATTTACACGATTACGTATCACGATCACATTTGGCACTGTGAAGGTTGCATTAGTTTTGCTTGGAAAGCGACGACGGCTGCCAAAGAAAGGAATGAATCATGGCCAAAGCACAAGAATTGGAGAAACCGCGAGCCGAGTGGGGATCGGACGTAGTCGTTGATTTGTTGAAGGCTTTCGAGATCGAATATATCGCGATCAACCCGGGCGCTACGTTCCGCGGCCTACACGACTCTCTCGTCAATTACGGCGGCAACCACGCGCCGGAGATCATTCTCTGCAACCATGAGGAGATCTGCGTCGCGCTGGCGCATGGCTATGCGCGTGCCAAGGGCAAGCCGATGGCCGCGGCGGTGCACAATGTCGTCGGCCTGCAGCACGCGTCGATGGCGATCTACAATGCCTGGGCGGACCGTTTGCCTGTAATCGTCCTTGGCGGCACGGGGCCGATGGACACGGCCAATCGCCGGCCGTGGATCGACTGGGTTCACACCGCGCTGGTTCAGGGAAATTTGGTTCGTGACTTCGTCAAATGGAACGACCAGCCGGCTAGCGTCGAGGCTGTGCCGGATTCATTCATTCGCGCTTACCGACTCGCCACCACCGAACCGATGGGTCCCGTTTATGTTTGCTATGACGGCGACGTGCAGGAGAAGGAGCTCGACACTGAAGTGACATTCCCCTCACTCGATCGCTACCCGGCGCCGCTGCCGCTCCAAGCGCCTGAAGAAGGCTTCGAGAAAACCATTCGTTGGCTGCTTGAAGCGAAAAAACCGGTGATCTTGGCCGACTGGGTTGGCCGGAAGGAAGCGGGCTTCAAAGCATTGGGCGAATTGGCTGAGCTGCTCGCTGCGCCAGTGCTCGATCAATTCGGCAGATTCAATTTTCCAGCGCACAATCCGCTCAATCTCACTGGACAGAATGACAAGGTGATTCCGCAAGCCGATTTGATCCTGGCGCTGGATGTTCCCGACCTTGAAGGCGCTACTACGCGAAGAGCGCAGGAAAGAGGGAATCGACGGGCGACGCCGTTGATGCCGGCCAATGCCAAAATCGTCAACGTCGGTCTCGACGATCTGCTCGTGCGCGCCTGGGCGACGGATTTCAACAAACTGCGCGAAGCGGATCTGATGATCACCGCCGATACCTCCATCTTTTTGCGTGAGTTGCTGCGCCGTTTAAAAGCTGAAAAAAAACTCGGCGACTTAAAGGGTGATATCGACAAGCGGCGCGCGGATTGGGGAACAATCTACGAAGAGAAAAAGGCCGCGTTGGAGAAAGAAACCAGAACGAAATGGGATGAGAAACCGGTATCGATGACACGCATCTATGCCGAGCTCGCCGAAGCGCTAAAAGGGGAAGACTGGGTGCTCACCAACGGTAGCTCACAGGGAAAAGAAAACCTCTGTCTGCCGGCGACCAAGTTCAATCAGATTCTCGGCAAGTACAAAGGCGGCGGTTTGGGATACGGCTTGCCCGCGTCACTGGGCGCAGCACTGGCGCACAAAGGTTCCGGCAAGTTCTGCGTCGACATTCAACCGGACGGCGATTTGCTCTTTACCGTGAGCGCTCTTTGGACGGCGGTGCACCACCAGATTCCGCTCTTGATCGTTGTCTGCAGCAACCGTTCTTATTTCAACGACGAAGAACACCAGGAGCGCGTCGCCATCCAACGCCATCGTCCGGTCGAAAACAAGACGATCGGCATCCGCATCGAAGACCCAAACGTGGACTTCGGCGCGATGGCGCGAACCTACGGCTGCTGGGGCGCCGGGCCGATCACAGAGCCCAAGGATTTGATCAAAACGCTACGCGAAGTGGTTAAAGTAGTGAAAGACGGCAAGCCCGCGCTGGTTGACGTGGTGTGCCAGATGCGGTGAATCGTATTCGTCGCGAAATCTCGGCGACTGCGAGCGTCTCGGTCAAGTCAAGCCGGCTGGGTATTTTATATTCACTCATCGCATTGACATATCGTCTCGTCACCGACGAAGATGCTCGCTTTGCTGCGCCAACTTTGGACTCTGTTGAGGCGAAACCCAATCGCGCTAATTTCGGTTGGGATGGTGGTCGGCGTTCCGATTGGCTGGTATCTTGCGGCGAAATCGGCAATCGAGAAAATCCCCATCCCGCCGGCGAAAGCCGCGGCTTATGCAACCCTCTCTAACGAGGAGCTGAAAAACAAATCTGCACAGTTGGTGTCGGCGATTCGCGGACTCACGCGGTCCTTTTATGAAGAGGATAATCGGATAAGAATAACCGCCGATCAGAATTCCGGTAGCACCAACTCGCAATCTGAGCGGGAGAGAATACGCAAAGCTTGGATCGATGACAGCGCCAAACTGCACGACGTGTTTATGGATCGCTACAAAGATAACTTTTGGGCCGATGCGGTGCTGTTGCGCGAGGCCATTGTGGCGAGGGTGGGCGGAGCGCCGGGCGCGCAGAACCCGATGCTGTTTCAACACCCGACAAATATTCTCGGCGTTGAGCAGGTCGCGAATAGTCTCGAGTTGCTCGGGAAGTCGCTGCCCAAAACGTAGTTTTTAGAACTCGGTAATTCCGATTTCGAGCATGAGCGTTAGCACTGAGGATAGGTTATCTACGGCGCGCGACAAACGCACTCTTCTTGATCTCCTCTAAAACACTCGGGTTGGCAACCAGGCTGGCAATGGCTACGTTTATTCCGAGCCCCCGTGAAAAACAAGATCTCTCCCTATTTGTTCAATATATTAGGATGAGTTCTTAAGGAAATACTTTAGCTGAGTAATTTGAAGTTTGCGCTTAAACGCCGAGTTGATCAGCTAGATCCAACATGTCGGCCGCCACGAAATCGTATCGCCCGGCTGGCGGTATTGCTGAAGCTTTACCTGGTCCGTGCTCCTTCGGCCGGTGAACAAAAGCGGTTCGCAGCCCGTGCTTTTGCGCGGACTGAAGATCGTGCTCATGGGCGGCAACCATCATGACTTGCTCGGGCTTTAAATCAAAAAGTTGCGGAACGAGAAGATAAACCTCCGGGTCGGGCTTGTAGTGATGGACGTTTTCCGCGGAAAGAATGCAGTCCCACGGCAGACCGGCGTGTTTCGCCATGTTCGTGAGCAACGAGATATTGCCGTTTGATAGCGTCGTGATAACGAATCGTGATTTCAAACGGCTAAGTCCCGGTACGGAATCCGGCCAGGGCCTGAGTCGATGCCAAACGCGATTGAAGTGCTGCTTTTCGTCTTCGCTAAGATTGTTAATCGCGAACTTACTAAGCGTTTCTTCAAGCATTTGTCGATGAAGATGATCGAGCTTGGTCCAGGGCAAATTTCCTGTTCCCACCCGATCCATGTACGGTCGATAGATAGCCCGCCAGGCATCAGCGAAGGCCGCCCAGTCGATATTCAAGCCTTTTACTTTGCCCAACTCCGCGCCTTCGGCGATCACGCTCGAGCGCCAGTTGACAACGGTGCCAAAGACGTCAAAGGCGAGAACTTTTACGGAATCGGAAGTTGACATGTTCATTCCTTATCTGTTGAATTGGGCCATTTGCTTTCTCCGAAGATCGGAGAACCTGTCTCTGGCAGGAAGCCAAAGCACGCTACCATGATGAAAGTGACTATTGCTGGCCAGACCATTAACCAGTCGAAACTCGTTTGAGAGAAAATCCACATTGGAATGAATACAAATGCGGCGAGAATAATCGGTAGATGTCCACCTTCCAAACACACACGAGAGGGCGTAAAGAGTGGCCACACCGGATAAACCTAGAATTACGAGCGCGACTGCTCCCAGAATCTGAGGCAAAGACCATTTCTTAAATGTTGAGTTCAAGGTTCATCCTGCACAGTATTACAGAGCGCGATACCCGTGTTCATGGCCGGTTTGTAAATTTCTCCCGATCACCCGCATACCGGGAACTTGAACGGATAGTTGTGCAGCGGCTCGCCGCCGTTTGGTTTTACCACGACCGCGGCGCCGAGCTGTAGTCCGGCTTTGAAGTCTTTGGTGACCGGATTGGGCTGAATCACGTGCACCATATTCTCCAGTAGAGTCCAGGGTTCGAGAGGGTGAGCCGCCGATTTGGTGCCGAGCTCAGGAGACTTGCCGGCTTCGCCATGAAAAACACTGTCGTAGGAAGTGAAGCCGCTTTCTTCGATGATCGAAGATGCCGCGATGATCTGTTCGCAGGCGGTGCCGGGTCTGCAGATCTTTCGGATATTTTCATAGCATTCAAGCGCCGCATCGAAGAGTTTGCGATAAATCAGCGCTGGTTCTTTGCCTATGGCGAAGGGCCGGTGAATTTGCGTCGAATAGCCCCAGTAGCTGACAGTGAGCTCGCTTATGACGACACTGCCTTTCTCGAGAACTCGCGAAGTTTGCTTTTGCCACGGGACAAAGCGGTCTGAGCTGTCCATGTTTGTCGACGCGATGAAGTGGATGCCCGGGTCGCCACCGTTTTTGATGTAGGCGCTGTAGACAATCGACAACACATCTTGTTCCGTCAAGCCGGGACGCAAATTGTTTTCCAGCGCTTCACAGGCAAGATCGGTGAGAAAACCGCTCCTGCGGAGATACACCAATTCTTCTTCGCTGCGCACTCGGCGAATGCGGCCAAACTGCGGACCAAACTCGACCAACTCTGCGTCGGGAAACTGGCGCTGCAGCTCGGTCGCGTGGCCATAGGCCATGGCGCGCATGCTGACGAGGCCGATTCTACTCTTAGCGAGGTTCCTACGGCGAATTTCTTCCACCAACGTGGGCATCGGCGTCGGTCCGTACCAACGAACGTCCTCGATGACCGATTGTGCCTTCGCGCAAGGCTGGTGGTTGAAGAAGTGGATGAAGACCGTTGCTTCTCCTTCGCGTGGAAAGAGCAGCCAGCAGGGGGATTGTGCTAAGTAGTTCGACAAATAATGAACTTCGGAAGACCCGCGCGCACCGGAAATGAGTATCACATCGAGATTGTCCTTCGTCATCGCATCTCGGATCGCACGGTAGCGCCTCGCGTATTCTGCGTCAGAAAAGCGGGGAAAGAGTTCTTTGTCGTTCATGATGTCCCCATTGACCGTATTAGATTGGTCGCCGAGATTGTTCGAAGTATAGACTACGTTCTCTCAAGCCACACTTCGGTGTTGTAATCGGGTTCGTCTGAGATCGCGTCGGTTCTGCGCGAAATAAGCACGTTCGCTTCCGGCCAATAAGCTTGCAGGGTGCCGGGTTTGACCGGAGCAATTCGGATGATCCCGTTCATGGCGCCAGTGTTCGAGCGGAGCGTCGCCATCGCGCCGTTCTCAAACCCCAATCGCTCGGCGTCTTCGGCCGAAATTAAAATGATATCGCGCCTCTCAGTTCCCGTGAGGCGATCAGTTGTACCGAAGGTCATGCTGTTGAACTGTTTGCCGTGCCTTGTGGCTAGATAAAATTTACCGTCCGCTGCTCTGTGGTCCGGTGGATCGAGCACGGTGAAAAGCGCGCGGCTGCCGGGCATCGCCGTGAAGCCGTCTTTGTAGAGATAGGGGCCGCCCCATTGGAACTGGTCGCCCTCTTTGTGCAACTTCTCGATGCCTTGGTAAATCGGTATGACGCGGGCCATTTCTTCGCGGATGGCTTGTGTGTCGTTAAATGGGAAGAGTTTGTCGTTGTTGGGCATCGATTTACGCCCGATTAAAACCGGAATTTCCCACTCGGGCTTGGTCTCGCCGATGCGATGACCGGGAATCTCCGGAGTCAAGCGAATTCTTCGTTCGGTGCTCGTCGAAGTGCCGCCGCTGCGTTGCTCGTAACGGGTTTGCCCTGGAAGGATCACCACGGCGTCGTCGGGGTCGAGCAGCATCGAGGTGTTGAGTACAATATCCTGGTGCACACGCAAGGGCACCTTGGCCAATGCGTCTGCGATGAATCTCGGGTCGGGCATGGCCTCAAGTAGGTTTCCGCCGATGGAATAAAGAAACTTGATCTCGCCGCGATGCGCGGCTTCGATCATCTGCACGACTTTCAAACCCGGATTGGACGGAACCGGGTGATGCCAGAGATTGGAGAAACGGCGGGCGGTGTCGTCGTTGACGGAAAATCCGCCGGGAAACTTATCGGGCTCCGAGCCGCACTCGCCTCCTCCTTGCACTCCGCTATGGCCGCGGATCGGCATGATGCCACACTTCTCGCGGCCCAAGATGCCGCGAGAGAGAGCGAGATTGACAATCGCCTTGACATTATCGACGCCGAATTTGTGCTGCGTGAAGCCAATGCTGTAGACGATCACTGCGGTGCGCGCTCGCGCGTATACAACGGCGAACTGTTGCATTTCGCCGCGTGAAAGCCCGGAGCGCTGCTCCAACATTTCCCAGGATTGTTGCTCCAGCGTAGCTTTGAGCTCGGCGAATCCTGCCGTGTGTTTGTCGACAAACTCCTGATCAATGCGGTCCAATGCGATCAGCGCCTTCAGTACGCCGTTGATGAAGGCGATATCGCCACCGACCCGCACTTGAAAAAATTCATCCATGAGTTTGGTGCCGAACAGCGCGCTCGTCGTGAACGAAGGCCCCCAATAGCGCTCCAGGCCGTATTCGCGCATCGGATTGACAACGAGAATGCGTGTGCCGGCCTTCTTGGCGTAGTGCATGTATTTGGTCGTAACCGGCTGGTTGTTGGCGAGGTCGGAGCCGAAAATGACCAGCAGATCGGTGCCGATAAAATCCGCTAACGAGCAGGTTGCCGCGCCGATGCCGAGCGTCAGTTTCAAGCCGGAAACGCTAGCCGCATGGCAAAGGCGGGAGCAGAGATCGACGTTGTTGGTGCCGAGCACGCGCGCGAGTTTCTGAAATACGTAATAAACTTCGTTGGTGAGTCTGCGCGAAGTGGCAAAGAAGCCCATTTCGTGCGGCGCCACATTATGGATCGACTTACATACCACGTCGAGCGCCTCTTGCCACGAAACGCGCGAAAACCCGCGTTCACCTTTGCGGCGAATCATCGGGTACGGCAAACGTCCAAGCGAGCGCAGTCGCTCCGGCTGCAGGTTTCGCAGGCGATTCACATCGCTCATGACCGACATGTCGAGCGCGCTCATCGTATTTAACTTGAGTAATTTCAGTCCCGTCATGCACAGATGCACACCATCGAGCACGTTATCTTTTAGGCCGTAAGGACCGAGGGAGCAGCCATCGCAGACTCCGTGATTAAGAACTTCCCACGCGTAAGGCAGCTCCTTTCGGTTTTCCCACAAGACGCCGAGCATCTCCCGAAAATGATGCGGTTTGGTTTGCCCAATCAAACCGAAAGGGACAAGGCGTGAAAGCCGGCTGTCGTTGGATTTTGGGTTAGCCATCAGTTTTGAGCGCAATTCTTAGCGCTACGCAGCTCATTGAGAATACTTTCGAAGGCTTCAGGTTGGCTCTTGGAAACCGCTGTCTTGTACAAAGCATACCGCTCATGGTCTTGCCAACGGGTCCATTCAGTAAGGGTTATTGCAGGAGATATTCCGGCGCTTTTTTGCAACACCGGGTCCGGTACCTCCGACGGGTCCCAGAGTGAGCTGTTCATAACGTCGGTCGTTGTCACCGGCGTGCCACGATATTTGTTGGAAAGGAAATCGAGGTAAGAACAAAACGCCTGTCTCTCGTCGTCGGTATCGATCGGCAGATGACAGAGGACGGTCCGTTCTTCGACGCTGAGCGCGAGCCAATCCTTGAGTGATATTTTAATCCCGGTTAGGTCGAGCTTCATACGCGCATGGAGCGGTACCCGGCTCAACGCCGGATAAAATTCTGCTTCGTATCCAAAGCGATAAAACATGATGACAATCGGTTGCCTTTTTATTCGTCGAGACGTACTTTTCCCTATGGTACTTGCCAAGTCAACTACGGATAAGTTGCCGCATGGTCAGGAAGCTTAACGCTACCGACTGAACTAAGCTACGGGAGGCGATCATGCCAGCAGGGTATTCAAAGGCATTTATGCCGCTAGACAAGGTCAAAGAGAAGGAGTTTATGTCTCGCCCGATGGGATGCAAGGGCGTTGGCTTTAGCTTCGTGCGCTGCAAACCGGGGGAAGCGCGACCTACGTGCATCGTCACAAAGTGCAGGAAGAGGTTTTCATGGCACTCAAGGGAGACGGTACGATTATCCTCGATGGGAAAAGGATCAAGATGCCCGAGGGAACGATAGTGCGGGTCGGCCCGAGAGTCTGGCGGGCGCTTGGCAACGATTCTAAAAAAGATGTTGTGTATATGGTGCTAGGAGCGGTTCCACCAAAAGGTTTTCCGCTGGGTGGACGAACGCTGCTGGGTGATGGCATTCCCAACCGCAACAAAGTGCCACGTTGGAAAAAGGCGTGAGCAGAGGCGGGATCGAATTAGCGCCAGCCAAAACCTATGGCGTTTCGGCGAAACGTCCGGTTTTAAGATTTTCTGTAATGTTGGCATCAGCGCTCCTGATAGATACCATCGGTAAAGCTGTACACGACTTTAATATACAACCGTGATTGCGCGGTTATTACACGACTAAATGCAGTACGATCCTCGGCATTCGACCACGCCACCTTCGCCAATCGAGCCGACGGGATTCTTTACCGGAATCCAGTTTAGGCCCATCATTGGCGGTGTGATCGTGGATACGATCGCGTCCATTGTGCTGACGACTCTGTATTATTCATTTTTCATTGCTAAAGAGTTGGCAGCACAAGGTGACGCCGCTGAAGACGCCTTATCTCAATATTGGAGTTCCAGCGAAGGTTTGATGGCGAGTCTGTTGCTCGGTTCGCTGGGCACCGTGATCGGCGGTTTCTACGCGGGCTACAAGGCCGGCACATTGGAGATGAAGCATGGCGCCCTGGTTGGCATCGGGTCCATCATTCTTGGATTGTTCATGCAATCCGCCGACATGCTAGGCGAGGCGCCCGAGTGGTTCATGGCTCTCTCATTTGCCGCGGCGGTACCTGCCGGCGCTCTCGGCGGCTTTTTCGCGGAAATGTTCAAGGGCGCTATCGGTGGAGGTCGTTCGCCTGCCGGCGGAAGTCGGCCAGCGCCTCGGTAAATACCACTGAAGTTCTCCAGAGCTTGATGCGTTTGTACCGAGAGATACTGAATTTCCTTCTCATCCGGGAACAACTGTCGCTAGGGTGGAAGATCGGTTTCTTCGTCATTTGCGCTGCCCTCGTGTACGGGGCGCTGACGCTGCGGCATATTACGATTCAATCCATCGACTTGTCAGGCACAGTGGTGAACGATCGGACTGATGTGAAGGCAGGGGCCTCAGTGGCCTACCTGACCGTGCAACTCGACAGCGGTGACACCGTGCGAGCAAGCAGCGCTGGAAAGATTGATTATCGTCCCGGTCAGCGAGTGCTCGTTAAAGAAAAGAGCACAACTTTTTTGGTATCAGAAAGCACGAATTCAAGAAATATCTCGATGAACGCCGTCGGGAGTGACGAGAACCCTAACGCTTTTGCCCCAGCGGATATTTTGACCTATGAACTATCGACGGCTTGCTCTCGTGATGTTCATAAGTCCACTAGCGTCTGTTCTTGTAACTGGGAAACTCGTTACCTGGCTGGTTGGCGCTAACGAGTTATTGGATGTCGACCCGCTAAGCCACAAACTGTGGATTCTTGTCCTCGTTGCCACAGTGATATTCTTAGTTGCCCGAATTGCACACTGGTGGTCTGTTATGACGTGCTGTCTTTTGGGGATTTTCGTGGTCCTTTCGGTTGACGTGTTTGAGATCGTCAAACTGATTGGCGACTACCAAAAATCTTCCGAAAATAATTGGTTTTTGGTTGCGGCAAATTTGTTGGCCAAGCTCGCCGGGGGTATTGTACTCGGCTTTTTTTTCTGGCTGATGGATCCATTTCGTGACCCACGTGCCAAAAGGGTCACCAGACAGAATCGTCACTATGATGTCTACGGCGATTTCTAAGGAATTCAGACGGACTCTTCCCGGAGATTGCGCGGCTATACTTAAACTCCAGTCCGCCAATTACATCGCGAATCTTTCCGAAGAGGAACGCAAGACGGGGTTTCTCTCCGCGGAATTTACGCCGGAGCAAACTGCTCAGATCGCGGAGGATCTTGGCACGATCGTCGCCGCCATTGATGATCAGATTGTAGGATTTGTTTGCGCGTTTCGGAACGAATTCGAAACTGGGTCGCCGGTCATTGCGAAGATGCTGGCATCTTACGATCGCATGACCTTTGAGGGCCGCCCTCTGAGTTCGTTCAACAGCTACATCTACGGTCCCGTGTGCATCGCTCGCGAGTTCCGTGGTCGAGGCTTGCTGCGCGGGCTTTTCGAAGCGCAGAAAAAGAACTTGGCCGACCAATTCGAAATCGGCGTGGCCTTCGTTTCGCGGAGTAATCCCCATTCTTTGCAAGCGCACGTAGACGGTCTGGGCATGAGCGAAGTCGGCGATTTTGAGTGCCAGAGCAATGTCTATGTGACCTTGGCCTTTCGCGTTTGAGGGGGAAAACTACTCAGAAGAGTGCTTTTGTGCAAGCCGGGTGAGGGCAAGTGGAGAGCCTGAAGTGCTTCCCTAACAAAGTACCAGTTCCCTGTTGACGCTTCGTAATCCCTCCCATAGAATCGATTCACCGAGGCGGAAAACGCCGCGCCAAATCCAGATCAAGGGAGAATGCGAGATGGATGCTGATGCAAAAAAAACCGCGTTACGAATGATTCCCTATGGCTTGTATGTATTAACTGCGGAAGACAAAGCCGGCAAGGTAGCCGCCGCGACAGTCAATTGGGTGACTCAGACGGCATTTCAACCGCCGCTCGTCGTGGTCGGTGTGAAAGCCGATTCCGGCGCCCACGCGATTATTAAAGAATCGAAGACGTTCGCCCTCAACATTCTCGGCAAAGATCAAAAAGGCCAGGCGTTCACATTTTTCAAACCGCTCGAGCGCGAAGGGAATTCGATCGGCGGCGAGCCGTTCCGCAAGGGAACGCTCGGTGCGCCGATTCTTGAAAAGGCGCCGGCCTTTGTCGAATGCGCGCTCGTCGACACGATTGAAAAGGGCGACCACTCCATCTTTGTCGGCGAAGTGAAGGACGCCGGCGTGGGGACGCAGCCGAGCGGCCGGCCGGATGACGTTACGCTCACACTCAAAGATCTCGGCGACAAAGTTTTTTACGGCGGTTAACAATCAAAGGAGGCTAGCATGGCAAAGATTCGACATATCGCATATCGCGCAGTAGACGTGGATGCTATGGCCAAGTTTTTCGTCGACGCCATGGGCATGAAATTGATTCAAAAGCGTAAGAACAACGCCATTGATCTGAGCGATGGATCGGTTAATATAACCGTCCTGCCGCTGCGAGCGGGCACACCGGACGGCGAGCCGACCAAACAGCCAGGCATCGACCACATCGGTTTTTCGGCTGAGAATGATCAAGAGCAGTTTCGTATGATGGAAGCGGCTGGCGCTAAGAAAGCCGGAACGCTCAATTTGGGTACGGCCTACTACGAAGACAAATTTGTCGGCCCCGAGGACATCATCATCGACGTCGGCCATTGGCAGGGAGCCGCGCCGGTTGGGAAAGAAGGGCAATAGGTATTTCCCACCGCAAAGAAAGCAAAGTTCGCAAATCAAGGAACGGTTGCAACCGTTCCTTGCTCGGATTCAATCGATCCTAAGAAAACGTCTCTCTTCCCCTGTTAGTAGAATTTGCTGCAATGTCATCCTTTGGCTTAAGTCTCAGGATGGCATTTGTCTGTCACACTAAGCTAAAAAGACGACCGTCTGGTTAAATCGCGAAGCGTATTTCTCCACTTCTCTTCGAGCTTATCGATCTGCTCTGCCGTTAGCCCCTGCTCGGGATACCAACGCTTGAAACCATAATCCTTCGTGGGATTGCCGTATTCGTACTGCTCGAGCACTTTCTGTCCTCCCTCACCGAGGATAAATTCGGCCATCAGCAACGCGGCATGTGGATGCGGCGCTTTCGCCGAGACTGCCGTCGAGCCGGAGTTGGACGGAACGACGTCCATCGGGATCCACGCAATCGGGGCGCCGAGTTTCAACGATACCTCGACGTGGTTGCGGAACGTGGTCGGCGATACGCCGACTTCGCCAGAGATTACCAGGTCGAGTAAGGCTCGCCCCGAGACGTTATGTATTGCCGGTCCGAGAGGTTTGAGTTTTTTGACGTATTCTTCGCCTTTGAACTTGAGCATCGCGCCCACGACAGTCACCCCCGTGTCACTGCCTGCGAAAGCGATCTTATCTTTCAACTCCGGTCGCAATAGTCCTTCGTAATTTTTCGGCGCTAGCTTCTCCGGAATGGCATTCTTGTTGTAGGCGAGACCGATATGCGACTCCCGGTCGATGGCCCAGAATACTAAACCTTTGGGGCCTTTTTCTTTCACGTTGTCCGGATATTTTGCTTGAGCGGAGAAATGGTACGGCACCAACATGTTGTTGTCTTTGAGAAGCTTGAGAAGCGGAATGGTGGTTTCCAATGTGTCGACAATATGGCGTTGCGCTTGCGCCTCGGCCAGAATACGCGCGCCCATTTCTTGGCGGGTGGCACGGTAAGTTTCAACTTTAACCCCGGGATACCTGGCTTCGAATGCGCCGTAGAGATGTTTGTACGATTCGCCGGCTAGCGATGTGTACCAGGTAATCTTTCCCTCGGCCTTGGCGCCGGTGTAAAGCATCTTCTCACGGTCCGGCTTGTTGTACGTGGCCAGCTGCTCTATCGACATTTTGCTCTGGGTCCAACCGGCACTTGCTAGAGTGAGGCTGGCGAGTAACGCTCCGGCGATGGTTTTCATCCGGTTTCTCCTTTGGACGATTCTTCAGGCTAATAACCCGTTTCCATGAGCTGATTGTAGTACAGCTTGATGAATGGTCTCAGTCTATCGGGGCGCTTATAGTGTGCGAATTCTTGCGGCACTTTAATTTCTTTTTCAATTTGCGCCAGACTCTTGCCGGTGGTGATCATCTTGGCGACTTCGTCACGCATCACAATGAAATAACGTTTTTGTTCCTCGAGATCTTTGACACCGCGTTCGATATGCACGGGCCCGTGGCCTGGCACATAGGTGTCGACCGGTAAGTGACGCGCCATGATGCGGTCAAGAATTTCGATCCAACCTTTGACGTTGGAATAGAAAATGTCTCCGGATTCGCCTTGGCCAGGGTGGACTTCGGTATCCAGAAGGTCGCCCATGAGAAACACGCGCTTCTGTGGAATATAAACGGTGAGGTCGCCGGTACTGTGGCCTCTGCCTTCGGCTGTAATTTGAAACGTCAGCCCACCGAAATAGAGCGTCATGTTACCGTCGAAACCGATGTCAGGCTTCACCAGCTCTTTCCCTTTGTACGCAGCATTGCGGGGATCGTTCGATTCCTTGCGCTCGTTAAAACCAGCTAACTCTTGCATTTGGAGGTCGTGTACCTGGTTTTTGGTAGCAATGTAGGTGGGCTTGTCGTCGCGGAAATACCACCCGCCTGAAGCGTGGTCCAGGGCGCTGTGCGACGAGATCAGGTAGCGAACTTTTTTGTCGGTGAGCTTGCGCAGTCCCGCCAGGACTTGGTCGGCAGTAAGGATGTTGAAATCAAAAACCACGACACCTTCGTCGGTGATGACCACAGTAGCATTGCTGGTGCCACTAGTATTTTCAAACATGTAAACGCCGTCGGCAATTTTCAGCGGCCGCATTTGCTCCGGCGCGGAAGCGCCGATGCTGAGGCACCAAACCAACATGAATAGCGCAGCAATCCTGGCTTTCATTGCGTCACTTCCTCACAACGTGGACTTTCTCGGACTACTTTAAGATTCCTAATGACCTGGCCATGTCGATGGTGCGCCGCGCGCGCTCGACAATCGGCCGATCGATCAGCTGGCCGCCGAAGGCGATGGAGCCGTCGCCGCGGGCGTTCGCTTCTTCGAAAGCTTGCAAAACTTTTTGGCAGTAATCGATCTCTTCAGCGGTCGGACTAAATGTCGTATTGATCGCATCGACCTGTGACGGGTGAATGCAGGACATACCGGAAAAGCCGAGCTGGCGCGACTGTTTGGCAAATCCCAAGAGCCCCTGGCTGTCGTTCAGATCGACCCAGACGCCGTCTACGGCTTGCACGTGAGACGATGCGGCAGCGATGACCATGGACGAGCGCGCGTAGATAAGGTCGCGCGCTTCGCCCTCGCGCACGGTCGGCAAGCCGATCTCCCGGCCAAAATCTTCGGCGCCGAATAGTAATCCGGCAACGCGAGTTGAGCTGGCAGCGATCGCCGGCGCGTTGAGCAAACCCTTCGGGCTTTCGATGGCGATCAAGAGTTTTACGCTGCCTTTCTTCAAGTTCTTTTTCGGTTCTTGATCATTCAAAATCGCGTCGATCTGGTGCACTTCGTCCGGCGTGTCGACCTTGGGACATATGAGACCTTCCAGCCCCGGCCGGATGACGGCTTCTAGATCGGCGTCCATGCGCGCATGGCCGATCGCATTGATGCGCACGTAGCGCGCGGGAGAGCCAGGTGCTTTTTTACGGCCCAATGATTCGGCGATGTTTTTGCGCGCGGCGTCTTTCTCATTCGGTGCTACGCCGTCTTCGATATCCAACATGATCGCATCGGCGTTGAGCCCGAAAGCTTTGTCAATCATTCTCTGCCGGTGCCCTGGCACGAACATCCACGAGCGAATTAAGTCCATCGCAGAAATCTCCTCCGCCGTTTCCTTACCTGAAGGCCGGGCAAATGTCTAACATGTCGAAACGCGATCCGTCGCGTACCGCCTCTTCCGAATTAATCACTACAATGGAGAAAGATTTCTCGCTTTGCTCGAAATGACACTTCAGGAATTCCGTCCGCCATCGCAACAAGAGAGAGGTCTTTTTTCCAATTCGGTTGAACCCGCGCAGTTTTTAGAGAATAAGTGGACGGATATGAAACGCAGCACGTTAAGACTCCTGGTGCCGATCGTCGCCGTGACGATACAAAGTAATTCGGCATCGACGGTGATTCCGCCCTACCTTGATCACATGCGCATCCCCGTGGCACTCATCGGCGCGCTCGTTTCTTTGGGACCCGTTTTCGCGCTCATTTCGCGGCTGCCGGTGGGGTGGCGTACAGTCAGGGGCGTGCCCGCGTGCTCTTGTCGAGCGCAATTCTCGCCATGGGAGTCACCAATTATCTTTTCAGTTTTGCCACAGACGGCTTGACGTTTGCCTTCGTGCAAGCACTGAACGGCTTCGCTTACGGCGCAGTGACGACACTTTACATGGCGTTTTACGTTGACTCGTTAGCGGCGGATGAAAATCGCAATCACGCGATGGGCTACTACGTTGGCACCTTGGCGCTCGGCTATTCGACGGGAAATTTTTGCGGCGGGCTGATCGCCGACCATTGGGGCTATGCTTGGACATTTCAGTTGGGAGCATTGTTGTCGCTGGTGTCGGTCGGATTACTCTGGTCCCTACACGGCCCGAGCGGCAGCCGCGAAAGCAAAGTGAGAGGGAAAGGCGGCGATAAATTAACGTCGAAGGAATTATTTCGGGTGCTGCTCGAACCTGAGCTTGCCACAGTCGTCCTTGTCGCTCTTTTTCTCAATCTGCTGCATCAGATGGGCGGCGTGTTTATCTCCCTCTATGCGCTCGCCGTGGGCATGAACCTGACCCAGATCGGCATCATTCGCGCCGCCTATGCCGGTTGCAACGCGGTTACTCGTCCGATCAGCGGCCACGTGGTCGATAAAGTCGGCCATCGCGGCCTGTCTTACCTCGGCTTGCCGCTGCAGTCGTTGATCCTCATGCTCGTGCCGCTGTTCAGCGGCTTCGGTGCGATTTTGCTCGTCTACGTCGCGTCGGGCTTGTTGCGTGCGATCGTCGTCGTCGCCAATGCGGTTGGATTGGTGCAAGACGTTCCCGAAAGCCGGGTGCGGCGCGGGCTCAGCTCGGGGGTGTACAATGCAGCCGGTGATCTCGGCAATATTTTGGGTCCGTCCGTTGGTGGCTTCATCGCCCACGCGACGGGAATTGCCAGTTGTTTTTGTCGTGGGATCCTTGGGGTCGACGGCGCTGTTCCTGATCGGCGTTTTGTTGCTGCGCCGCTTGAAGCGGCCTGCCGAGTCTTCCGGTTTGACGTTTGGAGGATAATTAAGGACGCTAACCGCTTTGAGTTAGTTCGCGGTCTGCGGCGCGAGCCAAGCTGAAGTCGTATCCCCGTGTAATCGCCATCGGGAAAACAAGATTGGGGTCACCCATTAGCAGGCAGGTCAAGAAGCACAGACATTTCCTGTGAAAAGAATTTTCTTCTTTTCCCTTTTTCTCTTCTCGCACAGTGCGTGATCTTTCGGTAACGCGCCCCTGTTTTCTTTTCATGCGGTGTCGGACGCTGGTCCGCACCGGTCAGGAGATGAGGGGTCAAAGGAGATGAGAAATGAGATGAGGGGTCACACAGGAGATAAGGGGTCAGGAAGGAGATGAGGGGTCAGGACTCTTGATTCTTAAATTTGCGCTCCAACTCTCTCAGCGACTGCGCCATCGTGCGAGTGGGATTGTCTGCCACCCGCTGAACGGCGTTGCCGACTGCACTGAAATGAAGCTCCACCCTCTCCCCGATCTCT
>DASPXM010000376.1:0-33159 GCA_035637295.1 Verrucomicrobiia bacterium
TTTGCTTTCTGCGCGTCGGCGAGGAATTCAGGATCTTTCAATGTTTCCGGAAACGCCCTTGCGCAGATGTGAAGGGCATAAAGGGTTACGAACGCGAAACTCAGTGCGACGTATCTCAGCTTGATTGCACATTCCCTCTTCTCGTCGGAAAGCTGGGCGAATCTAAGGAAAAGGCTTGTTTGGGTCAAGACGGATGTGAGGCTCATCGAATAAAACTCGCAGGCGAGTTGCGAGTGAGTCAGTTTGACACCCCGGCGCCGCCGCTGTAAATTTTCTCGAAATGCGTCGAGGCTAAACCGCCGCATCGTCAGAAGCCCATTTCCACTCGAGAGGTAAGTCATGGTTAAACCTATCGCGCTATCCGCGACCCACATGGAATGCCGCAATTTGCAAGAATCAATGGCGGTGATGACCGATTTATTGGCGTTTGAGAGGATTGCCGAGAAACCCGGCGGAGTAACATTAAAGCATCCCAATAGCCACTGGCTGCTCGTGCTCCACGACGCAGGCCCCGACGCGCCTGCCAAACCCATGCACAACCACTGGGGCGTGCGCGTCATGACCACCGAGGAAGTCGACAAAGCGTACGAATATCTGAAGGCGCACAAGGATCAGTACAAGCTCGGAGCCATCGGCAAACCGACGTGGAGTCATGGATCGTACTCTTGCTACTTCGTTGAACCCGGTACCAACGGCTGGGAAATCGAATGTTACGAGGACTTTTCGCGCAAAGAAGCGGCGGCGCAGAAATTCGGCGGCGTGAAAAAACCCCATTGGGAGGCTGTCTATCCCGAAGAACGCTTTCCGGGGCGCGGCTACGTGCCGCAGGGATTTACTCATGGAACGTTGGTCGCAACTGACATAGATGCCAGCCGGGATTTCTACACGAAGGTGCTGGACTTGGAAGTGCATCGGTTCAGCAGCAAAGTGATCTACATCAAACACCCGAGCACGAAAACCTACGTCGTCTGCGCCCAGCGCCAAGAATTCAAAGTTTTCTCGCCAAACTTTCGCAACACGCTGACCGTCGAGTCGAACGACGCAGTCAAGGATGTCTATAGAGAATTCAGCGCGATGGGAAAAGAGCTCGGAGTGGGTGAGCTGTTGCCGCTGCAGGAAAACGAATCCGGCGCGTCCTTTTGTTTTCGCGATCCCGGGACTAATTGCTGGGAGATAACTTCGCCCTCACCCTTCCCTCTCCCGCAAGCGGGCGAGGGTTAAGAGGGATAGGCGAGGCAAGCATTAGTGATGTTGGTGATTTACGAATCAAGCAAGAATCGCAAGCGAGACTCTTATGACTGAAAAGTCGCTCGAGCAGATGGGACTCCGCGATCTGCGCGAGATCATGCGCCACAAGGCAGCGGCGGAAGCATGGAAACATTTCAATGGCGCGGCGGAAACAAAGGCGACTTTTCGCCGCAATCCGCGCGCGTTTCGCCAGTATCTTTTCCGCCAGAAGATTTTTCATGACGTGACCGACCCAGACATTTCTGTGGAACTTTTCGACCACACGCTGCCGATCCCGGCGATCACTGCGCCGGTGGGCAGTTTTAGCTTGATCGGCAAGGAGGCGGAACGCGAAGTGGCCGAGGGCGCCGATCGGGCCGGAGCGATGATGTTCGTGAGCCAAGCGGCTAAGTTCAGTCCGAAAGATTGGCGCGATGCCGATAAATCGCCGCTCGTGTTTATGGCTTACATGAATCGCGGCAAGGAAGAGGTTTCCGAGTACGCCAAGCTTTCGGAAGATCTTGGCTTCGCCGCGGTGGGCATTACCATGGATACCGTCAAGCCGGTAAAGATCGGCGACGAAGTGCCGTTATCCACAAAAGATGGCAAGCCGCGAAAAGGACATAAGTCGACAACCAAGGATATCGAATGGATGAAGCAACAGGTTTCCCTGCCGGTCGTGGTCAAAGACATCATGGGCGCGGATGACGCACGGGCGGCGATTAACGCCGGCGCCGATGCGTTGGTGGTTTCGAATCACGGCGGCCGCATTCTAGACTTCAACCGCGCGGCCCTGGAAGCTCTACCGGAAGTTGTTGACGCCGCGGGCGGCAAAGTTCCCGTGCTACTCGATAGCGGGATTCGAAGCGGTGGCGATATCGTCAAGGCGCTCGCGCTTGGCGCTAAGGCCGTTCTTACGGGGCGGCCGGTTGCGTGGGGCGTTGGCGCTTTCGGCGCCGACGGTGTCGCGAGAGTATTCGCTATTTTGGCCGAAGAGATGCAGCGCGTGATGGTTATGACCGGCGTGGCGCGGGCACGCGACATCACCAACGCGATATTGTTCCGCGACGAATGGGGAGGGGCGCGCGCCTTATGATCTTTGTTATCTGGGCAATCGTTTTTGTTCTCGGGATTTGGATCATCTCGACTTACAACACACTGACGGCGCTCAGGCTGCGGGTTCAAAACGCCTGGAGACAAATCGACGTGCAGCTCAAGCGGCGTTACGATCTGATTCCAAATCTCGTCGAAACCGTCAAAGGGTACATGCAGTACGAGCAGGATACGCTGCAAAAAGTGATCGACGCGCGCAGCAAAGCGATGGCAGCCACCGGAGTGAAAGAATCTGCCGAAGCGCAGGCCGCGTTGACACAGTCGTTGGGAAAAGTTTTTGCGCTGATGGAAAACTATCCGGAGCTCAAGGCCAGCAAAAACGTTTTGGACTTGCAGGAAGAGTTAACGACGACAGAGAATCAGATCGCTTTCTCGCGCCAGTACTACAACGACCTGGTGACGCAGTACAATACCAAACAGCAAGTCTTCCCGTCGAACATGCTCGCCGGCTTTTTCAAGTTTCAGCCGAGCGAATTCTTTTCGGTGCCCGGCGCGGAGACCGCGGTGCCGAAAGTGAATCTCACCCTCACGCGTTAGCCAAGGGCCCAACGCTGGATACACCGCAGTTACTCGACTTCGCCGCCCGCCAAGCGCACAATCAGCGTTGGAGCGCCGCGATCGTGGGTTTTTTCATTTTATTTTTTCTGTTCATTGGTGGCGCTGTCGATTACCTTTATTTCGATGCGTTCACGCGAGTTGGCCCGGCGTTTCCTGTCGCTACGATATTCTCGCTCGGTATGGCGACGCTCATGACGCTGACCGCGTATTACGGCGGGAGCGGTATCATCTTAGGCTCGGTCGGCGCGGAAAAACCCGATATGCAAATTCCCGAGCACCGGGAACTGCGCAATATCGTCACGGAAATGGCTTTGGCGTCGGGATCGGCGATGCCCCAGGTTTATGTGATCTACGATCCGGCGCCCAACGCCTTCGCCACGGGCACCAACGAGAAAAATTCGACAATCTGCGTGACGACCGGCCTGCTAACCCTGTTAGATAGAGAGGAAACACAGGGCGTGATCGCGCACGAGATGTCGCATATTCGCAACGAAGATGTCTTGCTCATGACTCTGGTCAGCATTCTCGTCGGCGGCATCGCTATTCTTGCCGACTGGGGACAGCGTGGCTTCTACAGTTCGCGCTCCGGCCGGCGATTGGGAAGCAAAAGCCCGTTACTTTTTATTCCGCTGTTGCTGTTGATCGCGCTGTCGCCGCTGTTTGCCCAGATACTCGCTATGGCCGTGTCGCGGCAGCGCGAATACTTGGCCGACGCCACCGCGGCGCAATACACTCGCAACCCGGGCGGGTTAGCGCGAGCGTTAGAGAAGATACGCGACGCCGGCATGGCGTTTCAAAAAGCCACCCGCGGCACGGCTCATCTGTTTTTCGTCAATCCCCTGCGGCGGCGACTCGACGATCACGACGGCGGGCTGGCTAATTTGCTGACGACGCATCCGCCGATCCACCGGCGCATCATGTTGCTCTATCAGATGGCAGGTATACCTGTGGCGGCGACGCAGAGTTGACCAGTTCAAAAGTTCAAGGTTCAAAGATTCAAGGTTTTCACGGAGCCAGGGAAAGAGCATGCTAAGTTGTCCGCAGTGCGCAGTGGCTATGCGCGAGGTCACGGCTCATGCCAATCCGGGGCAGTTGATCGTTTTAGACCAATGCCCGAAATGCGGCGGCATCTGGTGTGACAAGTGGGAACTGTTTCCGATCCAAGCTGAGGAAGCGGCCCGATTGGAGCCCGCGGATGAAGGATTGCTTCGCGAGCTCCAGCCCATCGACGACAAAAGGCAACTTTACTGTCCAAGATGCACGGCACAACTGCTCTTTGCGAAAGATCCTGCTCTGCCACCCGACATTCAACTTCGCCGCTGCTTAAAGTGCGACGGTATTTGGCTCAATCGCGGCCAATTCACTCAATTCAAAGCGGCGCAGCAAAAGGTCCGCGCCAACAAGATGGGCCAAGCTAAACTTGCCGGGAAATTAACCGAAGTTATCCAAAATCCGAAGGCGTGGGTGGTCACGGGGACCAAGGGAATGTTCGCGTATCCGCGCGGAGAAGAAGAGAGCAACGAGACCATCCAAGACTCGGTAAAAAATGCCGTGAAACTGGTGCTCCAGACGCTCGCGCGCATGCTGATCGGGGTTTGAATCTCTACGGGTTTGGATTCTCCACAGCCTGCTGTGCAAAACGAATCCTGTACCAAAGTACGTCATTCCCGCATGTTTCTAGCGGGAATCCAGGCAAAACTCTGACTGGACCCCCGATTCATATATTCGGGGGTGACAACAGTCGGGGAAAATTCTCATTAACGTCTTTTGCCCCGCAGTTTGCTGCCGGGTCGTTCATTAAATCATCAACCGGCCTCACACGAACGCAACGAAGTCGATCTCTACGAGTGCGCCGCGGGGCAATTCCGCCACGGCGACCGTCGAGCGCGCCGGTTTCGCTTTGCCGAGATATTCAGCATAGACCTCATTCATGGCGGCAAAGTCGGCCATGTTTTTCAAAAACACCGTGGCTTTGACGACGCGATCGAGCGACGAGCCCGCGGCTTCCAGCACGGATTTGAGATTTTCCAGTACCTGACGCGTTTGCGCTGCGATGCCACCTTCGACGAAATGTCCCGTCTTGGGATCGATGGGAATCTGTCCAGCGGTGTAAACAAATTCTCCGACTTTGATCGCTTGTTCGTAGGGCCCGATCGCTTTCGGCGCTTTATCCGTGGCAACGGTTTCTCTGTTCATCTTTTCTCCTCCTGATTGTGCGCGATCCTACCCTGTCGATGCGGTGCCGGCAAATGTCGGCGGTTAAAATAACTTGCACAGCCGGAAAACTTCGTCCTATGATGCGTTCAGTTCTTGATGCTAAGGAGGAAAGGCGATGAGGCACTGGGCAAACACCATCGGTCTCTGCTCTCTCTTGCTTTCTTCTCTTGCCTGGGCGCACGGCGAGAATGACGCAAGCGGGGCGAAACTCGCGGTGCCGTTATGGGTTTGGCTCGTTGGCGGCGCGGTGCTGCTCGTCATTGCCTTCGTCTTGGTTCGACAGGCCAAGAACGGCAGGCTCATCGGCGAGCGCTTTAGCGGATTCAGCCGCAACGCCCGGTTGCTCCTTCTGCGCAGTCCCTTCAGCGGGTTGTCGGTGAGCTTGCTCCGCCTGCTGTTCAATCTCTACCTGCTTGCCGTCGGCTTCGACATGTTTTTTGTTGCTCAATTTGCTGCGATCAATTGGACCTGTCACGGCCTATCCGTCATTCCCTCCGGCATCCTTTCCGACTTATTTGGACGGCGACGGGTTTTCTTGATCGGCTACAGCGGCAATTTGCTCGCCACCACAACGGTCATTTTCGTCACCGATCCAACATTGCTACTGGTTCTCGCCGGTATTATCGGACTATTCGAAGGCGGCCATGCCATCGTTGGGCCGCCGTTCATGGTGGAGCAAAGCCGGGAAGATGAGCGAGTGCATCTCTTCAGCCTCAACGGCGGCATCCAAGTAGGCGCGGCGAGCGGCGGTAACCTGGCCGGCGGCTTGTTGCCGTTATTGTTCGCGTCGCTTTTTCACGTGAGCCCCGAGAGCGCGCCGGCTCTTCGCGGTGCGTTGCTCTGTGCTGTTCCGATCATGCTGTGCTCGGTGATTCCCATCTATTTAATTCGCGAGGAATGGAAACCCATCGACATTCGCCGCTGGGTCAAGGGCATCGAGAGCTATGGGCGCATCGGCATGCTGGCGATGACTGAGGGTTTGGTCGGCTTCGCCATGGGTTTTTCGGCGCCGTTCTATAATCTTTTCTTCGACCAACATCTCAACGCGACGACGACGCAGATCGGCATGATCTTCGCCGTGGGTTCCATTGCTTCCGCGCTGCTCACGTTATTTACACCGTTGATCGTCCAGCGCTGGGGGCGAGTTCGCACCGTGACCCTGGTGAAGCTGCTCGGCATTCCAGCCCTGGTTCTCTTGGGAATGTCACAAAATATCCTGTGGGCCGGTGTACTTTACGTGATCACGATTCTTCTCGTCGGCGGACCGTATCCGAACAAGGGAATTTCCGATCCGGTCTATAGTCTGTTTGCCATGGAGGTCGTAAAAGAGCGGGAGCGCGGCACGACCAACGGCATCATGCACGCGTTCGTCGAGTTTCCCATGGGGATCGGCGCCGGATTAGCTGGGCCATTGATGGCCATGGGCGATTGGCAAAGCGCTTACTTAATCGGCGGCGGCGTGTTGGCGACGGCGTTTGCTCTCTATTATCTCTACTTTGTGCGCTACGATAGTCAGCCGGTGCTGGTGTTGCAGCCGGCGCCTGCGCGTTGATGGTCGGATGAGACTTTTGACTGCCCATAAGATCCTCATTAGCAGCGCCGTGGTGTTTTTTGTTTTCTTTGCTTTTTGGGAATTCGGGAACTATTCAAAGGGCGACAGCTGGGCGGCGTGGCGCAGCGGTTTGTATCTTATCGTGGCGCTGGGCTTCGGCGTTTATCTCAAAAATCTCAAAAGGTGGTACAAGTAGCGCCGAACTATGGGCCGCCACCTGATTTTTCTTCTCGTGCTGCTCGGTTTATTCGTATGCACGCACCACCGCAGCGCCGCGCAGATCGCTGAGTCAAAAATCGCCGTGCTGGATTCCTTGCCAGCCGCGGAAAGGCAGGCGCGGCTGGTTGAAGGCGCGCGGGCCGAAGGCGAAGCGATCATTTATCTTAATCTGGATCAGATTGTCGCCAGCGCGCTGACCGCCGGCTTCACGAAAAAATATCCCGGCGTCAATGCGCAGGTGGGGCGCTTTTCCGGCGCGTCGATTATCGCGCGCGTCGACTCCGAGGCCCGCGCCGGGAAGTTGGCGGCTGACGTGATCATGAGCGGCGAGCTCGGCATTCTGGTGCTGATCGACAGGGGCGTCATGGCGCGCTACCGCTCACCGCAGCGCGAAGCTTATCCGGAATCGTTTCGCGACAAAGAAAATGTTTGGCACGTAGTCCTCATCAACGTTCTCGTGCCGGCCTATAATACGCGGTTGGTTCATAAGGACGACACTCCGCGGCGACTGGAAGATCTCCTCCGCCCGCGCTGGAAGAGCAAGCTCGCGATGGATAGCCAGTCGTATTACTGGTTTGGCGCAGTGCTGCAGCATATGGGCGATGACGCCACGATGAAATTAATGCGCGGGCTCAACGAGCAAAACTTGCACCATGTGCACGGTCGGCGTTTGCTCACCCAGTTGGTGGCGGCCGGGGAGTACGATCTCGCGGTCGAAACGAACTTGAACACGGTACTAAGCATGTCTCAGCAAGGCGCGCCGGTGTGGTTCGCGCCGGTGCGACCCTTATTCTTGCGCCCGAGCTTTCTCTTTATGACGCGCACGGCGCCGCATCCGCATGCTGCCGCCCTGCTGATCGATTATCTGCTTGCCGAAGAGGGGCAGAAAATTCTCGCCGCCCAAGACCGTATGCCGGCGCATCCTAAAGTGCCGGCGCGCGAGACTCAGTCATTGATAGGCCTGGATGTGCGGATGCCCGATGCCCTCGATATCGGCCGGCGCTATGCGGCGCTGGGTAAAAAGTATCTTGAAATATTTCCGGGAGCGAAATGATGCGGCATCTCCTGGTCACGATGCTTTTTTCGCTTTCAGTTTTTGGTCCGAGCATGTGTTTTGCGCAGCCCGCAAAGAACTTGATTCCGGCCTATCAGGCGATCTCGACGCCGGATTTCGGCTACTTGCCGACGTACGTTGCCCGTGCCAAGCGATTTTTTACCGACGAGCGGCTTGATCTCAAGGTGATCGTCATCAACTCGCGCCTATCGGTGCCGGCGCTGATCGCTAACGAGGTGCATTTTGGTGTTGCCGGCCCGTCAATCACCGCGACGCTGCGCGGCGCGCCGTTGAAAGCGATCTACTTCATCTACAATACGTCGACATTTCAGTTCACCGTGCGGCCGGAGATTCGCACGGCTGACGACCTGAAAGGAAAGACCATCGCGATCTCGAGCCCTGGCGCGACCAACGATATGGCCACGCGTTTGATCCTTGCCAAGCTCGGCCTCGATCCGGTTCGTGACGTCAAGTTCATCGCGATTGGCGATGCGAAAGCTCGGATGATCGCGATGGACCAGGGACAGGTCGCCGCCGCGGCGAATAACCCCGATATCGCCGCTGAGCTGGTGCGCAAGGGATATCGCATCTTGATCCATTCCGGCGATGTGTTTCCGGTGCCGTTCTCGGGAACCGCTGTCAATGAAAAACTCATCCGGGAAAATCCGGATCTGATCAAGCGTTGGCTACGGGCGCATCTCAAGGCGATGTTGTTGATTCGCCAACGGCCCGACGAGGCGGCGCAGATCGCAGCGAGGGACCTAAAGCTCAATTTGGATATTGCTCGTGAAGCAACGACGCAGGTGCTCCAGTTTATGTATCCCAACGATCCGGGTGGTTTCACGGAAAAAGGCATGAGGATTTTCTTGCAACAGACGGCGCCTCGTTTGGGCATCGACCCTGACAAGGTGGCGATCTCCCAGGTCGCCGACGTCAGTTTCTTGCGCGAAGCACAGAGAGAACTGGGCATCAAGTGTCGGGATGGTTACGGGTGTTAATGTGTAAGGAAGGGCGACCGGCCGGTCGCCCCTACACGCAAGGCGACACAACACGCAAAGACATAGGTTGTTAATGGTCATTGGGGTCAAGGCAGCACGGTAAACGACAGCATGAATTACGTTGTGGGCGTAGATATCGGCGGGACATTTACCGATTGCGTCGTGGTCGATGAAGAAGGTCGAGTGACGATCGGCAAGTCGCTATCGACGCCGGCGGATTTTTCCCAGGGGGCAATGAACGCGACCGCGGACGCCGCGCAAAATCTCGGCCTCGGAAGCGCCGACGAATTGTTGAGCGCGACGCGGTTATTTTTCCACGCCTGCACGATCGGCGATAACACCCTGATCACGCGGGCGGGCGCTAAGACCGGGCTGATTATGACCCAGGGGTTCGGCGACAGTTTGCACATGATGCGCGGTAAGATCGCTGAAGGCCTTACCGAAAACGAAATCGCCCACCGCTCGGCCCTCGACAAGCCTAAGCCGTTCGTGCCGCGCAAATTAGTCGAAGAAGTGCCGGAGCGGATCGATTACAAGGGCAAGGAGCTGATTCGGCTCAATGTCGAAGCCGCGGAACAAGCCATCGACCGATTGGTGTCTAAAGGCGTGGAATCTATCGCCGTCTGCTTTCTTTGGTCGATCGTGAACGACGCCCACGAAAAGCTACTGGCGGAAATTTTGACGAGAAAATATCCCAAGCTCTTCTTTACGCTCTCCAGTGAAGTCGCGCCGTATCTCGGCGAGTACGAGCGCGCCGCCACCACGGTGTTCAATGCCTACATCGGTCCTAAAATCTCCAGTTATCTGCAAAACCTGCAGAGCATTCTCAAAAGCAAGGGGCTCAAGCGTGAGGCGCTGATCATGCAAGCATACGGCGGGGTGTTGGGCATCGAGGCGACCTGCAAGAACGCTGTCGGGGTCATCGAGTCCGGCCCGGCAGCGGGCATCGTCGGCACGCGTTTTTTAGGCGAGCATATCGGAGAAAAGAATATTCTCGCCACCGATATGGGCGGCACGACCTTCAAAGTCAGTGTTGTCCGCGACGGCGTCATCGAGCGCGACTACAAACCGGTCATCTTGCGCTACAGCATTCTCTCGACCAAAATCTGGGTCGAATCCATCGGCGCCGGCGGCGGCAGCATCGCCTGGATCGATCCGGAAACCGGTTTGCTCAAAGTCGGGCCGCGGGGCGCGGGCGCGTCGCCGGGACCCGTCTGTTACGATCTCGGCGGTACCGAGCCGACGGTATCCGATGCCGATCTGGTTTTGGGCTATCTCAACGAAACCTATTTCCTCGGCGGCCGCATGAAGTTAAATAAAGCGAAAACGCTGAACGCAATACGCGAAAAAATCGCCGAGCCGCTGAAGATGAGCGAAGTGGAAGCCGCCAGCGGCATTTATCGCATCGCTAATTCACACATGAGCGATCTGATTCGCAAAGCGACGGTCGAGAAAGGGCACGATCCGCGCAACTTCGTCCTATTCGCCTTTGGCGGCGCGGCGCCCGTGCATGCCAGCCGGTATGCCGCGGAGCTGGGTATTCGGCAAGTGGTCATACCTTTGACCGCGTCCGTGCACGGCGCGACCGGACTGATCAGCTCCGACGTGGTGTACGAGTACGGCAAGTCGGATCATGTCGTTGTGCCGGTGGTGCCGGCGCGGGTCAACGAAAACTTCGCCGGCTTGTTGCAGCGGGCACTCAAGGATCTCAACGCCGCGGGTTTCAGCGAAACAGATATTCACGCCAGCCGTAGCGTCGACATGCGTTATCGTTACCAAGTTCATGAGCTCAACGTGCCGTTCACGCCCGGGGCGGCGGCGATCACGGAAACGGATCTAGAAGAGCTTTGCGCGCGGTTTGACGAGATGTACGAAAAAGCTTTTGGCCAAGGATCGGGCTACCGTGAAGCGGGAAAGGAAATCTTGACCTTTCGGCTCACTGCCAACGGTTTGCTAAAAAAGCCCGATATCAAGGCGGAGCCGTTGCATGAATCGAATGGAGCACGGGCACTCAAGGGCGAGCGTGAGGTCTATTTCGAAGAGGAGCGGAAATTCGTTTCCACACGCGTTTACGATTTTACCAGGATGGATCCGGGGGTCGAGCTCTTCGGTCCGGTCATTATCGAAACTCCGGTGACCACGGTCGTGGTCAATCCACGCGACCGCGCCGTCATGGACCAGTATCGCAACATCAGAATCCATTTAGGAGTTTAAAAGCATGGCAGTAAACCCGATTGTCAGCAGCGTCGACCCGATCACTTTCGAGATCCTGTCGCATCGGCTCTATCAAATCGCCAAGGAGATGGGCACGGCGCTAGAGCGCGTCGGCGGCACCGTGAACACAACCCAGATGCACGACTACATGGCGTCGCTTTATCTCGCCAATGGCGACGTGCTGTCGGCCGGCGATTCCATGGGCTGGCATGTCGCCTGCGCCGGTTTTGCCGTGAAAAGAATCATCGAGCGATTCGAGAATAGCAGCGGCATCAACCCGGACGACATATTTCTGCTGAACGATCCTTATCTGGCGGCGATCCATCAGTCGGATGTCTACATGATTTCGCCGATTCACTTTCGCGGCAAACTGATGGGCTGGAGCGCGACCTTTGTCCATGTGATGGATATCGGCGCCATGTCGCCCGGCGGCAACTCTCCCGGCGCGACGGAAATATGCCACGAAGGGATCCGTATCCCCGGCATCAAATTGGTCGATCGGGGCGAGTTGCGCAAAGATCTTTTCGACGCCTTCATCAATATGACCCGCCAACCGGTGATGGTTGGGCTCGATCTCAAGTGCGAGATCGCGGCGAACAACGTCGCCAAATCGCGGATGCAGGCGCTGTTCGAACAGTTCGGCCCCGAGCTGGTGACTGCGGTATCGCAGGAGATGTTGCATTATTCGGAAACGATTCTGAGAAAGCGCATTGCGGAAATCCCGGACGGCACCTGGAGCGATAGCGGCAGCATTCAGGCCGGCGACACTTGGAAAGTTTATGTCACTCTCAACAAAAAAGACGACCGCTTGTTTTTCGACTTCACCGGCAGCAGCCCGCAAGCGAAGAAGGGCATCAACTTGCCGTATCACGCGACCTTTGGCGCCTGTTATGAAGCGATCCTGTGCACTCTGGCGTATGATCTGCCTAAAAACCATGGCGCGCTGAAAGCCATTGAAGTAGTCGCGCCTCCAGGGACGGTGGTGAATCCGACTCCGCCCGCGCCGGTGTCACTGAACACGACGTCGGGCGGCGCGACGGTAAAGTTCGTCGCTAACTCGGCAATCATGCAGATGCTCGCCACCAGCGAAAAGTGGCGGGGCGAGGTGATGGCGCTCAACGCCGGCCACCGATTGGCGCGCCACGCTGGCGTCAATCAGCATGGCAAGTATTACGTCTCGACGCTTTCCGAAGGCGCGCTGGACGGCACCGGTGGGCGTTCTTACAAAGATGGCGACGATACGGGGCGCGGGCTTAGCTGCCACAACATCGAGTGGCTCGAAGCCAACTTTCCATTGCTCTATCTCTTCCGGCGCAACACCAAAGGCGGCGCCGGGGCGGGCAAGTTTCGCGGCGGCACCGGCGGTGAATCGGCGCTGACGGTTCACGATGCGCCCGAGGGAAAAATCAAAGGCGTCGCGCTGGGAGTGGCGGGGCTCAGAAATTCCGGCCAAGGAATGTTTGGTGGTTATCCCGGCGCACCGAGTCTGCTCATGCTGACGGAGGGTGCCCGGGTCGAAGAAACCATCGCGGAAAATAATTCACCGGACCAGTTAGCAGAGCTCGGCGGCACGAGCAAGCTCTTACCCTATTGCGAGTTTGATATTGGCAAGAATGACGTTCTTTATATGCGCATGTCGAGCGGCGGCGGCTACGGCGATCCGTTGGAACGTGAGCCTGAACGCGTATTGAACGATGTTGAAGCCGGCATTGTTTCGCACGAAGAGGCGCGAGAAATTTACGGCGTGGTGATCGATGGCGCGGTGCCCACGCTGGATGTTGCCGCGACACAGAAACTGCGTGCGGATTTGAAGCGTGAGCGATTGCGGGCATAAGAATGACTCATCCTCTACGGGAGAATTTGGCGGTCGCGGTCGTGGACGGCGTTGAGTGGATCCACTGCGGCAAGTGTGAGTATCGCTTCTGCCGCGCCGATCAGGATTGGCGCCGGTTCGGCAAGGTTCGACTTTTGCCGCCGACTAAAGCCGGTGGATTGATGTCAGTCTTGAGCGGCGATTATCTGCTCCGGCAGATTTGCTGCCCGTCATGCGCCGTGCTTTTGGATACTGATTTTGTCGAGGAGCATCCAGATGACGCAGGAAGGGCCTAATCGGCCAGAGCCCGAGCAGCTGAAATTGGATAGCAAAAGGACGGCAATCGTCGTGCTGGATTTGAGTGTGCGGTGCGAAAACCCCAATGAGGTTTGCGCGCGATTGATGGAACCACTGGCAGAATTTCTCGAAAGGGCGAGAAAAACTTCCGTGCCGATTCTCTACACCATCTCCGCCGCCGGTAAAGGGACAACGATGGGCGAAGTCGCGGCACCGCTCAAGCGGCGTCAAAGCGAACCGGTTTTATATCCCGACGCGTTCGACAAATTCATGGGCGGCGAGCTCAAGGCGGAGTTGGACAAATCAAATTGCCGGGCTCTAGTTATCGTCGGCTCGGCGACCAATTTTGCCGTGCTCTATACGGCGACGACCGGGGCGCGAATTTACCGTTATGATGTCGTCATCCCTTTGGACGGCGTTAACGCCAGACGTCAATACGAACATGAGTATGCGATCCATCAGATGACGATCTTGCCGGCATCGGCGCACAAGCAGTTCCGCTTTACTAAGTTGGGAATGATTGAGTTTGCCTAGATTGATTCGGTTTCTTTAGGGGTACGATATGCTCACTGCGACTGAGGAAGTGTCACCCCCCCTTGAGAGACTGTGTCGCAATCTCGCAGACGGGCGTTTGTCATCCCGAGCGAATGCGAGGGATCTGGCTCTCAAGATTCTTCGGCTTCGCCTCAGAACGCTTCGCGGATTTCTCGCGGAGTTTACCCTGAGCTTTGCCGAAGGGCTCGAAATGACAGAAAAGAACTGGACGAAAGTGTTGGCACTGATCGTTTTAACTTTGGTACTTCCATTTGGACTTGTTCATGCCCAGCCACTGACTAGAATCCGCGTCGCCAACATCGGCGGCACCTCTGACCATATTCAAGTCGCGATTAACGGCGGCATTTATAGAAAGCACGGATTCGACGTCGAGAATGTCCAGGTCGGGAGTTCGGCGACGGTCGTACAGTCTTTGATCGCCGGCGAAGTAAGCTTTGCTCACGTGGGCGCTGTGCCGGTGGTAGCCGCCGTGGCCAGCGGCATCGATCTGAAGATCGTTGCCGTTTTCATAAACCGATTCAATTACGTCATGGTCACGTTGCCGGACTTGCAAAAACCTCAGGATCTTAAAGGCAAGACGTTGGCCATCAGTCGCTTGGGCTCCGGCGACGAGTTTGCGACCCGGGAAGCGCTGCGGCGCTGGGGACTCGACCCGGACAAGGATGTTCGCTTGTTACAAGTCGGGTTGACGATGGCGCGGTTGGCGGCGCTTCAAGGACGGCATGTGCAGGCCAGCCTGCTGTCGCCACCGCAAATTGTCGAGGTGCAACGGATGGGCTTGAACGTCATGGCGGATCTTACAGATCTTGACGTGGAGTACGCCCATTATACCCTTGTAACCAAGGGATCGCTGATCGTAGAAAACCGCCCGTTTGTGGGTCGGTTCATAAGGGCCTATGTGGACGGCATCAAGTTCTATCGCAGTCATCCCGAGGCGGCGATCCCCTATTTGCGCAAATTCTCGAAACAGAGCGACGCCGAGCTCAGAATCGTTTACGAGAATCTGCGCAAACGGATTCGCGAGGAACCCGTGCCGACAACCGGCGGCGTGCAGACGATCATCAGAAGCCTTAGGACCGATAAAGAAAAGGAGCTCGATCCGCGTCGGGTGATCGACGCCAGCTTTCTCGCTGGCGTGGCCGCCAAGTGATTTGAAATGGAATCTTTGCCCTTCTTAGTCGACGTTTCGGAGGAACAAATTCGCCGCGAGCGGCAAAAGGCGCGCGAGCTGCGTGTGAGTCAATGGTGGAAGCGCAAGCGCGCGGCGGGCATTTGTTATCATTGCGGCGGGAAGTTTCCGTCCAGAGAGCTGACAATGGATCATTTGGTTCCCGTCAGCCGAGGCGGCAAATCGACCAAAGGAAACCTCGTGCCGAGCTGTAAGAAGTGTAACACGGAACGTAAATATCGACTCCCGTTCGAGAAAGGCAGCGACTGAGATCCTCTTGCGGGATTCACTAACGTTCACTAAGATCCATTTATCGGAGGGCTTGGACTATGGCAGTCGATACATTCTTGGTCCGCACGATGTCCGATACCGTGGAGACCGATATTCAACGGGTTCATGTGATCGCCAATGAGATCTTGCCGCGCTACAACCTGCCGACGCTCAGCTTCGAACAACTCAGAAAAATCGCCGACGGCCCCTTCGATCTGTTTCTCATTCCCCTGATATTTGCCAGGGAGTTCGAAAAAGACCGCTCGCTCCCGTTCAATGAGGCCAAGCGTGTCGAGATTCGCAGGCAAGCGCTAGAGATCGCCCAAAGTCATGGATATGACGTCAACCCTCCCGATTTCATACCGGGCATAGAAAAGTCCCTTGCAGAGACGAAGACAGCGGGCTTGCGCAATATTCTTATGACCACCGGCGGAAGGCGCTACAAGCACCAGGCCATGGAGAAGGCCGGCATGGGCGGATATTTCGAAGAGATCGTCGATCGCGATGAAACCTATTACGCCAAGGAACAGGGACTCTATTATCTTTATCGCAAGCACAGACCAAAGCATATGCGCATCATTCTGCTGAGCGGCACAGCCACGTACATCAAGGCCGCCAACAACGCCGATGGCTGCAAAGTTGGCGACACCTATCTGGAAGTGATTTCCTTCGCGCTCTCGACGGAGCATTCGTACAACGACGAAGAAACGCTGTGCGTCACACAGCCGAAAGCGCTGATCCGAAGCTACGACGAGTTATTGCCTCAATTGAAAAAACTCGCGCCGTTAGGCTGAAAATCACGATCGCTCTTCTCCCCTATCGCCCCGAAGCTCGGTACCGGTTGTTCTCTGTGCTGCAAATTGCTGCTATCATTTGTCAGGATGATGTGAACGAAGATGGAGCCCGCTATGGATCTACCGCGGACGTTTCTCGCCGGTCGGGTACTGATTAAGGTCGGTGATATCACCAAAGAAGATGTCGATGCTATCGTCAACGCAGCCAACGGCACGCTGATGGGCGGCGGCGGAGTTGACGGGGCGATTCATCGCGCCGGGGCACCGGCGATCTTGGAGGCGTGCAAAGAAATTCGCCGCACGCAATATCCCGACGGATTGCCGACGGGCCAGGCGGTAATCACTACCGCGGGAAAGATGATAGCGAAGCATGTGATTCACACGGTTGGCCCGGTGTATGGACGGGGCGGGAAGGATAAATCGGAGCTCCTCGCGGCTTGTTACCGGAATTCATTGCTTCTGGCGGCGGAGAACGGACTTGGCAGTATCGCATTTCCTGCGATCTCGACCGGCGTATACGGCTATCCACTGGAGGAAGCGGCGACCGTGTCCTCGCGAGCCATCGAGGAATTCCTGAGTAGCGATAACTCACTCAAACAAGTTCGCCTCGTGTTCTTTGGCGCCGGCGACGCCGAGGTGTTCTTGAGACATCACGCGTTTACCGGATAAAAATAGGCTTGAGGCACGAGGCAACAGGCGTGAGTGAAACAAGATCGAATTCGCGACCGGTGCGCGTCGGCATTGAGGCGGTTTTCTATTCGCTGGCTCATGTGCCGGATCTCGTGCGCTACGGCTCGAAGCCGCTCCGCGAACTGCGCGCGGGTCCCGGGCTAAACGAAAAACTACCTAGACAACTTCGTGATTTCAGCGCGGCGACCGCCTACGCGCCGCACCAGGTTTACATCGGCAATATTTCACCCGAGCAGTTACGCGAGCTGCCCAAACCGTGGTACGAAAAACTGATCGATGGAGCAACCGCGCAGGGTCGGTTCGGCGAACTGGTCGATCAGAACAGATTTTACGCCTTGCTTGCTGGTGCGGACCAATTCGATCTCGTTAAATTTGAAGAGCAGTGGTTTAAACAACATGCTGCGCTTTTCTCCTGCGGGCGCGCGCCGCGATTGTGTTCCTTGCCGGAAATAAAAGCGCGCTGCGCCGAAGGCGCGCTGGCGCTCTATTCAGGCGAGCAGTTGGTGGGTGCATTCGAATCCGGCCACGCCGAGGACGCCAATTTGAGCGCTGACGTGCTGCTGGAGAATTTGTCGGCCAAAGTTACCGCCGGGCATTCATTGCGCTTGGCACTGAGTGGACTTGGCATCGACCCCGGGGAAATCGATTACGTGATCAGCTGCTCGGAAGAGGCCGTGGGGGACCGCTACAATCGCGGTGGCGGAAATTTAGCGAAAGCGATCGCCGAGGATGTCGGCTGCATCAACGCGGCGGGGTCGGATGTGAAAGCATTCTGCGCCGGGCCGATGTACGCAATGGTGCATGGTGCGAGCTTGATTTACTCAGGGGTCGCCCGGAAGGTAGCAGTGGTCGCGGGCGGATCGCTGGCCAAGCTCGGCATGAAGTTCGAATCTCATCTCAAAAATAACATGCCCGTGCTGGAAGATGTTCTCGGCAGCTTCGCCGTCATCCTCGCTTCAGCGAAGCCCAATCAAACTTGCATGCGGCTGGATTCTGCTGCATTTCACCCGGTGCGCGCGGGAGCGTCACCTCAGGCGATGGCGGAATATCTGGCGGAAAGGCCGCTGGCGAAGATGGGGATGAAATTGACCGACGTCGACCGCTATGGCGTGGAGCTGCACAATCCAGAAATCACCGTGCCCTCGGGTAGCGGTGATGTGCCGCGGACAAATTATTTGACGCTGGCGGCGCTTGCCGTTATGCGTGGCCTGATTGGCAAGAACCAGATGCAGGATTTTGTCCACGCGCGTGGCATGGTAGGCTATGCGCCGACGCAGGGGCATATCCCTTCTGCGATTGTTTACTTGGGACACGCGTTGCAGGCCTTGAAGAGCGGTACGATTCGCAACGCATTACTGATCGCTAAAGGAAGTCTGTTCCTGGGCCGCATGACGCAACTTTCGGACGGCTGCTCTTTCTTGGTGGATCGCAATGAACCTTAACGGAGGTCGGATGGTTAAAGGAAAAAAAATCATAGCCATCGGCGAGCGGGACGGCGTGCCGGGCCCGGTTATCGCTGAATGCCTGGAAGGGGCCGGCTATGAAGTCGTGTTTCAAGTCACCGAGTGCTTCGTCTGAACCGCCGCGGGCGCGATGAACTTTGAGAACCAAGGAGTCATCAAGCGCCTGGCGGACCAGTATGGCCCGGAAAATTTGACAGTAGTGTTAGGCCACGGCGAAGCCAACGGCGTCGAAGTCTTTGCCGAAACGGTGACCGAAGGCGACCCAAGTTACGCCGGACCTCTGGCCGGCGTCGCGCTCAAAATTCCCGTTTATCACGTTTTAGAAGAGGAAGTGGTGGGTGAGGTGCCGGAAAAGCTCCGCGAGGAAAAGTTGCAGCTATCGTCGCTGGTCATCGACGTTGAGCCGATGCATCAGGCGCTCAAAGCTTCGCGCGCGAAGCTTTGAAACGTTCCATTGGTTCCACGAGTTCCAATAGTTCCAGTAGTTATTCGGAAGCGCTCGTTGCACGACTGGAACGGCTGGAACCTGTGGAACGATTGGAACTGATCCCTCCATATAGTTCTGACACAACTATTTGCGGTACAACCCTTTAATAAACCCTGAATCTTCCAGCTCCTTGACGAAGCGCGTGTCGATATAGTCTTTGGCGTTTGCCTGCGCCGCCTTCGGATTCTTCTCCGCCATATCGTGGAGGACCAGCTGATAACCGTCGGCCGGCGGATACGGCGCTTCGGGCATAAAACGCGAGTGCCAGTCCCAAGCCTCTTCAAGGACTTTTCGATCTTCCACGCGGGAATACTTGCGCATGATCTTGAGCGTTTCTTCCTTGTGCGTCTTGTAGTAGTGGATGGCCTCGGCGTAAGAGCGCATGTAGCGCCTTACGAAATCGGGATTATCCCGGATCAATTTTGTCGAGGTGTAGATACCGTTCTGAGGAAAAGGTATTTGCAATGAGACCATGTCGACGACGGTGGGATAACCGAGCTTTTCCGCGATGGCCTTGCCGGCCTCGGTGACGACCGTGAATTGGACGATGCCCTTTTGTAGCGCGACCATGCGCTCGATGGCGCCGCCGATGACGCGCAGGTTGACGTCCTTTAGCGGATCCAGGCCAATTTTTTTAAGCCCTACTTTGAGCGCGAACTCCGCCGTGGTGCCCGCAATATGAGTGCCGCCGATCTTGCCTCGCAAATCCTCGGGTCTTCTGATGCTCGGATGTGAAACGAGATAATAGGGAAGCACGTTGACGTTGCCGGCGATCGCCACGATGTCGCCACCGGCGAGCCGCGCGCTGGCCAGGCCGGGTCCGCCGCCTTCGCCGATCGCAATCTCCCCCGCGAGAATCGCCTGAATGCCGCGCACGCTTCCGGAAATAAAAATAATCGTGGCATCGATGCCGTGCTTATCGAAAATCCTTGCGTCTTTGGCTACCCAGAGGACCGAAGAAGAACCCGGGGTGGTTGAAATGTACGAAGTGTTCAATTTGTCGGCGGGTGAAGATTGCCGTACCAGTAGACAAACGAAAGCAATCACGAATAGCGGGAAAAATTGGCGACATTTTCGCTTCATTAATACCTCCGCAAAGCTATTCCTCATAGCTCGAATCATCCCGACTTATACCAGCTCAGTCGCCGGGGGCAAAGACATGCGTTATCGCGTTGACTTCGAGATGGATTTCATTTTGAATCGTTGCCGATGAAAAAACCTGTGGATTTGATCATGTTCGACCTCGATGGCACGCTCGCTGATACGGGGCAGGACCTCGCCGATTCGGTTAACCATACCCGAGCGCATTTCAATCTCACGCCCCTCGCCGAGGAGTTGGTTTTTGCTCATGTGGGACGCGGCGTGGAGCATATGTTGAAACATTCTTTGCCGGAGGAGTACCCGCATCATTTCCAAGAAATCATGCGAATATTTCTCGATCGGTACGAGATGCACCTGCTCGACCGCACCGTCCTTTATCCTGGCGTTTACGACGCGCTGGAGCATTTTCGCGGCAAGCGACGCGTGGTGGTGAGCAATAAAATACGTCGTCTGACCGTGGCTGTTGTGCGTGGATTGGGCGTGGAAAGTTACTTCGATGCGATCTTCGGCGGCGACAGCGCCGCAGAAAAAAAACCAGACCCGGCATTGTTAAACCTAGTCTTGCAGCGGTTTCAGGTTCCTGCGGCGACCGCGCTGATGGTCGGGGACGGCGACACAGATGTTGAAGCCGGCAAACGCGCCGGAGTTTTGACTTGTGGCGTCACCTACGGTTTGGGCAACAAGGCTGACTTACATGCCGCGAAGCCGGATGTTATGATTGATAATATCAAGGAGCTTTCCGACTATTTCTGCTGAATCCCGATCTCATTCAGAACAGGAGGCGAATCATGGCCGCAACGATTCCCGAGCAATTCAAAGATCTCTTTGGCAAGGTTGCGTTCGCTCACTTGGCCACCTTGATGTCTGATGGAAGCCCTCACGTCACCCCGGTGTGGGTCGATTACGACGGCGCTTATGTTAGAGTCAATTCCGCCAAAGAACGTGTGAAAGACAAAAACATGCGTCGCAACAAGCGCGTTGCCTTGTCCATCCAGGATCCGGAGAATCCTTATCGCTATCTCGGCATTCGAGGTGAGGTAGTTGAGATCACCGAAAACGGCGCTGACGCCCACATCGACGCGCTGGCAAAAAAATACCTCGGCAAAGAGCGCTATCCCTTTCGAAATCCCGCGGAAGTGAGAGTGATCTACAAGATTCGGCCGGATAAGGTTTCAACCTCGGGGTGATGAATCACCAAATCCCCCTCAGTTACCCTTTTTTTCAAAGGGGGAAGTTTCGCTTCAGGATCCTCTAACTCTCTTTGAAAAAGAGGGTTAGGGAGGTTTGGGAGAGATGTGCCTTACGAGAGATGTGCCTTATTGAAGCGGATTTCGACGCTTTGGCGGCCGGGTCTATCGAACTCCTGAGGCATGACCCTCGTTCATCTCAACGTTGCAGCTGGCGGCGCCATTGCTGGAAAATTTGTTCAGCGCTGCGAGAGCGGCGACTTTGTAGCACTCCGCTAATGTGGGGTAATTGAAAACTGCATCGATAAAGTAGTCAAGCTTGCCGCCATGCGCAATCACCGCCTGGCCGATATGGACCAGTTCCGTGGCGCCCTCGCCGATCACATGCACGCCGAGAAGCTCTCGCGTTTCGCTGTGGAAAAGTAACTTGAGCATGCCGACGGTGTCGCCGATGATTTGACCGCGGGCGATCTCGCGGTAGCGGGCAACGCCGATCTCATACGGCACACCGTCGCGCGTGAGCTCGTCTTCATTGCGCCCGACCATCGAGATTTCCGGGATCGTGTAGATGCCGTAAGGCAAAAGATGAGAGGAAGTCTCGCAAGCCAAACCGAAGGCATGACAAGCGGCGTGGCGTCCTTGCTGCATGGAAGTCGAAGCGAGCGCCGGGAAACCCACCACATCGCCGACCGCGTATATGTGCGGAAGCGCGGTTTGAAAGTTTTCATTGACTTTCAAACGGCCACGGTCATCGGGTTGAATGCCGATCTGTTCGAGGCCGAGGTTTTTGGTCGCGCCGATCCGACCCGCCGAATACACAAGCAATGGCGCGCGGATTTGCTTGCCGCTCTTAAGTTGCAGCACGACGGATTTGTCGGTCAATTTGTAAACGCCGACCACCTCTTCGTTGAGGCGCAAGGTAATGCCGATATTGCGCATTTGGTATTGTAGCGATTCGATGATCTCGCTGTCGACGAATTCGAGCAGTCGGGGTCGCCGCTCCACCAGTACGACCGGAATCCCGAGGGTGGCCAAGATGCATGCATACTCGCAGCCGATAACTCCGGCGCCGACGATGGTCAAGGATTTTGGCAGCTGTTTTAGCGAAAGCAATCCGTCGCTATCGATAACGGTTTCGCCATCAAAGGGAATCTCCGCCGGGCGGGCGGCCTCGGTTCCCACGGCAATCACGATGTAGTCCGCCGTGTGTTCATTGGATTCAGAATCCTGCTTGATCGCGATGCGGTGCGGGTCGATCACAGAGGCTGTGCCGATGATGAAATCAACGGAATTTCTTATCAGTTGATTTTGGATGATTTCTTGCTCGGCTTTGACCACATGGTCGCAACGCTGGGCGAGGTCCTCGAAGGTAATGTCCTTTTTGACTCGGTAGCTGGCACCATAGAGATTGCGCTGGCGGAAACCGGAAAGGAACATCACCGCCTCGCGCAATGATTTGCTCGGAATAGTGCCGATGTTGATGCAAATGCCACCGGCAACTTTTTTGCGTTCGAATACGCCAACTTTCTTGCCGACCTTGGCGGCTTGAATCGCCGCCTTCTGGCCGGCCGGGCCGGAGCCAATCACCAACATGTCATAGTGGGCCACGCTTTTGTCCTCTTTCTTTGGGTAAGATCACAATTGCTGCACCAGCTTGCTGCTTTTCAGTTTTTCGTAGGCCCGCAGTCCAATCGCGACGTCCATTATACCAGTTCCCTGGAGTTTAAAGAGAGTAATCTGTCTATCGTCAGTTCGACCGGCAGCCGTGCCGAGTAGCAGGCTGGATATTTCGTGAACCCGATCCCAGGAAGTCACTCGGTCCCTGACCGCGTGAAAGACATCGCTCTCGTTGACACATACGGTCTCCTTGGAAGTCACAAAAATTGGGTTAGCTCGGCGGATCGTGGTTTCATCGATTTCCCGCCGAGTCCGTGTCTTATCCCCGTTGGCTATAGATGTAATATGGGTGCCTTGTTTCAACCAGTTGCCATCGAAAACCGGCGCCCGCGAACTAGTCGCGGTAATGACGATATCGGCGCTTTCCACCGCTTCTTCAGCGTTTGCCACTGCCACGACGGGAAACTTAAGCTCTTGGCTCAGTATTTCGGCAAAGGACTTTCGGTGCGCCGGCGTTGGGCTGAAGACCCGAGCGTGCGTCAGGTTTCTGACTTCGGCAACTGCTTTGAGCTGAGTTTTCGCATGGACTGCGCTTCCAAATACGGCCACACGGCCGGCATCGACGCGGGCCAAATACTTGGCGCCGATGGCACCGGCGGCGCCGGTTCGATACTCATTGATCGAACAGTCTTGATACAGGATAAGTGGTTCACCCGTCTCGACGCTGTATAAGATCACGGTCTCGTGATGAATCTGCCGATCCAAATCAGTCTGAAGGTAAGCACCCATGGCGCCATGCACGGAGCCCGGCAGGAGGCCGAAAATCATCTGATTCGGATGATGGATTCGACGGCGCGGCAAGTCAAAGCCGCGACCCGCCGCGAGTTCCTTAAGCGTGTCCTCAATCGTCTCGATCATCTCATGCAACGAGAGGATCTGGTTGATAGGCGTGTTCTTTAGGAAAAGCATTTTGGCTCAAGGGCAAGAAAAAGATAGTGACGAGCCGACCGCTGTTGGCAGTGCCAAAGGAAATCAACTCGCAGCGGTGGCTAAGTGTGATGTTATTTAACTCTAGCCTGCGGCAGTGAGGGCGTCAATATGGAAGGAGCCGACTTCACATGATCGTCAAAAGCGGAAAGTGAATTAGGAATGATCGAGAAAAAACGCCTGCCTTCCGTCATTGAAAAGGAACCGTATTTCCCCGGCGTCGGCCGAAAAAATGGACGTTAGTGTTGAGGACCTTTCAGAAAAATGCTTTTTCCCTTTTCCTTTGGATAGGCCACCATGTCGTACTGTTCCGACTTGTCGAACCGCACGTTTTCGCTTATCGGTTGTAAAAAGTACGTTCCCGTCGACGGGTCATTTTTATCGGAAAAAACCAAGAACTCGTATTTCTCGGGAAAAAGGGCGGTCAGCTCATCCTTGTTTTTGATGCTTACTGGGCTCTTGGGATCGGCGCTTAGCTCGAATTCGACGATTGGTCGATGTGCTAGCAGCGTTCGACGCAGGCCTTTTAGCGCCGGCTTTTCGTAACCCTCGATATCCATTTTAATCAGCGCAACTGAAGTTACGCCGGCTTTTTCTAGGGCGTCGTCGCCGGTTCGAATCTCGAGCTCACCCTCAATCGAGTTATCTTCCTTAAAACCTTCGACGAAGGATCCCGTTCCAAGATTATTATCCGGCGGCCTGAAAAATGGTTTTTTTGAATTCTCATCGCCTAAACCGAAAGGGTGTATCACGATGTTTTTGATGTGATTGTTCTCTACCATACGCCGAAATCGTTTGATGAGGGGTTCCCAGGGCTCGAACGCGTGGATTTCTTTTGCATAGCGTGACATGAACAGAGAATGTTGCCCTGTGTTGGCGCCGACATCCAAGAATATGCCTTGATTGGAGTACGCCGATTTCATGGTATCCCGCAGGAAATACAAGATAGGTTTTTCGTGCGCACCGTAAAAGAAGATGTGGCTATCGACAAAATTGCCGGTGTTGCCTTCATAACGTGACCCTTCTAAATCAGCGACAAAATCAAAATGACCCTGACGAAAACATGATGAGAAAGTAACGGCTTGCTGCCAACAGCGGTAATTAAAATAGAATCGTTCGCGATCGATGAGGTAGAGGCTCACGACGCAGACACTCAAGGTTAGAAATGCAACAAGTGATAGTTTGAGCGCTTTCAAGTGGAGCATCTTGATCCCGTCAATTTTTCCGTGATTTTTCTGTCCTATGGATTGTCGGAAACGTGACAAATAGAGCCTCAAGCCTGTCTTCGAATAACGGATCGCCGATTGTAGCCATTGAAAACCCAAATTTTAATCTATTCCCGGGACATGCGCCAACGAAACTATCTTTCTTATATCTTTGGCTAATCCATGGAGCATGCTATACTGCATAAAATAACTCATCAGTGCGACCTTCCTTTAGAAAATATTCCATCTCACAATATTTGCTTGATTAGCCGTTTGCTCGCGACTTCATCAAAATTTGCACCGAGAACATCTTTTCGCGGGAATTTGTTTGCCCTCGTTGCGCGTTCTCTTCTGCGCGATAACCCTCATCTGCTGGTTATCAGTTGTTGAACCTTCCAACCTAGCTTTAATGGGCGGTTACCCGCTATCTGACGGAAAGCAACACTACAATTTTGTCGATGTGATCTATGGTCAGCATGGTAAAGAAGTCGATATTATTTTCACGAGGTGAAACGCTTTCTCACGCATTACCGTCCGGACAGGAAAAAAAGCACCGCTGGTGCTCTCATTGTCTCTAGATAAACGGCTTGAGCGACTTCACCATGATTGGCGGAAAATGATTTAGGACGATCGAGAAAAACGTTTGCCTGCCGTCATTGAAAAGGAACTGTGTTTCCCCGGTGTCGGCCGAAAAAAGGACGCTAGGGTTGAGGACCTTTTAACGGAATGTCTTTTTTCTTTTCTTTCGGATAGGCAACCATGTTAAATTGTCGCGCCCTGTCGAACCGCATAATTTCGCTTATCGGTTCCAAAAAGTACGCTCCGGTTGATGCATCATTTTTGTCAGAAAAAACTAAGAACTCGTATCCCTCGGGAAAAAGGGCGGTCAATTCATCCTTGTTTTTGATGCTTACAGGGCTCCTGGGATCGATGCTTAGCTCGAATTCGACTATTGGTCGATGTACTTGTAAGGTTCGACGGAGCCCTTTTAATGCCAGTTTTTCGTAACCCTCGATATCCATTTTAATCAGCGCCACTGAGGTTACGCTCGCTTTTTCAAGGGCCTCGTCGCCGATACGAATCTCCAATTCACCCTCATAGGAATTGTCTTTGCTAAAACCTTCGACGAACGACCCTGTTCCAAGATTATTAGCAGGCGGTTTATAAAAAGGCTTCTTCGAATTCTCATCGCCTAAACCGAAAGGGTAGATAGCGATGTTTTTGATGTGATTGTTTGTGACCATTCGGCGAAACCTTTTTAACACAGGCTCCCAGGGTTCGAATGCGTGGACCGCTTTCGCGTAGCGCGACATAAAAAGCGAGTGTTGACCGGTATTGGCGCCGATATCGATGAATGTTCCTTGGTTTGCGTAGGCGCCACGCATGACATCGCGCAGCAAAAAGAGGATGGGCTTTTCGTAAGCTCCGTAATAGAAAATGTCGCTGTCGATACCGTTGCCGAGATTGCCCTCGTACCGAATGCCATCGATGTTCACGACAAAATCGACGCTATCGCCGCGATAGCACGCGGCGATCGAAGTAGCTTGCTTCAAACAGAGGTAGGCGCGCCGCAGGTGATCGTAATCAGTGAGATTAAGATAAAACAGGATGAGGAACGCGGTCGTGAGCCCGGCGAGGGCGAATTTTAAAGCTTTCATGGGATGAAATTGGCTCCAGTAGCCCATTATTAGGTTCACGGGCGGCTAACGGTCAAGCGCTGTTCTAGATGCCGTGCTTGCTTCGACATCGCGTAACTGCAGAGCCAATAGACGACGGCGATGAATAGATACAATTCGAATGGGCGGATTTCTCGATTGTTGACGATCTGCGCGGCTTTGGTGAGGTCGACATAGCCGATGATCGACGCCAACGAAGTGTCCTTTAACAGCACGATGAATTGCGTCACCAAAGCGGGAATCATGTTGCGTAACGCCTGCGGTAAAACCACATGGCGCATCATCTGAGCGCGGGTCAGTCCCGTGGCGGTAGCGGCCTCGACCTGGCCGCGGGGAACCGATTGAATTCCGGCCCGGACAATTTCAGCCAAATAGGCGGCTTCGAAAATGACAAACGCAGTGAGAGCGACGCTGTATTCTGGAAGTGATTTGCCGGCCAACACGGGCACGATAAACCAAAACCAGAAAATCACCATGACCAGCGGCACGCCACGAAAGAGTTCGACGTAGATCAAGGCGGGTAAACTAATCCACCACGAACGCGCCAAACGTGCCACTCCAATGCATGTGCCTAGAATGAAACCGAGGATAATAGCTGGCAGGGCGAGTCGAAGAGTGCCGCCGGCGAAGGCGCCGACTCCGAAAAAACCCTGGAGGATGAGAAAGTTGAAGTTCCTGACAATGACTTGAAAATCCATCTTCAAGCCGTGTCAGTGTTGCCCCGGGCAATAAGGCCGGGAATGGCTACGCGACGTTCAACCCGTGCCATCAGCCTGGCGATGGTGAGGCAGAGAACTAGGTAAATGATCGTTCCCGCAGCCAATGCTTCGAACGCTTTGGCCGTGTAGGTTTCGATTTGGCGGGTTTGAAAGGTCAATTCGGCGACGCCGATGGTCAAAGCAACCGAGGAGTTCTTCAACAGATTGAGAGTTTCGTTGGTCGCGGGTGGAACAATCAGCCGTAACGCGATAGGAACAATGATCATACGGTACGCTTGCAATACTGTGAGTCCCGTCGAGAGCGCAGCTTCGAACTGCGTCTTGGGGATCGACTGAATGCCCGCGCGAATCACCTCGGAAAATCGCGCCCCGTGATATACGCCGAGAGCAAAAACGCCGGCCCAAAACTCAACTCCATGCTCGAATAGCCACTCTTGCAGCCCTTGCGGCAAGAGCGGTGGCACGCCGAAGTACCAAAAAAACATCCAGACGAGCAAGGGTACATTGCGGAAGAATTCAACGTACACGCCGGCTGGCCAGCGTAACAGTGAAATCGCCGTGGTGCGGAGCGCGCCGGAAGTAATTCCCAGCATCACCGCGAGCAACCAGCCGAGAATGGAGAGGTGCAGAGTAGTCAGGAGTCCCTGAAGCAGCCAGCCGCCCGTTTGTCCGGTCCATAGAACATTCCAGTGAAATTGGTAATTCATCTAGACGCGCGGGCAACCGGAATTAGGCGCTAGGCGTATGTCGCGGCAAGGCGCCCCTTGCCCCCGACATTTATTTGGGCACGACCTGCATCTGCAGAAAGCGCTTGGTTTCGGGAGATAAGGGGTAGGGAACTTCGCCTTTGGGGCCGAACCATTTGTCGTAGATCTCAAAGTACAGGCCCGATGCAATGGCATCCATGAGACCGACGTTGACGACCTGGCGAAAGTCGGAGTCGTTTTTTCTCATGGCCATGCCGTAGGGTTCGTAGGAGAAAAATTCACCGACGACTACCCATTCATCGGGCTTGGGGGCCTTCGCGCGCAGGCCCGCAAGCTGAATTCCGTCGTTCGTGTAGGCTTGTACCTGGCCTTGGGCTAGTGCTTGAAAAGCCGCCGGTTGGTCTGGAAATTCGATGAGCTTCGCGCTCGGCACGCGCTCGCGTATAATTTTTGCGTTGGTGGAGCCTTGCTGTGCGGCAATGCGTTTGCCCGCGATGGTTTGAATGCCTTTGATCTGCGCGCCTTTCTTCACCAGAAACTGGGCGCCGGTGGCGAAGAACGTCAAACTGAAATCGACGCTGTCGCGGCGCGATTGAGTGTCGGTCATGGTTTCGGCAATCAGATCGACCGCATTCGAAGTCAATAGCGGGATGCGCGTCTGTGGCGCCGATTCCTTTTTCTCGAGCTTGATCTGCTTGTTGAGTTTCTTACTGATGACCGGAACGATCGCTTTCTCGACCAGATCGATGGAGAAGCCCACCCAATCATTGTTCTTATTGACGTAAGCAAAAGGTGGCGAGCCGGTGCGCGTTCCGATGATTAGTGCACCGTTCTTGTCGACCTTCTCGAGTGTAGTTTCCGCACGGATGAAGTCGGAACTCGCAAAGTGAAAAATCACGATGAGCCATAAACATCGATATCGTTTCATCTGGTTCTCCTCAGTGCGAAAGAATCTTGCTCAGAAATTGTTGCGCTCTCGGCGACTCGGGAGCGGCGAAGAATTTTTCCGGTTCGTTGACTTCGATGACTCGCCCCTCGTCCATGAAGACGATCCCGTGCGCGACGCGGCGGGCAAATCCCATTTCATGGGTTACCACGACCATGGTCATGCCGTCACGTGCGAGATCTGTCATGACTTCCAGGACTTCATTGATCATTTCCGGATCGAGGGCCGAGGTCGGCTCGTCGAATAGCATGATCTTGGGCTTCATCGCCAGGGCGCGCGCGATGGCGACGCGTTGCTGCTGGCCGCCAGAAAGGTTCGCTGGAAAGACGCTGGATTTGTCGGGGATGCCGACGCGTTCTAAGAGCGCTACGGCGATTTTTTCCGCTTCACTTGTCGATAGACCCTTCACCTTAATCGGCGCCAAAGTAATATTTTGCAGAACGGTCATGTGCGGGTAGAGATTGAAAGATTGGAAGACCATACCGACGTTGGTGCGCAGCCGCACCGCATCGAGATGTGCGTCGGATAGCGATAAACCGTCGACGGTGATTTCTCCGGATTGGATCGTTTCGAGTCGATTGATGCAGCGGATGAGCGTACTTTTTCCGCTACCGCTCGGGCCGCAGACCACGACGACCTGTCCCACCTCAATGGTGAGATCGATGTCCTTCAGGACGTGAAGCGTGCCGAACCACTTGTTGACCTTGCGAAATTCGATCACGGCTGCCGAGCGTACGTAAGATGATAGATTGCAATTCGCTGCCCGGCATACTATACGAACAAAGGCTTTTTGCAACCACACTTCAACGCACGAGTGTGATAGCGCGACGATGCAGTCGCCGCGCAGTTCGTGCTTCGGCAATACCGCTTACCGCAGATATATCGCCGAGCTCCTGCGCATTGGATCGAGAGGTCTTCGCCAGTTGTGATTGCTTATTTGGTTAGGCACGGAGACGCGGTCCCGGCCTCGGAGAATTCGAAACGGCCACTGTCTCCGGCGGGACTTGAAGCCGTTGAGCAGATCGCGCGGCTGGCTCGCGAGCGCCAGGTCCGAGTTTCAGCGATCTATCATTCGGGGATTTTGCGAGCGAAAGAAACTGCCGAGATCGTGGCCAAGTATTTGATGCCGCCGTCCGGTGTTAAGGCAATTGCCGGCTTGTTACCCGAGGATGATCCCATGGCCGGGAAAGTCGAGCTGGAAGCAGCCACGGACCCGATCATGTTAGTCGGACACCTGCCTTACATGAGTCGGCTTGCCGCATTGCTGGTCCGCGGCGATATGGAAGCACCCGTTATTGAGTTTCAACCTGCAGCCATAGTTTGTTGCTCCAAGACGGCAGCGCGGTGGAAAATCGATTGGCATTTGGCGCCGTCAGCTCGCTGACGCGCAGTTGACCGGGGGAGGGCGATAGTCTAAAAAGAGACGTGCGAGCGAGACGCGAAAGGCAGATACTATGGCATCAGAGACCTTAACCGTTATCGACAACCGTACCGGCAAACAGTACGAAATTCCGATCAAGAGCGGCGCCATCAAAGCGACCGACTTGTTCCAGATCAAAGTTACGGAAGATGATGGACTCGTGAGTTACGACCCGGGCTTCATGAACACAGCGTCCTGCCAGAGTCGAATTACTTACATCGATGGCGACAAAGGGATCCTGCGCTACCGCGGCTACCCGATCGAGCAGATCGCTGAAAACAGCACCTATTTGGAGACCGCCTATTTGATCCTTTATGGTGAGCTCCCCAATAAGTCACAACTTGCGGAGTGGAGCCACAACATCACCTATCACTCGATCATCCACGAAAACATCAAAAAGCTCATCGACGGCTTCCATCATGATGCCCATCCGATGGGAATGGTGCTCAGCACGGTGGGAGCGCTGTCGACGTTCTATCCTGACGCCAAGAAGATTTTCGACGTCAAATCGCGCCACGATCAGACCTATCGGCTGATCAGCAAAATGCCGACGTTGGCGGCGTTTGCCTATCGGCATAGTCTGGGTCAGCCTTATTCTTATCCCGACAACGACTTAAGCTACACGGGAAACTTTCTCAACATGCTTTTTAAGATGACCGAGCTCAAGTACAAGCCGAACCCTGTACTCGAACGCGCTCTTGATATTCTCTTTATTCTCCACGCCGATCATGAGCAGAACTGCAGCACTAACGCGATGCGGGGGGTAGGCAGCTCGCAGGTGGACCCTTACTCGGCGGTGGCCGCGGCGGCGGCGGCGCTTTATGGTCCACTCCATGGAGGCGCCAATGAAGCCGTGCTCAGGATGCTCATGGAAATTGGCTCCAAGGACAAGGTGCCTGAGTTTATAAAAAAAGTGAAAGGTGGCGAGGGCCGTTTGATGGGTTTCGGCCACCGGGTTTACAAGAACTATGATCCGCGCGCCAAAATTATAAAACATATCGCCGATCAAGTTTTCGAAGTCAAAGGACGCAACCCATTGCTCGATATCGCGCTTGAGCTCGAACGGATCGCGCTATCGGATGACTATTTCATCAAGCGTAAACTCTATCCGAACGTCGACTTTTATTCTGGGTTGATCTACCAATCGATGGGGCTGCCGATGGACATGTTCCCGGTGCTGTTCGCGATTCCACGAACCTCCGGTTGGATTGCCCAGTGGGACGAAATGTTAACCGACGCGGATCAGAAGTTAGCGCGGCCGAAGCAAATCTATTTGGGTGCAGAGAAGCGGGATTACTTGCCGATGGAAAAGCGCCAATAGATTTTAGCGGAACGTTCCACGGATTCCTTCCAACAAAATTCGTAGTGTCTGACCAATCCGTATTTGCGACGTGGTGAGGCCGTTGAAGGCCATCAGGGCGCGCACTTCGAGACCGTAATGGCGCGCGATGGAGAAAAGCGTTTCGCCTTTTTTTACTTCATGAGTGACGATCTCCTTCGGTTCCGTGTCTCCGTCCAACAATTTTTCGTTGGCTTTGGCGAGAAAGATCACCGTTTTTCCGACGGGCAAATTCGCACGGAAGTTGCTGTCGCCGGGTGGCGTGGATGGCCGCAGCAAGGCTGGATTGAGATCGCGTATCGTCGCAACATCCGTTTCCGCTAGCGTCGCCAGATCCGCTAGCTTGAGCGGCGCTTTGAGCTCGACTTCCTCATAATCCAAAGGTGTTTCGTGACGCACATCGTTCAGACCGTATTTCTTGGGGTCCATCGCTAGCAGAGTTATCGCGACAAATTTCGGCACAAAATTGCGTGTCTCTTCACGTAACTGGCTTTTTGCTTTAATGCTCCAAAAATCTTTAGCGCCACTTTGCTGCAGTGCCTTGTCGATGGTTCCGGGTCCCGCATTATAAGCCGCTGTCGCCAAAAACCATCGACCGTAATAGGTGTGCAGGTCCTTGAGATAAGCGGCGGCAGCCCGCGTCGATTTAACCGGATCGCGCCGCTCGTCGATCCACTCATCAATGCGCAGGCCGTATCGGCGGGCGGTGGTTGCGACAAACTGCCACAAACCCACGGCACCGTTGCGCGAGGTCGTCGTCACGACGAACTCACTCTCGAGTAAAGCGAGATAGCCGAGCTCCTCCGGCAAGCCCTCCTGGTTCAGCACCTTCGCGATCATCGGCATGTATCTGCCGGAGCGCCCAAGCAGTTCCTGAAGGCGGCTCCTGCCCGTGGTCGAATAATATTTGACAAAATAACGCACCTTTGGGTTGTCAACGACTTCTTTCGAAAACTGCAAGCGACGGCGTTCCTTGGGCTGCTCCACCGCCTTGTCCAGATCTTTTTCCAATAAATCGAGCAACCGATTGTCCGCGCTGAGATCGCGCCCGGCTTGTGCCGGTGGTGCCGCTGAATTCGTTGATGGCGCAGTTTTCTGTCGACTTTCCGGCTGTTCCGATTTTTGTTCAGTCGAAGTGATCGACGTGATTGGTTTGACTTCGAGCGCGTCCCGGAGCGGCGGTTTTTCTGGAACCACTGGCTGATCGGCGACACGGCTGTCGGCTGAATTCGCCGGTGAAGAGTCGATGGTTTCGTGAGAAAAATTATTTGCCGGAGCTTTTGGTTGGGGAATTGGGACCGTCGATGTCACAGTGCGATGGTACAAGCGCTCGGTGGAGGAACATCCGAAACTTCCAGCAACTACCAGGAAGAGGGCAAAATGTTTTGTTCGTGCCCACATAGCGAAAAACCAAGGAACCCGCGAACGATACTCGAATAGCGATATCGGCGCAAGCAATTACGATGAAAATTTGCATGGCGCAATTGTCCGAAAAACGACCATGTCGTTTTTAACGGTTTGTCCTGATTCATTCACGGTGATGATGTCGCGATCGATCTATCGCTC
>DASPXM010000377.1:0-4731 GCA_035637295.1 Verrucomicrobiia bacterium
CAGTTGCTGCGGCCCGGCGAGCACACCAAGAAACACCGTCACACTTCAAGCGCCGCATATTTCGTCGTCGTCGGCGAAGGGACGAGTATCGTCGGCGACAAGGCGCTGGAGTGGGCCAAGCATGATTGCTTCGCGATTCCCAATTGGGCGTGGCATGAGCATGTCAATCGGTCGAAGACGCAAGAGGCGATTCTCTTCTCCGTGAACGACATTCCGATTGTCAGCGCCTTCGGCTTATATCGCGAGGAACCGGAAAATTCTTTGCACACGATGCAGACGCCACAGGTGCCGGCGGCGAAAAATCAATAACATCCGTTCCAGCCGTTCAAGACGTTCCAATCGTTCCAACCGTTTGAACGGAGCGCAGCGGTTGAACGGCTTGAACGATTTGAACGTAAGCTGAGGCTAAAAACCAAACTTCGGAGAGCGAAAATTAATTATGCCAGACCTACGCACATGGTTGGAGGAAGTTAGAAAGATCGGTCAGCTGATGACCGTCGAAAACGTTCACTGGGACCTGGAGCTTTCGACGCTGGCGGAGATCATCAACGAGCGCTCCAAAACCCGTCCGGCGATCATGTTCGACCACATCAAGGACTATCCGCAAGGCTATCGCATTGCGGCCAATCTGGTTTCTTCTGTCGGACGTCTGGCGCTCACGCTTGGCATGAAAGCCGGTTTGAGCGATATGGATTTTGTCCAGGCTTGGCGTGAGCAGGTGAAGAAAATTACGCCGATTCCCGCCGAAACAGTGCGAACCGGGTCGTTGTTCGAAAACGTCAAGCAGGGCAAGGACATCGACGTGCTCAAGTTTCCGGTGCCGCGCTGGCACGAGCTCGACGGCGGGCGCTACATCGGCACGGATGACTTGGTGATCACGTGCGATCCGGAAGAGGACTGGGTAAACGTCGGCACTTATCGTGTCATGGTTCACGGCCCCGCTCGCCTGGGTTTACATATGTCGCCGGGTAAACACGGCCGCGTGCACAGGGACAAATATCACGCGCGAGGAAAACCGTTGCCGATCGCGGTTTCTTTCGGTCATCATCCGATCAACTTCGTCGTAGCGTCCACCGACGTGCCGAATCGGGTGAATGAATACGATTACGCCGGCGGCATTCTCGGCAAGCCGCTGCAAGTCGTGAAAGGACCGCTCACGGGTTTGCCGATTCCCGCCGATGCGGAGATCGCGATCGAAGGCGAAGTCGCTGTCGACGATGTCATGCCCGAAGGCCCCTTCGGCGAGTGGACCGGATACTATGCAAGCAATCAGCCCGCTGTGCCGGTGATTCAAGTCAACGCGCTCTACTTCCGCAATGATCCGATCCTCTGCGGGTTCCCGCTGCTTAAACCCTCTGCCGGCGACAATATTCATTTCTCGCTGATGCGGTCGTCACTCGTCTGGAACGCGCTTGACGAAGCTGGAGTGCCCGACGTCAAAGGCGTGTGGTGCCATCCGGCCTGCGGCAGATTTTTAACTGTGGTTTCGATCAAGCAGCGCTATCCAGGTCATGCGCGGCAGGCGGGAATGATTGCCAGCCAGTGCCGCACCGGCGCTTATCTCGGCCGCTATGTGATCGTGGTCGACGACGACGTCGACATTACGAATTCAGAAGAATTCTTGTGGGTGCTTAGCAGCCGCTCCGATCCCGCTGAGTCGATCGAAATTCTTCGGCGCGCCTGGAGCGGCCCACTCGATCCGCGCATCGCGCGTGATCGCGTCGGCCACAGCTCGCGCGCGGTGATCGACGCCACGCGGCCCTACGAGTGGCAAGATAAGTTTCCCAAAGTCAGCGGCGCCAGCCGCGAGTTGAAAGACAAAGTCGCCAAGAACTGGAGCGCCTTTCTCGACCAGAAGGTCAGCGAGAAATGATGGAAGAAACATTAACCACAAAGGGCCTAGCGCGGTTACGACGCAACCAAATCTGATTGTCTCGCGCAAAGGCGCAAAGGCCGCCAAGGGGAAGCTGGTCATTTCGACCTAAGGGAGAAATCTTTCTCAGATCCCTCACATTCGTTCGGGATGACGGGGCTTGGCCCGTCACTTTGCGTTCTTGGCGTCTTAGCGCGAAAACGAAGCACCCGATAGACTGTCCGAAGATTTGCGCAGGCTGCGCAAATTTTCAAGCAATACAAAGGTCACATAGTGAGATGAGATTCGGATTCGGAATTTGGCCGCAAAGGCATGTCCTGAGCCCTTCGACGCCGCTCAGGATAAACTCCGTCGAAGGAACGCAGAGCGAGCAAACAGTGTAAGGCATGGCATGAGATGGAGAAATATCGATGACCATCGCTGAAATAATCTTGCTCGGACCAGGAGAGGGGAAGATTGCTTCGGTTCTCCGTGACAAATACACATTCAAAGCGGCGTCCCAAAACACAGGCGGAGCGTACGCTCTTTGGGAGATCGCCACGCCGGCTGCGGCTGCAGGTCCGCCGCCACACATCCATGAGCGCGAGGACGAGGCCTTTTACATCCTCGAAGACGAACTGACCTTTAAAATCAGCGATCGCACCGTAAAGGCGGCTGCTGGAACATTCGCATTTGCCCCGCGCGGCATCGTCCACACCTTCTCCAACCCGGGGACAAAACCCACGAAGGCTTTGGTGATCGTATCTTCCGCTGGCTTCGAAAATGCCTTGGAAGAAATGGCGCAAGTCGCGCCCGGCGGCGATCAACCGCCGGATATGAAAAAGTTGCTTGCCATCGCCAATAAGTACGGCCTCAAGATCGTCGGTTCGGAGTGAGTACGAGTTCAAAGCGGATTGTTAATGAGACGATGACCGCAACTTTTTAACCAAGCTAATCACGTGCGAACAACGAGAACGGCAAAAGTAATGATGCGACCCGATGTCCTGCGCAGACTCGGGGTGTGTCATCGTTGCGACAGTCGTATGTTTTTAGCTCAGCCGATCTTACTTGATCTGGGACGATAGCTGACCAGAAACTCGTGTGTCAAATTTCGGGTTGCGGGTTTTACCTGATTCGCTGTGACTTTTTCTTCATATTTCAACTAGGATTCATTATTGTTACTGGGCTGATTGTTAGCGATACAACAAAGTTAATTCCTTTCTCCTCGTTTGGCACATTCCTTGATAGTATTTCTTTTTCAGAGATCCTTGATAAGCCCGAGACCGATTTACGTCCACGGAGGGACGGGGACGTGGAGGAAATATATAAATCCCGGAGGATTCAGACTTTTCCTCAGCTGGACCACAATACCGACTGCTGGATTCCACAAGCCGATGTTAGCTGGGATGAGCAGGGTAAAGAGCGGCGTCACTTACTCGCTGGCCCGTCAGACCGTTTCAAGATCATCGATCAAGCCGAGATCTACGCGGTTGAGATGGCGATGGCGTGGATTGATGCTGAGCTCGTGGGCGACCTAACGCCTTGAGCGATCCAAGCTTTTTTACAGCATGTTGACGGCGCGGGCGGCGAGCAGCGCGATGATCAGCAGCGAGATCAGCGATTGCAACATCATTAAGATCTTCGCCCAGCGCGTTAATACTGGCACATCGGTTGGCGAAAATGCGGTGCTGGTGTTGAAAGCCAAAAACAAATAATCAACAAAATTAGGTGACCAGTCCTGTTGCCCGGCTTCTCTCAACGCCTGTTCACTCATCGTCATCTGCGGAAACAGAAACGATCCATCGGTGTGTCCCGGGTACTTATCCCGTTGGTGCGGCCCCCCGGCGTCCAGTCGCCAATACCACAGAGCAAACACCAAAATGTTGGTGGCCCATAACGAAAACGCGGAGAGCAGCAGCTCCAGGGGTCCCTCTTTGTGGCTGGGCAGAGCACCGATCAGGAGAGTGACGGAAATGATCAGTCCTGCGGTGAGTAGCACATCCACTAAAAACCCAAAGATGCTATTCAGTCGATGCCTGCCGGTGTGATGAGAGGCGACGGTTGGAATCAGCAAAGCCAAAACCAGAGAAGGGAAGGCCCAGCGCGGACCCACCGTGAGCGCATCCGGTAGTCCTGCGTAAATGCCGCCCACGGCGAGAACAGCGATAAAAGCCGGCCACCGCGGTTCGGGGTCAAGCGCGGAATCACCCGCGCGCATGAGCATTGCGAAACTGTCCTTCAACATGATTACCACAGTGCCACGGATTCAAATCGCTCGGCCAGTGTTTGGGTACCTTCAACGATGTGCCGCGTCAGCGTATAATTTGACTTTGGCGATTTCAATCTGGGAGCGTGAAAACCTTGTCGCAGGAACGGTTTGCAGTTGCGAAAATCCATCGTAAACATCGAGGAAAATCGTGATAGTGTGTTATCGCTACGAAGTGAACAGGGGCCGATCGAAAGGGATTAGGCTGTGGCTAGGCAAGAGCAGAAAGTCTATTTATTGCGTCACGGAGAAACCGAGTGGAGCCTCAATGGTCAGCACACGGGTGTAACCGACATTCCACTCACCGAAAATGGAAGGATGGCTGCGCGGCTTCTTCAGCCCATTCTTGCCAAGGAGACCTTCGCATTAGTCCTCACCAGTCCGCTTCAGCGCGCGCGTGAAACCTGCGAGCTGGCGGGGCTCGGCAAGCGCGCGACTGTCGAGACAGACCTAATTGAGTGGAACTATGGCGAGTATGAGGGCCTCACGACGGAACAAATTCGCATGACGAGGCCAGCTTGGTCGGTTTTCCGCAACGGCTGCCCCGGCGGCGAGTCACCGGATCAGATCGGCGCGCGCGCCGATCGCGTTCTCACCAAGATCCGCGCAAGCA
>DASPXM010000378.1:0-7634 GCA_035637295.1 Verrucomicrobiia bacterium
CTGGGAAACTTTGCTGCGCTCGCGCGCCATCGAAAATCAAGTCTACATTATCGCGCCGGACCAGTTCGGTAAGAGCGCCAGGAGTTTCGAGACGCACGGTCACTCAATAATCGTTGATCCTTGGGGGCAAGTGATCGCCGAAGTTCCAGACGGTCCCGGCGTTATCACAGCGGAAATCGATCTCGCTTATCTCGCCAACGTGCGCGCGGAGCTGCCGGCGTTGAAGCATCGAAGGCTGTAATCGAATTCCATCGTTCGGAGTGAAAGCCGATTGTTCCCAAGCAGGTTCTATAATGACGACACAAGCCCGGTACGTGAGATTCTAGCAAAGAAGGGTGCCGGCTTGTTACGAGCGAAACGCAATATTTTCGGTAGCGCTTTGACAAACGCGTCGGCCATCTCTTGAGCCTTCATCCCGCTACTGCCGAAGATAAAAACTCGCACGTTGTTTCTCCGGTAAGCTTCCAACGCGGCTGGCCGGTAACGTAGTCGATCATCTTTGGTGAGAACGATCCACTCGCGCTCTCCGACTTCCAGCAGCCAATCTTCGTCCAGCGCGTTCTGAGGAAAATGATCATCGTGGATCTCGACGTGCACGCCGCTCTGGCGAAGTCTTCCCGCGATGATTTTTTGGCCCAAGGATCGGTCAATAAAGAAGACATGGGCGATGTCAGGCGGCGTCGAGCCAGAGTTCGCAGCGGATCGCTTCTTGGATGTCCGATCTGGAGCGGCCATAGTCCTCCGCCAACTCTTCTATCGACTCCCCGGCTTTGTAGCGCTGTGCAACGATGGTCGTGGCGATGCCGGTACCCGTCAAAACCGGCCGGCCGAAAGAAACATAGGGGTCTATGACGATGGCTCTCGGTTCTTCAGGTTTACGTTCTCTGGTGAAAGGGTAGAGCCTGATGGGAATTCCCACCGGGTCACGCTCGACGCGTTGGAGATAAGCTTCGATAAGCTCTTTGATGACCAGTTGCCCCTCGCGCGTGATATTCATCAGCTTGCCGAATCGCTCGACGAACAAGTCCACTCCATCAGTGGCGAACTTTTCCTCCGCGAGCGGGTGCTTGGAACCGAGCCGATTCCGTACGTAATCTACAGATTTTCTGATATGACTGAGCCGAACTCCATGCGCCCGCCTGAGCGCGTCAAGCACATGAACCTCGACGAGATTTACAAAAGATAGAAGACGCTGGTCTTTGTCCGGCAACTCAATGATCGGCCTAAAAAAGCGCTTTCCTCTCTCAGTAGGATAAGGGCGACCTAACACCCACGATCTGAGCGTAGCTTTCGGAATGCCAAGGTAGTGCGCTGCTTCGGCTATGCCATATGCAGGCATCTCGCGAAGATCTCGCGTTTTATGTGGAGACTCAATTTTCAATGTAGTCAAAAGATACACCAAAGGGGTCTTGGTCTTCAACGTCAGAGCACGCGGATCTGAGCCATGCGGAAAGTGATTCCAACATATTGGATTTATTGATGGAAATTTTGCTGGAGGCAAGTGACGGAGACAATCGACGGGCATAACTGCCAGTCGGTGGGTTGCCCGCCTTCTCGTATTAGAACGAAGCCGGATTTGTCTCTATCCAAATACACGGTGGACGAAATGGTACTTCTGGTATTATGTTATTGCTTGCGGCCATTGGCCAATTTCGGAACATACGTTAGAGAGGAAGCTACGCTTATTGTAAAATTACCAATCGGATGGGCGCATTTGCTCCTCCTTTGCTTTTTCTTGTTCGGTTGTGGGCACGGGATAAATTCTTCAAGCACAAGGCAAGCCTCAGCGCCCTCGGTAATACCCGCTGCAACGCCCGCCGCAAAGCAAACTCCAACGCAAACTAAGCAGGACTATGATAACAATCTCACGTTTGCGTGTGGGTCTAAAGGAATGAGCGCAGACTTTGTAACAGGGAATTGTATCTCTCGGTCTGGTAATCAAGTAAATCCTCTGAACCTGCATCCACCATTCCAGGCACCGGTGCCAAGGCCGCCAAATAATGAGCTTATTCTACGGTGCCAAGGTCGCGGTGTAGACCTTGTGACGGGTCGTTGCATGTAGTACACGCCCCGGCGCCCCCCAGCACTTTGAGACGATACATCGAAGATGCTCCGCGGCATAGGAATAGAACAAAGACTGGATAACGATAGGTACTATTAATAGTAAAGTTTGAATTTAAAAAATGGAGCAGCGACTGCCAGAAGATTCAAGGCGTCGAGAACGTGTGGCTGCCTTGGGGCGGCGTAATCAAGCGCTAGTTTTGGGAGTTACAGACGATGACGCTGAGTCTTGAACGAGGTTTCCGTCGGATCACTTGGGTTGTTTCGATTGGCATTTTGGCTGTCTCGTCGATTATTGTCTGTTTGATTTGGCATTCAGAAAAGCAAACTTGGGAAGAAGCGGGAAAGCCCTTTCAGAGTCCGTCGCCGACAGTTTATGTCAGCGTTTCCAATGTGGCTTTCCAGTTTGTAGAAGGGTTTGAGCCGAGGCTAATCAAAGAAGAGCTAGATCGGTTCATGGGAGTACGTTCCCACGTGGCCTATAAGCCAGTGGCAAAAGATGCCGGGATTAAAATTGAAGATCTGAATATAGCGCTACCAAACGGTTTAAGCTTGATTATGCGTGGCTCCAATCGGGATGTAATCTCGCACGTATATCTTCCAGCAACGAATACGACCTCCAGTGCCTTGTACTCGCGAAAAGAAATCCTCCAAAAGGAATCGATGAACCTGCTAACGGGGGCGGAATCCGAAATTTTATGATTGACTCGTAAAGACTTCAGCTTTCCATATGCCATTAAGAAGGCATATCACCTAACCGATTGGCTGACTGTGTTCGGAGTCTTTTTCGTTATAGCAGCTTGCCCTTGGGGATTGTTTTTTTTTGGTTCGTTGGGTCGCGCGTGGGTTTAAAGGCAATTGAGTCCTCGGTTTGGTTTTTGCGATGCGCAGCCTAGGGAAGACTTGAACGCCCTCCTGGCACGATCAGTAAACGTCTCGAAACATTGCACAAAAAAGGTTGTATTGATCAATGCGGAACCGGCAAGCGACACGATGCGTTACTTGTGGTCATCTACCTGTTTCCGCACAATCAACCTTTAGGAGCACAGATGCCCTTGGCGATGATTCTGAGGTGTATTATCACCCGCTTTTCCTGGGTCTCTTATTGACCTTCGTTCCAGGTCCATACTTTTCTTTTTGCTTCTTCACATACCTTTCGCGGCTTCTCTGATTCTCTTTGCCGCGCAGTTTTTCTTCGTTCCGTTGCCTCCAATTTCGACTTGCTTCATTGCCGGCACACCGCAAGGAACAGTAAAACTTGTTTTTGTCTTTGCGTGGCTGTCTTTTTTGCAGAAAAAGATTTCCACAGTGTTCGGCAGCGCAAATTCGAATCTGCGCAGGTGTTATGCTCGCTCCTTTCGTCACTGAATTCGATCAGATCGAGATAGGAGCTCGGGTACTGATTGTTGGTTTTCCATTGGGATTCCACTGGGACCATTTGCATCACCTGCCGGTGGCTCGGCAAGCCGCGATTGCGTCGGCATTCGTTTTCAGGGACAAGGATATTTCCTGACGGACGCCAGAATGCACCGCGGCACCAGTGGAGCGCCGGTTGTCGCGCGCATGATGGAACGCTCCGGCCGCGCCGATTTCCCGTGGATGTTGCTGGGCGTGCACGCCTCGCGAATGGATGTAAGCAACCGCGATATCAACGAGGATAAGCGTCTGGATCTGAATTGCGCTTGGTACGCCGATATTCTGCTGACATTGACCGACGAGATCGCGGTCACGCCAGAAAAAAATGGCAATTGTTAATCTTTCGCCAGCGAAACAGGGCGCAATGAATTGCGCCGCTACGGGGCCGACTCCTTTTCCGCGTTCTCCACCGGTTCCACCGTGACCTTCACTTCAAGAGTCTGAATGCCGCCGCCGTTGATGACGCCGCGCAATGGTGTCACATCGGAAAAATCACGGCCCCATGCGACGGTGATATGGTCGAAGGAAGGGATCACATTGTTAGTCGGATCGAGGTCGATCCAACCGTTTTCCGGTATGAACAAGGACACCCACGCATGGGACGCATCGGCGCCGATCCGTCGCGGCTTACCGGGTGGCGGGCGGGTGAGCAAGTATCCGCTCACGTAACGCGCGGCAAGTCCGGTCGAGCGCAAGCAAGAGATCATCAGATGGGCGAAGTCCTGGCAGACGCCGCGCTTTTGTTCGTAAAATTTCATCACCGGCGTGCCCACACCGGTCGCTGCGACTTCGTATTTGAAACTGCCGTGAATTTTCGCCATCAACGCCGTGGCGGCTTCTAGAATTGGCCGGCCGGGCGCAAAGCAATCACTCGCGTAGGTTCGGAGATCGCGTTTGACGCGGGCGTGCGACGACTCGAAGAGGAACTGCGTCGCTTGCAAGATTGTCGGATCGGGCCGCCATGCGGCGCGATAGCGCAGCGCTTCGCGAATGGTTTGCCAATCCGGCGTGCTGCCTGCCTCGAAGTTGGCGGGCGCGGTTAAGTGCACATCCGTGCGGGCGACAATGTCCAAGTTGCTGTGTGCCGACTCGATCGCGATCTCGGTCACCGGGTTGCCAAACGCGTCGATGATTTCGCGCCGCAGAGTTGGCGTGGGCTCGACGGCGACTTCATGGGCTTGGGTGCTCTGGTAATCCAACGGCCGGGGCGTGAGATGAAGTTGCTGATGCGAGAGCAACACGGGTTCCGAGTAACGGTAAACCGTATGGTGTTCGACTCGATACTGGCGGGCGCCGTTTTGACTCATGCGGCAAAGCTCGTCTGCGGGCGCTCTCCCGCGTGAACGAAAAACCGCTGTGTAAGCTCGTCGGAAAGTCCATGCGCGCAGCGCTCACAGGCTGCCAACAGGGCGGAAAGAGGCTCGCTCTGGTATGGAGGTAGCGTTTCTAGATGAGCAAGGTCGAATCTACGCAAAGCTTCGAGTAGCGAGCGCGGATCGTTGAACGGTTCAAATCCAAGCTTCGTGTTAATCTTCTCCAACTGACCGCCGAGCGCAGCCAGCTGATAACAGACCGAGTGCGGATTCGATTCATCCAAAAGAAGCAGATCGAGCAGCGGCAACAGCTCCGGCTGGCGCTGGTAGCGCGCCCGGTAAGTAATGCTGACGTTGCCGATTTCCAGTAAGGCGCCGAGGACAATCTCGCAATCGTCTTCGGGCAGAGCGAGAACTTGAGTTGTAATGGAGCTTAAAAATGCCATGCGTTCGAGCTGGCGTCCCATGACGAGAAACTGCCAGGCATCATCGCGAGTCATATCGTCGAACGCGTAACCGGCAAGCGCGGTGCAGGCGGGCAGCGCAGTGTCGAGAATCGTCAACGCGGCCTCGAAGGTTTGCGGCGCCGGCTCGTGGGCCCGCGCCAGGCGCTGCACGGTGCGCCAGTGATCGAGCGACACGCGATCGCGCAACTGCGTGGCGCAATATAGGACGCGAGCCGTGTTGGCCGCCATGCCGTTGATGACCCGCGGGTCGCCAACCGCGGTAATTAACCACTCTGCGCCTGTGGTTGTCGGCGCTTTTTTCCGGCCCTGAGCCGCCGCTGTGCTCTCCGTTGCCAGCTCGCGTAAGCGCGCCCTTTCCGACAGATTGGTCAGCACCTTGACCTCGGCTAAGCGCGACGGATCGCTCTCGGTGAGCCGCTGAGCCGTGGAGCGGAGCAAACGGCCGACGTTTTCGACCCGCTCCGCATAGCGTCCCATCCAAAATAGATTTTCCACCGTCCGTGAGGGCGAATAGAATCCGCCGCGAACGATGTTGCGAGCGCCGAGGCGCGGCAGCAATAGTGATTGCCAAGGCACCATGGTGTCGCCCAACACCCAAACGTCTTTGCTCGAGCCGCCGCGCTGCATGGTGATGACTTCAGTGGCGGACTCCGGTGCGACGCGGGCGAGCCCGCCCGGCATGACTTCATAATCATCGCCGCTGGCAGTGGCGTAAAGCCGCAGACCGACGACGCGCGGTTCGAATTGCTGCTTTTCGGTGGACCAGGTAGGCGCCTGGGAGAGCCGCACCCATTCTTGCGCCACGAAGGCGTGCGGCGTGGCGCGCATACGCTGCGCCAATACTTCACGCCCGGCAGAGTCGAGAGCGTGGCCGAAAGTCGGTTCCAGCTTCATGGAAGGAAAAGCCGGCTTGATCACGAGCTCGGGCAAATGACTGATCGCGTGTTCAAGCGCCGGCGCTTCACCGCACCACCAGCTTGCCACCGACGGGAGGGCCAAATCTTCGCCAAGCAACGCTTGGCAGATCGCCGGCAAGAAGCCGGTGAGAGCCGGCGATTCAATCACGCCGGAGCCGAGGGCATTGGCGATCACCACGTTGCCCGCGCGCGCGGCTGAGATCAGGCCGGCGACACCGAGGGTCGAGTCGGTGCGCAGAGTGGCCGGGTCGCAATATTCATCGTCCAGCCGGCGCAGCAATACATGGACGCGTTTTAACCCTTGAAGGGTTTTTAAGTAGACGCGATTGTCGCGCACGGTGAGATCCGAACCTTCGACGAGCGGGTAGCCTAAATAGCGCGCGAGAAAAACATGCTCGAAATAAGTTTCGTTGTACGGACCCGGAGTTAATAGGGCGACCAGCGGCGCTTCGTCGTCGGTCGGCGCGAGGGCCCCCAGTTGCTGTTGCAGCGTGCGAAAAAAATTCGCCAATCGTTGCACGCCCAACGAACGAAAAATATTTTCGTACAAAGGCGTCACGATGAGCCGGTTTTGCAGCGCGTAACCGCCTCCCGAGGGGCCCTGGGTGCGATCGCCGATGACCCACCAGCGCCCGTCAGGGGAGCGAGCGAGATCGCAGGCGTAAAGGTGGAGATAAATCCCGCCGCGCGGTTCGAAGCCGCGGCAGGGCCAGAGATAATTATGATGGCCGTGAATGATCGCCGGCGGGATCAATCCTTCGCTGAGCAAGCGACCGCGGCCATATAAGTCGGCCAACACCTCGCTCAATAGACGCGCTCGCTGAGCGACGGCGTTGGCTAGAAAATGCCACTCCTCTTTGCCGATCACGAACGGTAGGAGATCGACTTCCCAAGGACGGTCGGTGCCTTTGGGATCGCCATAGATATTATAGGTGACGCCATCCTGTTCGACGGCACGACGAATGCGAAGTGCACGGCGCGACAATACCGCGCGGCTGGCACGCGTGGCGGCTTTGGCCAAGCGTTCCCAGTGCCGGTGCGGGTGCCCGTTGGGATCGAAAACTTCGTCATAACGGTCGGATTTGGGTGCGTAATTCATAAACGTGGATGAACGTGCCATGAACCGGAGATGCTAGATTTTACGCAAATCGAGGGTGAACGGAAACTCCGGATCGACGCGCGCGGCGCCGACGTCTAAAATTCCGGGAGAGTGGCCGATGCGGAAAAAACGCTCGAGGCGGCGGCTCTCGGCTTCGAAAGCGTTGACCGGGAGGACCTCATAGTGACGCCCGCCGGGGTGCATGACATGGTATTGGCAGCCGCCGAGGCTGCGTTTCATCCAGCGGTCGACAATATCGAAGATGAGCGGCGTATGCACACCGATGGTTGGGTGCAATGCCGAGGGCGGTTGCCACGCTCGATAGCGCACGCCTGCGACGAACTCGCCGACCGTCCCCGTC
>DASPXM010000379.1:0-3747 GCA_035637295.1 Verrucomicrobiia bacterium
GGATGGCGGGGGTGAAGACTGGAGCACTGGAGTGATGGAGTGGTGGGGTTCGGAATACCCAATACTCCATTACTCCAACAATCCAATACTCCAATTATTCGCGGTGACGCACTGATGGCTCGATCAAAGAAAACCAAACCGCAAGCCGCTAAGTCAGCTCCAAGTCACGATGAGCGCTGGCTCCACTTCTATCGCCAGATGCTGAAGATCCGTTTGTTCGAAGAAGAGGTCAATCAGCTCTATCTCAGCGCTAAGATGCCGGGCCTCGCCCATCTCTACATCGGCGAAGAAGCCGTGGCGGTGGGTGTCTGCGAGGCGCTTCGCCGCGACGATTACATTACCAGCACGCATCGCGGTCACGGCCACTGCCTCGCCAAAGGCGCGGTTATCGATAAGATGTTTGCGGAGCTTTTGGGCAAGGCCGCGGGCTACTGTCGAGGCAAAGGCGGCTCGATGCATATCGCCGATCAGGACACTGGCAATCTCGGCGCCAACGCCATCGTCGGCGGCAGCGCTGGAATGGCTACTGGCGCGGCGATGTCGGCGAAAATGCGCGGTACTGATCAAGTGGCGGTTTGTTTCTTTGGCGATGGCGCGCTCGGTCAAGGGCTGCTTTACGAAGCCATGAACATGGCGTCACTGTGGAAGCTCCCGGTGGTCTATGTCTGTGAGAATAACCAGTACAACGAGTACACGGATTTCCGGGAAACCACCGCGGGCGAAGTAACGGCGCGCGCTCAGGCATTCGGCATTCATAGCGAATCGATCGACGGCCAGGATGTCAGAATCGTCCATGCTACAGCCTTGAAGCTCGTCGAGCGAGCGCGGCACGGTGACGGCCCTTCGTTCCTGCAGTGCAATACTTACCGTTTTCACGGCCACCATGTCGGCGACGTCGATCGTTCCTATTACCGCTCGAAAAAGGAAGAAGAGGAATGGAAGAAACAACGCGATCCGGTGAAACTACTCGCTGACTGGCTGCAGAAAAACAAATTGGCAGACGGCAAACTCTTTGCACAAATCGAAAACGAAATCACTACTGAAATCAAAACTGCCGTGCAGTTCGCACTTGAGGCGCCTTATCCGGAGCCGGACGAAGTGAAGCTGCATGTGTACACGTGACGAAATCAACGACGGCGGTGAAATGGCAAAGGGAGCCTTGCTACTCGCGCCGTACATACGATGGATGAAATTGAAGCCGTGAGTTCATCAACGCAGAAAACACATGCACCGGAAGCACGCACACGCGAAATCACCTTCGGTCAAGCGATCAATGAAGCTCTTGCCGAAGAGATGCGTCGCGACCCACGGGTTTTCATCATTGGTGAAGATGTCGCCGAGGCGGGCACACCTTTCAAAGTGCTTTCCGGTCTGGTCAAGGAATTCGGCACCGAGCGAGTGATAGACTCGCCCATCTCCGAAGCAGGTATTGCCGGCATCGGCGTCGGCGCCGCCATGACCGGCATGCGTCCCGTGGTGGACATCATGTTCGGCGACTTTATTACTTTAACGATGGATCAGCTGGTGAACCAGGCGGCCAAGATCCATTACATGTCCGGCGGCAAGCTCAAGGTACCGATGGTTTTGCGTACAACGCTCGGCGCAACACGCCGTTCCGCCGCGCAGCATAGTCAGAGCCTACAAGCCTGGGTCAGTCACATCCCCGGTTTAAAGGTTGTGTTGCCGTCGACACCCTATGACGCGAAGGGATTGCTTAAGAGCGCCATCCGCGACGACAATCCCGTGGTCTTTTTCGAAGACAAGATGATGTACCAGCTGAAAGGCCCGGTGCCGCAGGAGGAATACACGATCCCGCTCGGGGTTGCCGACGTCAAACGAGTCGGTAGCGACATCACACTCGTCGCGACGAGTAGCATGGTTCATGTCGCCCTCGCGGCGGCAGATTCGCTCCAGGCAAGCAGCATCAGCGCTGAAGTTATCGACGTCAGAACTACCGTGCCCCTCGACAAGCGAACGATCATTGAGTCGGTAAAGAAGACCAGTCGTGCGCTTGTCATAGATGAAGGTTACCAAAGCTACGGCGTGACCGCGGAAGTCGCGTCGGTGATCGCAGACGGCGCATTTTACTATCTCGACGCACCGGTGAAACGCATGGGCGCGATGGATGTACCGGTGCCGTTCTCACCGGTCCTCGAGGATCAGACGGTGCCGACGGCGGATTCGGTGGCGGAGATGGCAAAAAGGCTGTGCAACAAGATCTGACAAAAAAACCTTCAATGTTCCAGGTTCAAAGTTCAAAGGCTCGAATCATTGCAAATTATTGCTTGAATCTAGAACGTTGAAGGAGGAGGTTGCTATGGGATTGAAGACCTTCGGCCTCATGGGTGTCGATTGGGAAGAGCGGGTAAATCTCGAGCGGCTGCGTCAGGATCGTCTGCATCGAATCAAAGCTGCGCTGAAAAAATCCGAAATGGGTGCGCTGCTCTGTTTCGACATGAACAACATCCGCTACATTACGGCCACGCACATCGGCACCTGGGCGATGGACAAACTGGTCCGCTTCTCACTTTTACCGCAAGACGACGAGCCGATCGTTTGGGACTTCGGTTCGGCGGCGCGCCACCATCAGATCTATTGCCCGTGGCTCGGCGAGCGTTCCCGAGCCGGTATTTCCACGCTGCGCGGCGCCACCAATCCGGGGTCCGGTCTGGCTGAAGACGTGGCCAAAAAAATTAAGCTTGAATTGGAAAAACGGAAATTATTGAACGAGCCCGTAGGTGTCGATGTCATCGAAATGCCAGTGCTCTTCGCACTGCAAGCGCAAGGGCTCAAAGTCGTCGACGGCCAGCAGCTCATGCACGAAGTGAGAAAGATCAAAACCCAGGATGAGATCACGCTCCTCAACACGGCGTGCATGATGGTCGACTCCGCCTACGACGAGCTTTATCGCTTCATGAAACCGGGCGTCAAAGAAAATGAGTGCGTCGGCGTCGTCAGTAAAGTCCTCTATGATCTCGGCTCGGAGCACGTCGAAGGCGTCAACGCGATTTCCGGCGAACGCTGCAGCCCTCATCCGCATGTTTACACCGACCGGGTGCTGCGTCCCGGCGACCCGGCCTTTTTCGATATTCTGCACAGCTACAACGGCTACCGAACTTGCTACTATCGGACCTTCGCCGTCGGCAGCGCCTCCCCGCCAATGGTCGACGCCTACAAACGCTGTCGCGACTACATGGACGCGGCCATCAGCATCGTCAAACCTGGCGTTACCACTGGCGATATCGTCAAACTCTGGCCGAAAGCCGAGGAGTTCGGTTTTGCCAATGAGGAAGCCGCATTCGCTCTGCAATACGGCCATGGCGTCGGTCTATCGATTTGGGAGAAACCGATCTTCAGCCGCTTGGTGTCCCTGGATCACCCTGAAGTGATCGAAGAAGGAATGGTCTTCGCGTTGGAGACCTACTGGCCGGCATCCGACGGTTGGTCCGCTGCTCGGCTCGAAGAAGAAGTGGTCGTCACCAAGGACGGTTGCGAAATCATCACCCGCTTTCCATCCGAAAAATTGCTGGTCGCTGGAACGCATTATTTTACCACCGGCGGCGAATTGCCGACAACACGCGAAGCGCAGTCTAATTTGAACAACCCAGGAGCTCTGGATCGAATTAAACGGTAGGCGCAAGACAACAGGCATTTTGTAGGGGCGACCGGCCGGTCGCCCTTCACGCTTTGCCGTGGCAAGCAACAAACCATGCCAACCAACGTAATCATGCCCGCGCTCGGCGTTGC
>DASPXM010000380.1:0-4082 GCA_035637295.1 Verrucomicrobiia bacterium
CTTTATGTCGCAACTGATGAAGGCGTGGTCACGTTAAAAAGCGAAGATGGCCGCACTTGGAAAAAGGAGCATCACGGTCTCAAGGATTGGCAGATTCCCGAAGTGGCCGTGTCGCCAGCGGCGCCGAATAAAGTCTTTGCCGGTACCCGCGGCGACGGCGTTTGGTTGAGCGAAGATTTTGGCGCGACATGGAAAAAACCATGCTATGGCAAGCGCGGCCCGGGAAAAGTCCGCTGTTTGACCTTCGACCCTCATGATCCCAATACACTGTATGCGGGCACCGAGCCCATCGATGTTTTCATCAGCCGCGACAGCGCGAAGAGTTGGGAACGGTTGGATTCCGTTTGGAACATTCCATGGGTATCGACGATCACGTATCCGGTAGCCGTCGTCGAGCCTCATGTGCGCGACATCACCATCGATCCGAAAGATACCAAGACGATGTATGTCGCGCTCCAAGTGGGCTACATGCTCAAGACCACCGACGGCGGCAAGAACTGGGAACTCCTGAATAGGAATCTCGACTGTGACGTGCACACCATCGTGCTCCATCCGGAGGACAGCAACAAAATCTTTATCGCCACCGGCGGCCATGACTGCCGAGCGGGGACGGCGCCTGGGCGCGCGCTTTATTCCAGCGCCGATGGCGGCAAGAACTGGGCGCCAATGGCCGCGGAGTTTAAAGAGGAATACTCCGTGCCGCTGGCAATTCACCCTAAGAAAGCCAATGTCCTTTACTCGGCCATTGCAAACGGCCAACCCGGCCAGTGGAGAAAGCGGGAGACCGGCGCCGAAGCATTCCTGATCCAATCGACGGACAGCGGCAAAAGCTGGCACAAGCTCGAAGGAGAGGTCTCGAAAGCTAACAAGAGTTTTGTCGAAAGCTTCGCTTTCGATCCGGCAAGTACTGATCGCATGTACGCGGCACAGCGAAACGGTGATCTTTTCAGCAGCGATGACAGCGGCTCGAGCTGGTTTAAGGTGGATGTCAAATTGCCCGAGCTTTCTGACATGAAAGCCGCCCATGCGTAGGAAGGAAATGGGGGATTGGAGTGTTGGAATAATGGAGTATTGGGTTTAAACCCATCACTCCAACACTCCATTACTCCAAAATTGTTTGAGGCAATTAAGCTTATGAGTTTTATTCAGTGGTCTGTTAGGAAACTGCTATGGCAAATCTCGTCGGTTGCATGGCCATGTCCCATGCGCCACAGTTGATGCTCAATCCGGACTACTGGCATTTGCTCAATACTCGCGCGGGAGGGCAGCTGCCGGAGAAGCCGGGTATGGAGAAAGAGACCCACGAGGTCAAATGGGCTAAGTGGAACCGCTGCATGGACGCCATCGCCAAGTTGCGCGCGAAGATCGACGCGCTGCGCCCCGATGTTCTGATCGTCGTCGGCGACGATCAGCATGAAAATTTGGTCGACGACAACATGCCGCCGTTTACGATCTTCGTCGGCGCCGAAGTGGAAGCGAGCGTAAGCCTGCGCTATTTGAATCAGCTCAAGTCGGAAAATCGCAGCAAATATCGCATCGACGCCAAGATGGCCGAAGCTCTCGTCCACGGCCTGATGGACGAGGGTTTCGATCCGTCCTATTCCAAAAAGACCCGTTACGAGGGAGGCCTAGGTCACGCCTTCGCACGCGTGCTTAAGTTTTTAAGTCCCCAAGCCCATCACGCCGTCGTGCCCGTCATGGTCAATACCTACTATCCGCCGGCGCCGTCGGCACAGAGGTGCGTTAACTTCGGCCGGGCGTTGGCGCATGTGTTACGCCGGTTTCCCGGCGATCAGCGCGTCGTCATCATCGGCTCCGGCGGTCTCAGCCACACGAAGATCGATGAGAACCTGGATCGCGACTTTGTCGGCGCGCTGAAACAAAGTGATTTGAATTACATGAGCGCCATGCCAGCCGAGATTTTAGTCGAAGGCACCTCGGAGATTCGCAACTGGATCGTCACCGCGGCGGCGGCTGATCGACCGGGAACCATGATCGAATATTCGCCGCTCTATCGCACCACCACCGGCGTCGGTTGCGCCATGGGTTTCGCTAATTGGGATTTGAACTAAACAAATCATCGGCGAGAAGACGATATCGGAGATTCGAGGCTGTCGGCGTTTAACTTCCTCTTCCGCATTAGAAAATTCACAACGAAAATGATCGTAGGGGGCGACCGGCCGGTCACCCCCTAAATTTTGTCTATGACCGACGACCCCACCGCAGCGAACCCGCAGTCTGTGGGGCGGCTCGCCGCCTTTCGCTATCGCGACTTTCGACTGTTTTGGTTCAGCCTGTTTATCTCCAACATCGGCACCTGGATGCAGATGACGGCGACCAACTGGCTGCTTTACCAATTGACCAATTCGCCGCTACAGCTCGGGCTCAACGGCGTGTTTCGCGCCATACCCGCCATCGCCCTCGGATTGATTAGCGGGACTTTCGCCGACCGCTACGATCGGAAACGGCTTTTGCTCTGGACGCAGGTGATTCTCGGCGTGCTCACTCTCGGGCTGGGCATCCTCGATCAGGCCGGCCACATCCAAGCATGGCACATTTATCTATTCACCTTCATCAGCTCATCGGTGGGATCCTTCGACGGCCCGGCGCGCCAGGCGCTGTTTCCCTCGCTTGTGCCGCGCGCGGTGTTGCCCAACGCGGTGGCGCTCAATTCGCTTCTTTGGAAAGGGGCGGCGCTGCTCGGCCCAACGTTCGGTGGTATCGCCATCGCCGCCATGGGCACCGCGGGCGCTTTTTATGCCAACGCGGTCAGTTTTTTGGCAGTGGTCGTCGCGTTGCTGTTCATGCGCGCACCGTCGCCGGCGCGAGAGAGACAACGCGATTTCCTGGCGGAAACCAAGGCGGGATTTTCTTACATCGTCTCGCAACCGGTGATCCTTGGCCTGACTGTCATGGAAGCCTTTGCTTCCGTTTTTGGTTTGGATCACGCGATGTTAACCATCCTGGCGAGTGACGTATTTCGCGTCGGAGCGCACGGATTTGGCTTCCTGCAGTCGTCCCGGGGTGTCGGCGCTGTGATCGGCTCGAGCTTATTTATTGCGATGGGAAACCGCTCAAGCCAGGGAAAGATTCTCTTAGTTTCTGCGATTCTTTATGGAGCCGGTTTCGCGGCCTTCGGTCTATCGCCGTCATTTCCGGTGGCGCTGGTGCTGCTCGCCTTCGTCGGCGCTACCGATACCATTTGGGGCGCTGCCCGCGGCACGATCATGCAAATGCTCGCTCCGGAAAAATTTCGTGGGCGTGTTATGGGTGTGTTTCAACTGAGCAATCGTGGGCTCCACCCGTTGGGGCAAACCGAAACCGGCCTGGTGGTGCCCTTGTTGGGCGCGCGCGAAGCGACTGTCATGGGCGGCGTGATCATCACGATCATGACCCTGCTCACCGCCTGGCGCATACCGGGAATAGCAAAATTTACCTGGGCTCAACTTGATAGCAACGTACCGCCGGTCCGCGGCACGCAGAAAGAACGAGCGGCGAGTTAAGCGATCTACGCCATTGTTCAAACCGTACAATTTTTTCCGGCATCTACACGGTTTAACCCTTGAACGGCGCGGTAGCGCCGCTCACGGCAGCGGCTTGCCGGAATCAGCCAACGGCTTAAAGCGCTGCGAATAGCGCCGGCGCATTCCCTGCGTTCCCATTCGTCCGGTCAGAAATGCTTCTCTGCTCTCAGTGGCGAGATCGAGGCGAACGTTTTTCACCGGATCGCGAAATGTGTTCATTGGATCCTTGCCTGCGGCGATGAGCTTGATTTGATTGTCGAGCAAGTGGCGATAAAGCACGACGCCATGATCGGATTCGCCCAAGAGCTCTTTTGTGCGATCGACGACCGCTCCCTGCGAGGCGAAAATCGCGTTGTCCTGCGGATCAACGTCGTTATTTAAATATTGAAACTGCGGCTGTCCGTGCCGGTCGAGCTCCGGCGACGGCATGTGATAAAGCGGCATCTCTTCCGCCGTCTGCCGTTCGCCTTCGCCAAACGGATGGATCGAGTAGTACCACTGCGCGGTGTGCGTCCCGTCCACCGGCACGCGAAAGCGCAACATGTCGGGCCCTTTTTG
>DASPXM010000381.1:0-18304 GCA_035637295.1 Verrucomicrobiia bacterium
AGCGTCGTGCGCGGTCCGAGGATACCGGTGTCAGCGAGATACTCGGCCACGGGCTTGCGGTACGTGTTGAGAATCTGCAGAAACTCGCGCAAATTTCCACCGGCGTGGATGTGTATCGGCACGTCCAATTCTTTCGCTGCCGCGACGCTCTCCTTGAGAAGGGACGGTTCACAGGTCTCCGCCTGTGCGGGATTCAAAATACCTTGCAGACAGCCGTTGTGTGCTCCGTGAAATTTCTTGATGAAGTCCACCGCGACTTTTAGGCCCGGGCGCCCTTTGTCGGCGCGCTCTTCATAATAGTGGCGGCCTTGCACATCGGTAAAGATGTCGTGGCTACGAAACGGTGGGCTAAAGAAAACCCGCCCGCCCGTTTGCCCAACAATGGCGACGTAATCATCCAAGGCACCAGGTCCGCCCCCAGGATCCAAGACAGTCGTCGCACCGTTTCGCAGCGCGCTATAGAGCGCGTATTTTCTGCCAATCGCAACCGCGGGCGCCGGCGGAGCCTCGACTTTTTCCTTGAATGGCGCGCCGAAGACGAACCAGTTGGCGGCAAGATAGTCTTTCTTGGTCACGTCAGAGAGCAGATAGTCGCCGATGTTCAACTGCGAGTGAACGTGGAGATTGATAAATCCGGGACAGACAATTTTGCCAGCGGCGTTGATCACCTTGTCGGCGGATTGGGAATTGTCGGTGCCGACGGATTTGATGGTATCGCCGTCGATCAGGACGGAACCGTTCGGAATGATTTCGTGACTTGAGCCGGACCAGCCGACGACGACCCCTCCGTCGATGCGAATGCTCATTGCGTATTTTCCTTACCGACTGTTTGATAACTAAAAGAGTTTGAACCCTCACCCTTCCCTCTCCCGCATTCTCCACAGGCGGGTCAGTCTCAGGCTGAAGCGGGAGAGGGTTTAAGAAAATGACGGTTACGCGTTCAGCGTTGGCGTATCGTCCATTTTGCCGTGCAGCGCATACCAATAAATGCTGTTCATGTAGCGCCAGCGCCTGACCGTTGCTTCTTCGACCTGCCTTACCGCGAGCGCTTGTAGCTCCGGCGTACTACAGTATTTCTCGACGATCGCGAATCCCTTGGCGCCGTGGATTTCGTCTGCGTAGACATGCTCTTCGAAGAAGCGTATTTCGCGGGCATGCGGCTTGTAACCGTAGTGTTTGTGCAACGCTGGAACGACTTTCTTGCAGATGTCCAGGAACTGCGATTCCAAACCGATGAACATGCCCGCCACCGCCGCCTGCCACGGTTTTTCGTAAACCATACGCCAACCCCAGTTTTGCAGCTGATCCGTGCCCGGCAGGACGATCGACGTCTCGACGCTGTTGCGATCGACGCCGCTCGCGGCGACATAATCCTTCAACATATCAAGATGGCGGTCGTCGGCGTTTTCCTCGTCGCCCAGATTTTCAAATAAATACTCCTTCACGTCGCGCTGTGGAATCTGTGAGGCCTCATAGGCTAGCCAATTCAGATACTCCACGACGTAGTGAAAGTGCTGCGTACAGTAGAAAGCGGTTTGCTCCTTGGTGAGTTTGCCCTTCACCCAGAGCTCGAAAAAGGGATGGTTCTTGCTGTGATTCTTATCGCGCGTGGCGACCAGAAGATCGTGAAAATTACTGTCCATAGCTTTTCCCTCTACGATTTGGGTTCTGAGACAACAACGCCGGTCCAGGATCAGGGATTCCGGGCCGGCGTTGGAGCGACTTCTCCCCGACCCTCGCGTGCGACGGAGGATCGAGGAGAGGGTCTATAGATATCTGCGACGAACCCGCAACTATCCCTCGCCCCGATCGACGATTTGTTCGACCGGCTTCAACCGCACATCCAGCAACGCCGATTGTCCGCCAGCCACCGCGCGCAAACCGCGCTCCACCGCCTTGCGCACTTCGCCGGGCTCTTCGACCTTTTCGCCGTAGCCGTCGAACGCCTTCAGCAGCTGCGAGTATTCAGGACACGGCGCGATGTGTAATCCGGAAAAATTCTTGGACTGAACCGCCCACCCGTCCGGATAGTATCTGGGAATACCCGATTTTTGTGACAGGTAACCCTGGTTATTAAACATGATCGTTAAAAACGGCAGATTGTGCTCCTGCGCAGCCCCGTAAACACCAGGGACGGGATCATAATTAAACGAGCCGTCACCGATCATGCAAACGACGGGTCGTTTCGGGTTAGCGGCTTTAACTCCTAGCGCCGTCGATAGACCAGTACCCAACCCGCCGATGCAGCCGGCGAAGTAAGATCCGGGCTTAACTCCGTCCAAGTAACGATGGATGGCCAAACGGTGAGTGATTGTCTCTTCAACGATCATGACGTCGGCCGGCAGAACCTGACTGATCTCATGAGCGACCCAGCGAGTATCCATTGGTTTTTGATTCGCAAGGCCGATCGCCTCGTCGCGCCACGCCTTTCTCTGGGCGTTATTTTTCTTGCCGAGTTCCTCCGCCCGCTGCCTGCGCGAGGCGTCATTAGCAGAAACTTTTTTCTTAAGCGCCGCCAGTAAACTCTCCAACGAGCTTTCGATCTCACCGGTTAAACACAGGTCCGCCTGGTAGCCGTAGTACGGCATATCATGGCGCAATGGATTTTCATCGAGTATCGCTACCGTTGCTCCTGGCGCGGGCGTGACCGACGCCGGATGCCACGGTGCAATAACCGCCAATAAAACGATGACGTCCGCGCCGGCAGAGGCCCTTTTGGCGTCGTAACCACTGTGCAGAGGATGCGTGCGCGGGAAGTTGAGCGCGCCCGTGCTCCGAGTCTCGCAAACCGCGCAGCCCAAGAGCTCGGCGATTTCGACGAGACAGTGTACCGATTTCTCCGTGCGGCCCGAGTCTTCAGCGACGATCACGGGGCTTTTCGCACCGGCCAACAAGTTGGCGAGTTCCTCGATGCCCTTCGCATCGGCGGTCGCGCCCGGCGCAAAACCGTGATCCCCTGGAACGTCTCTGATCATTTTGGCGAACAGATATTCCATCGGGAGTGAAACAAAAGTCGGCCCTTTAGGCGCGGCCATGGCAAGCTGGCAAGCGCGCTGAATGGTCGCCGGTAAAATCGCTTTGTTGTTGATACCGAAACTCCATTTTACGGTTTGGTCAACCAACTTCGCCGGGCCGCCGATGTTGGAGAGATGACCCAGCCACTGGCCGCCTGGGTCGGGCCCTTCATCTTCGCCGAAACCTACAGACTCACCGGTTAAAACCACCATGGGCACCTGCTCGCGCACCGCCGCGCGCATGCCCATCGTCGCGTGCAGCGAGCCGACGGTCGTATGGATCATAACGGCGGGCAGCTTGCCGGTTGCCTTGGCGTATCCGCTGGCCATACCGACGGCAACTTCCTCGTGGCGCGTGCTCAAATACTGCGGCATGCCTTCCACGCCCGGTTCCGCCAAAGCTTCCCACACCGGCGACCACTCGGATCCTGGCGAGGCGAAGATCTTTTCCACGCCCATTTTAGCGAGCACACGCAACATCGTTTGTGCGCCGGTTAATCCTTTGGTTTGAATCATGTTTTGTCCTTTCGGGTTTGTTTAAATGAACAGCCGCCAGCTTCGCGCATCGAAACGAATTGGCGAATGCTGGCGGCCGGTTCTGAGCGCTATGACAAATTGTAAAAGCGTTTGGCGTTATTCTGTAGAATATCCTTTTTCGCGTCGAGAGAGATATCTTCCCGCGCCCAGAGAATGCTGCCTGATTCCGGCCAGCTCATATCCCAGTGGGGGTAGTCAGACGCGTACATCAGCGTCTTGGAGCCGATCTCGTTAACCACGAAGCTGATCATTTTTTCCTCCGGCTCGCAGCCGTAATAGCTGTTTTCGCTGTACAGATATTCACTTGGTTTCTTCTTGCAAAGCGGCGCCTCGACCTTGCCGCGCTTCTCCCATTCCTCATCCATGCGCTCGGCCCAATACGGCAGCCAGCCACAGCCGACTTCCAAATAGCCGACTCTCAATTTTGGAAACATTTCCGGAATGCCGCCAAACACCATCGCGGTAAGCTGGCGTAATACCGGGAACGGATGACCGGTTGTATGCAGGCAGATAAACTGATCGAAAACTTCGCTGCCCGGCTCATCGCCACCGAAGGCGTGAATCGTCACCGGCGTGTTCAAGCGTTGCGCTTCTTCGTAGAGCGGATAGAACTCCGGGCTGCCGAGATTCTTTCGATGCGCTTGCGCCGCCAGCATGCCGCCGCAAAGCCCGAGCTCGGTGACTGCGCGGTTGAGCTCCTTGCTGCATTCCGCGGGATTGTTCACCGGCAAATTCGCCACGGCTTTCAAACGCGGCGACGCCTTGCAGTAATCGGAAATGTAATCGTTGTAGGCCCGGCAGAGCGCGGTTTGATATTGCGGATCGCGCACCCGGCCGATGCCCAACCCGGTAGTCGGAAACATGACCGCAGTATCGATTTCCTGGGTGTCCATCGCCGCCAGCCGCTCTTCCACTTTCGACGCAGGACGGCCGAGCGTGCCGCCGAGATTGCGGTCATAGTGCTCGCCCGGGATGAATGCCGCTTTTTGATTGCGATAGGGCTCCGGCAAGTAGGGTCTGATTTCATTATCGAGATCGCGCGCGTGCGCGTCGGAATCCAGAACTTTTATGGCATCGCGTAATTGCATAAATATCTCCTCAAGTATGAGTTGAAGCTTTGCCTAAATTTGTACGCTCGTCGTTCTCGTTAGGCCGCTTTCGGCAATGACGCCGGCGCTTTCAAGTTATAAAGCCTTCGCACGTTGGTATTAAGAAGCTTTTCCCGGTCCGCCGCTGAAAGATGCGCCATATCGCGCTCGATAACGGCGCGCGAGTTCGGCCAAGTTGAATTCTGGTGCGGATAGTCATTGGACCACATGCAGTTGTCTACGCCCCACCAGGAGAAGAGCTGGCCGCCGACCCGATCATTAAAAAAGGTCGCGTAAATTTGCTCGGCAAAGTACTCACTTGGCAACTTGGTCATCGGCACCTTTTCCGAGTGGCGGTGCCGTTTGTAGCCTTTATCGCACTTCTCCAACCAGAACGGCATCCAACCGATTTCGTTTTCCACGGAGACGATTTTTAATTTCGGATAACGCTCCAACACGCCGGAGAAAATCATGTCAAACAGCGCGTCCTCGATTTCTCGGGTCTGCTGCACGCCGATGCGATAGCGGTTGATGCCGTGGCTGGTTTGACGGTTCATGCTTTCGCCGAATCCGGTCAGGATGTGCAGGTGAACCGGCAAACCGAGATCCTGCGATGCCGCCCAAAAGCGCTCATAATGATCCGAGGTAAAAGGCAGCTTCGGGTCCGGCACTTGCCAGATCATCGTGCCGACGATTCCCCCCGCCTTTTTGCAGCGCTCCATTTCGGCGATGGCATGGTCAATGTCGTACATGGAAAGCAACGCGATGCCGTAGAGGCGATCCGGAACTTTATTGCAGTACTCGATGATCCAGTCGTTGTAAGTTCGGAACAGACTTTCTTGGAGCGCCGCGTCTTTGACGCAATACAAGCCGAGACCGAGGCTCGGATAAAGCACTTCTGCCGCCACGCCGTCGACGACCATGTCGTCCTGGCGCACGATCGGGTCCCAGCCGCCGGGGCGCGCTACGGCGAAGCCCGCTCTCCGAAACTTTTCCAAATTCTCCGGTTGCTGTCCGGCCATGAACAATCCGCCCACGGCTTGGATTTGAACTTCGGGCGAACCGAACATCCATGCGTCGCGCTTGTCGTCGAAGAACATCTTGGGCGCGCGCTCCTTGAACGACTGCGGCATCCCCTTCTCCCATAGATCCGGCACTTCGATCACGTGAGAATCCGACGAGATAATGGTTTGTTCCATAGCATTCACCTCCCAGGCTACTTTTTAGCCCAAAGTTGATCGAAAAATCCACTCTTTTCCATTTCATCCAAGTAACGAGTATCGATCATTTCCTGCGGTTTGACCTTTTTGGCGCGGGGATCGGTTGCTGAGAGCTCGTCCAAGATAGCTTGTAGAGATTCCGGCTTGATGACCAGGCGCGGTTCCAAGACTTTGATTTCAGAATTGTACGCCGAGTCGAGCACGCTACGGTCGGTGACGCGAAGATATTTCCCCAGCACTTTGTAAACAAATTCGCGATCAGTGTGCATGAGCTTGGCGGTCTCGGCCATCGCGCGCATGAAATTAGCCATGACTTGCGGGCGCTTTGCCATCACCGAGCGCTTGGTCACGAACGCGGTTGCGGCGTAGGGGATTTTCAAATCGGGGCCGTAAATTACATAGTGATAACCCTTGGCGATCGCTTGGGCGTCCGTCGGCGGAGTGAGGTTGGCGACGTCAATCTGGCCGCTGACGAAGGCGGCAAAGGTCTCGGGATCTCCGCCGGTTTGAATGAATTGAACGTCCTTATTAGCGTCCATGCCGTAACGGCGAAGCGCCTGGATCGTGAAATAGTGCGAGTTGCCGCCGATCCGGCTCACGCCGATCTTCTTGCCTTTCAAATCTTCCGGCTTCTTTATGTTGCCGCCAGCAACGAGGGTCTGGGTCATGGTGTTCTTAACGCCGCCGATAAATACCACGTCGGTGGAGCCGCGCAGATACGCGGCGACGTTGCCGATGCCGCCGGTGACGGTCATCTCCGCATCACCGCCCAGTAACGCCGCGGTCACGATACCCGACGATGAGATAAAGACCAGATTAAAATCGATATTGTATTTTTTGAATAGTCCCGCTTCCGTCGCCATCCACGGCATCGACTGCGACATGACGCGGGCGGAATGAATGCCGACTAATTTGTCGGGCGCCGCGGCGCCGTCGGTTCGGGAGACAACCGAAGCGATTGCCAGCGCCAGCCAAAAGCCACATTTTCCTTTAACACCCTGTGGCATCGAAGTTACCCGCCTCAATGTTGTCCATAAAGTTCTCTCACAAATCCACTATCTTCTAACTCCTTTAAGAAACGATTGTCAAAGAAGTCCTTGGGGTCGGCGGCAGCGGCCCTGGGATGATCCGTAACCAGGAGGACCGACTTGATATGCTCTTCGGTAAAATAGGGCAGCTTGGGAAATACGCCGCGAAAAGAGTTATAGGCTTCATCGATAACCGGACCATCGTTGGTCGCCAGATAACGCGCCAAGGCGCGCTTACTGATTTCCGGATTCTCGTTGGTCATCTTGATACTCGCCACGTAGGCCTTGAGAAAGGCGCGCACGCGATCGGGACTCTGCCGCATGAGAGCGCGGCGTGTAACCACGCCGCTATGAACATAGGGCAATTTTAGATCGGCGATATTGATAATTTCTTTGAGGCCGAGCCGGCGCGCCAGCACTGTCGTCGGCGCCGATAGCACGCCGGCGGACACGATGCCGCGTTCGAGCGCGGCCAAAACTTCCCGCACGCCGCCGAGATAAAGAAATTTTACGTCCTGTCCAGGCTGCAAGTTGTTTCGCCTGAGAAGCGCCACGGCCGCGTGATCGGACGAAGCGCCCTTCGTCATGACTCCTAGCATTTTTCCTTTCAGGCTCGAAACGTCTTTAATCTCGGGACGAGCATAAAGCGAAAAGCCGTAGGTCGGCACACTGGCGGCGATGCCGACGATGTCGGCGCCGCTGAGGACCGCGTTGACGACGGCTCCGCCGGAGCTTGCCATGTCGATGTCGCCGGAAACCAGCGTCTGCGTCAATCTGGCACCGCCGGAGATATAAATATTCTGCAGCTCAAAACCATATTTGTGGTCGAGCCTGGCCTCGGTCATGACCCAAATCGGCAGCATCGCGCCGCTCGGCTGCGGATAACCCATGCGCACACCGACCGCTGCCGCCGCGCCAAACACGGAATAGAAAAATCCGAATTCAACAACGAAAAAACAAAGGACCTTCGATATGCGCTTCATCGCACTGATCATATACGGTAGGGGCGGGTTTCAAACCCGCCCCTACATTTGGCTTAAGTTGTCAGACGCCTTAATGTCCCTCCCGGGGATCGTCTAAATCTTTCGCCTTCGGCCGAAGTGAAAGTTCGTCATGCCGGCGACCGCCGGCACCCAGGTTTGTTTTCACTTCACGATCAAGAACCGCCTGGATTCCCTTCCGGCTTCCGCCGGAATGACGGGAACAAGAGTCGACTTCCAGTCGACCAATTCAGAACCCTCTCGGCTCGAAGCCGAGCGTGGTTCAGTCGATATTATGCCCAGAATCGTTCTTTCCAGCGTGGAATGGCCAACGGGTTAACGACCGTATCGGGAACCTTGCCGTCGAGGATCGCGAGCATGCTTTGTGCCGCCATTCTTTGACCTGCCTCCGACGAGCCGGGGTTGGCGCCGATATTATGCGGTGTGAGAATCAACCGATATGGATCGATTTGACGGAGCGGGTTTTCCATCGGCATCGGCTCCTCATCGAATACATCGAGTGCGGCGCCGGCGATGATTTTTTCATTCAAAGCTTGGACAATGTCGGCTTCTTTGATTGCGGGTCCGCGGGAAGTGTTGACAATAAATGCTGTCGGCTTCATGAGCTTGAGCTCGCGCATGCCGATCATGCCGCGCGTCTCTCTAGTCAATACTACATGCAATGTGACTAGATCGGATTCCTTCAGGAGCTGATCCAGCGAACCCATCTTGATGCCCAAGGATACAACGGTTTCCTGGGTCACGTAGGGATCGTAACCGAGGATCTTCATACCCCATGCGCCGAGACGTTTGGCGACGTTTTGGCCGATACGGCCAACGCCGATAATGCCAACTGTTTTCCCCAACATGAGCGTGCCCCGATTCTGCAGCTCTTTCCAACCGCCGTTGCGCATGAACGCCTCATTGAACTTGAGACGCTTGAACAGCGCCACCATCAGCCCCAGCGTCGCTTCGGCCACACCCATGTAGTTTTCCGGGGTTGGGCTGTTACAGCACAGAATACCCAAGTCCGTCGCCGCGTCGACATCGACGGTTTCGATGCCGATGCTCGATTTCACCACGGCTTGGAGATCCGGACAGGAGTCGAGAATATCTGCGCCGATGAAATCGCGCCCCGAAGGATATACGATTGGACAGTCGCCGATCAGGTTGACCAGCTCTTTGCGCTCGTAGCGAAACGTTCGAAAATCGTCTTGCGGTTTCCCCAACACGAGCTCGCAACCCGCGTCGCGCAGGATATTGTCGGCAACCGTGGTCCGCATCGGGCCGGTAAAACAAATTTTGCGCTTAGTTGCCATAGGTCGGTTCACTGCAGATTGTAAAGTTTCTTCGCCGATTCGGCGAAGAGCCACTTCTTGGCTTCGTCGTTTAAATCTTCGCGTCGGCCGAGATGCTCGATATTTTCCGGAAATTCGGTGTCCCAATGCGGATAGTCCGAGGCGTAATAGATCACTTTATGCGTGAGTAGGCCGGCGGTGGCGCCGATCAGCGGCTCATAGTCTTCGGCGTGTAAGTAGATGCGCCCGTCTTTCAGGTAGTCGCTGGGTTTTTTCTTGCAATTGGGTGCTTCCACCGCGCCGCGTTTTTCCCATTCCTCGTTCATCCTGCCGAACCAATAGGGCGCCCAACTGCAACCCGCTTCCATGAACGCAACACGCAATTTAGGAAAGCGATCGAAGACACCGCGGAACATGAAACTGCAACATTGCATCATCTGGGCAAACGAGTGGGACAGCGTGTGAACTTCGATGAACTGGTCGAACAGATCGCCGGCAAAATAATGCGGCCCGCGCACCGTGGCGTGCACGCCCACCATGCAGTCGAGCTTTTCCGCTTCTTCGTAAATCGGCCAAAAGCTCTCGTGCCCCAACGGCAGGCGTAACCCAACTGCGGGCAGCATCACGCCGACGAGCTTCAATTCTTGCACCGCGCGGCGCAGTTCTTTGACGGCTTCTGGCACGTCTTGGAAGGGCACCAGCGCCACCGCCTTCAGGCGCGGGCTGACTTTTTGAAATTCTTCGGCACAGAAATTATTCCACGCTTTCGAATACGCCACCGCGACGTCAGGCTCGCGTATCCAGCCGACGCTCAGACCGTTCGTCGGATAAAGCACCGCGGTCGATACGCCGCCTCTGTCCATCGCGTCGAGCCAGCTCTTGGCGTCCCGCGCGCGGGTGCCTAATGTTCCACTCAACGATCGGTCCCAGCTGTCTCTTGGCGTGAGCGTCGCCGCTCGGTCTCGGTAGCGGGCTTCCATATATTTTTTCAGCTGGCTGTCCTCTTCCGTGATGTGACCGTCGGCATCTATGACTTCGAAATGGTTTGCCATAATTGCTTCCCTCCTCTGTGCTCGCCTCTTGATCCTCGTGTACGCCTCATGGGAGCGCTGTGTCAAGGGAGGCGATGACGTCGTGTATGAGCCAACCTAGCAAAAAAAATACTTGAGAAATTCAAGAGAAAGATGGTAACGAAGCGATGCAAGTCCGTTCCCATGTCAAGCAGCCCTGGACCCGAAAAGCGCATCGAGAAGGGCCGCGCGCATCAATGAGGGGGAATTGACCGGCGCGCCCGGACCAAATGGCAAAACCGGATCGAGGTCCCTAACCCTTGGGCTTTCCCGGGCGACAACGGCTCTGTTGATGAATTTAATGATCTTTGTTCGGGGGTCGTCTAAGTGAGTAGTTGTCTCGAAAGTAACAGGAAGGAGTAGCGGGTCGATATGAAAAAATGCGGCTTTGTCCTCGTCCTACTTTGGACATTGTGGACCCGAACCCAAACCCCGACTTCCGATACCTGGATTGCGGCGCCCGGGCTCGGCTCTCAAGCGAAATGTCAGGCCAGCATCAAAGACAAACTGGATACCTGGAAGCAATTCAAGGATGCCAAGTTCGGGCCCGATACCGTCACCTTTACCAGCAACAACACGACAATGAGCTATGTTTGCTTGCCCGAAGCAGATGATCCGCGCAAAGCGCCCACTCCGGAAAAGCCAAAGAAGCCGCAAAAGTAACGGCGTGGCAAATGAGCCCTCCGGTCGACTCGACTTCAATCACTGCGGCTTTGATTCCGCAGCTCTGCGTAACAGTTAATCCGTGGTCTCTCAGGTCCCTTATTCTCGCATGTTTCTACCTGGATCTATTTGAACGGCGCGAACGGTTCGAGCGATGTTCAGGACTTGATCTCTTGAACGATTGGAACGTTTTGAACGGCTGGAACGATTGGAACCTTACCGGACGCTAAAACGTCTCGACCAGTTCCCGCAGCCGGTCCTTGGCAGACTTTAGAATCGGCTCGCCATCGCCAACCAGTAAAATATCGAAGTCGAGGGCTAGCAGTTCACGCGCGCTGTCGCGTAGGCGCGGCGGATCGTCCACCACCTTGTCCGGTAAGAGCTTGCACTTTCCAGGCGGATCGCCGACCACAGCGTCGCCGACAAGCAGGATTTTTCGCTCCGGCCAGTGAAGCACCACTTCTCCCAGCGATTTCCCCGGCGAGTCGATCACCACGAACGGACCGACCTTGTCGCCTGGGTTCAATTCATCATCGACCTCCGCCCCTTCCTTCCGCGCGTGGGGCGCGTCCGCTGGATGGATCGCCGTCCGCGCCCCCGTGCGCGCACGAATCTTGTTCGCGGCACGCGAGTGATTGCGATTGGTGATGAGAATCCGCGCGACGCCCTGCCGCGCTAGCTCCGCCAAATCTTCCTCACTGGGTTCCACCGGATCGACGCAAAGATTCCCATCCACGTGCCGAATGAAGTGCCCGTTAAAATTGTAACCGTGCGGTTCAGAAAACCACGGCCAAGTGAAGATGCCTGCTAGGATCTCGCGCATTTTATCTCCTTTGTGCTGGTCGATCTTTGTTGAGTTGTCAAAGTCTGAACTGCTGCTGATAAGATTGCTTTACTGTCTGTCGCGCGACACGATTTCCGATTTTCAACTGATAAGATTGTAATAAGAGGCCTGGCATCTCGCCGGTATTGTTCGACAGCAACATCTCATTGCGGTGCACGAAGTGCTTTGTGAGCCACGATGGTCTTCCGTATTGACTCGATCGCCTGAATCGCATCCTTTCCGAATTCACGGTCATCGACGATCTCCTGGAGTGTCGGAATGGCAGAATCGTCCCCTATGCTCCCGAGAGCGCCGAGCAGAAATCGGATCACATTTCGATCGGTGCTCCCGCCGTGCTGGAAAAGCGACGGAAGGGACTCGCGATGAATGATGCAGTATTCAACAATGGGCCGAACCTCTTTGGCGAACATCGTAATGAGGTTGATACCGGTGCGGTGATCTCCAAGAAACCATCGTGAATGACTGAGTTGATAAAGCACGTCTCCGGCCGCAAGCAGAACTGGACCTTCACATCGCGCCCACAACTCCTCGATCCGCTGCCGGCTGTCAGCAGCCTCACTACCTCGACTGAGCCAAAACAGGATCTCGCCGATTGCTTGCCAAGCTTGATGCTCAGGAGACTCGCCCTTCTGATAAGGAGGCGGTGCGTCAGACCATTGTGCGCACCCCTCGATGCCGAGTACGAACGTAGCAACGGCCTCCTGCGCGGAGAAGCTTTCCGCATTAACACCTGACGCATAATGCTGATAGATATGCAACGCATGCTTTCCCCCCCACTGGAGCAATTCTCGAAGGATCCAGTCTGAATAGAAACCCGGGTCCCGTGCCTTCGCAGCAAGGCATAGAATGTCACGCTTCTCGTCTTCCGATAGCTCGAAGTAGGCCTGCGAGTAGACTCCTTGAAAAATATCTTCGAAGATTTTGCTCAGGCAGCCATACGCATGCTCGGCGAGAAACTGTGCTGGCGGAACGTCGGACAGCGCCGCAAGTTGAATGAGCGCCGGATCGCTCACCGCGTTTGGCGTAATGGCCGCCTTCATCTCCGACAGAGCATCGTCGGCGGAAACTACAAGGTCTAAGCCGTCGTATGATGCCAACGTTTCCAACCTGACTGTGTTCTCAACGATGTTATCTGTCTCAAAACTCTCCAGCATTTCCCGTATCTGCGCTAGTTCTTCCGGGAATATCTCTTCCACCGGGCGCCTCATCCACTGGAGAAGTTCGACAGCATCGAGACGCAAGATGTAAATGCCTGAATTCCAGCCTTGCCGGATCAAGCCGAGGTTTGAGACGATTCTTCCAGCGTCGAGTGCGCACCGCCAATCCTGCAAAAGGGCGAGCAAGGAGAAGTGACTCTCGGGAGTCCTGCGTGTACGCTCAAGCAGCTGTTCCCGAATTGGCAGACCTTGCGCGTAGTGGTCCTGACTCAAGAGTGCCGTCCGCAGGCTCGAAAGTATCGCCGCGCAAGGAAGATGCAAGGTTGCTTCCTGAAAAATACCGCCGTAGAACCTTACCGCTTCTCCCCAGATGTGACCAGCTTTGAATCCGGCGTTCCGTGCAGCGCTGTGGACGGCAGCTCTCAAGCGCCATTCCGTGAGGTCGAGGAGTTCCAGGAACTTTTCTTGGAGTCTGGGATTATCGAGGTTGAGCGCTATAACATGGCAGAGCAATGCATCGTAAGCCGTCCACTGGTGATTCCCTTGGATGTCAAGATTGGCGAAGCGCCTTCGCCCATCCTCAGCCTGAATTGTCTCACAGGTGATTCCAACATTTGGAAGATCCTGGGCGGCTGCGTCCAGGAGTTGCTGACATTGCTCTAACAATACCGACCGAGCGGGCATCCCGCATTTCCCTGCCAAAACACGGCACAGCAGGAAGGTGTCGTCGACGGTCGACAGAATCGTTGCGATATCTGCGGGGTGGGTGAATCTGGGCACGAGAAGTTCAAGCAAATTCTGATTGCGAGGTTTCGTCAATTCAGCAGCAAGTTCCTCGACATCATTAACTCGTCTGCGTAGATCCTCGGCCTTGAAGTAATGGAGAAGGAGCTCATGTTCGAACGAGAAAAACTCATCCTTAAGATCGATCAAACGACAATGTCTTAGCTCGTCCAGGATTGCCAGAGACACGTGTTGTTCCGCAATACAATATTCTGCGGTTCTCTCGAAACTGTCCCGAGTCCAGGCCACTGTGACGGTGTTTCCCATTTGGCCGGCTACTTTGCGAAGGATGGCCGCTGCAACAGCGGTATGCTCAGGCAGGTATCGTCGAACATAACGATCATAGAGCTCAATGCGAGATTCGGGAGACTTACCCGACGCATGGCAACGACCCGCAATGGTGAGGTCGTAAGCGTTGGTAAACCCCGTGCAGAACACGTCAACGTCGGACGTGGCGCCCAAACCGGCGTGATGACAATAGATCGGCCGTTTCTGCAAGGTGTTGGGCAGTGACAAGCGTTTTGTGGTTGCTTGGAGATCGGCTGGCAGCTCAATGTTGGTCTGCGAAGTGAAAATAATCCGAGCGTCGAACTGCAACGCAAACGTTTGGGCACTACGTATCAGGTCGGGCAGGTCGGTTTCACTGCAATCATTGAGCGCGTCGATCATAAGCACCGGACGTAAGCCGCACAGCCGAATCGCCTCGAGCAATTCCTTTGGATCTCCTCGAAACAGAGGACCCGTGCCCTGTCTTAGAACTCTCCAAAACTCGCCACCGCGATGCTTCTTTGCCTCAACCAATAGAGGCACTTCTTCTTCGCTCGCCGAGATAGCCAAGCATAGATGATGCAGGTGAAAGGTTTTCGCAGAACCGCTCGGCCCTACTAGCAGGAAGTTTTTCGGTTCCAGCGCGCTATCGATGAGCCTTCGGCCGCAATCGGGGTCGTCGGAGTCCGGAAGAAGCGGAGGGAGTTGGGACCCGATTAACGCGTTGATCCTGGTTGTGTACGCGCGTATCTTCTCGCTGGCTTCGTTGATTCTCCGATCCGTCGCTTCCTCTACAGTAACGGGCGTGAGCTTCAAGTGCTTCTCCGCGAATCGTCTCCATTCTGTCGGGCTCCAGGTCGAGGGCTTCGACCCTGAGCGAAGAATTTCGCTTACTTCCGCGTACGAGCGAACTTCAACTTTGTGATCGCCAGTGGTCACCTGCGACTCGGGATGAATCTTCGGATACACACAGACGAACCCGCCGAAGTCGGAGAAGAAGCCCCGCCCCGATGGAGAAGCGACATCCCGGTTCTTCTCCTGGTAGCGCTTCATCTCGTCGCTTAGCGCATATTTTTGCTCTAGGGTTTGCTGCCAAGGATTCGCTCCGGGATAGCGGACCTGATTGCCAGCAAAGTTCGAGTATGTCCAAATGCCGTTTCGGTCTCCAAAGACGGGGCAGGGAAAGTTTTTTAGCTCGAGAATCGCCGCATAAGTTGCAGTGATCACGACAAAATCAATTTGTCGTTGCTTGGCAAAAAAATTCGCGAGGATTAGCGCTCCGGTGTCCGCGAGGTCCGCGTGGAGCGTACAAAGAAACCGAGCTTCGTCTCCCGAAACGGGAGCACCAATAAAAATTGTTGTGGTAGGTTTCATACTCTATCGCAGGGCGACTCTAATCGAAACAACCAAAACCTACCACTTGCGAAACTAGTGGAGCGAGTCGCCAAAGTCAAGAGGACCCTCGCGCTGCCAGTTAGGCGGGATACGTGCTTTGCCCACTAGCTCCAAAATGTTTCGGTTCTGTGTTACTCTACGGCCCACGACGAAAGTCGTGACAAATGGAATGGCAATGGAGGATTTCTGCCGCTGTAGCGGTCGCCTCAGCGGTTGCAGCTTGGATAGCGGCGTGGCACGCGCGGCGAACTTACAAACTGGCACTGCAACAAGAGACCCGTCGGCAGCCGTGGCTCGAAATTTACCTAGTCAATGGTTATATCCGGCGACTAAGGACGCCCTTACGGCGTCTCTTTGTATTTAAACTTATGATCACCAACAAGTCGGATGCGGCAAACGCCTTGAAGGACCTACAACTTGTCGTTCACTATAGGGGAGAGCAAGGATCTCCGGGCAACGTTACCATCTCTCACAGTCCAAGATTGGGAACCCGTTTGCCGGAGTCCCAAGAAGATCCATTGCCAATTCCATGCCGGATTCCTGCCCGCGAAGTCGTAGGAGGTGTTGCCATCTTCGGTGCCGCGGAAGAGCTACTGCAAGACTTCCGAATAGAATCCTATACGCTTACGGCAGTTGACAGCTTTGGCAACCATACCGAGCGAGAAGCAATCTTGCTCCAGGAGGTCCGAGATGTCCCAGTGGAGACGATTAACGATTCAGCTAAATAATGAGGTAGAAAAAAAACCCGTGCCCATCGTGTGGGACGCGGGCGTTGCAACGGGTGACGTGGGCGACGGCAGATTTATCCCAGTATTGATCATTGACACCACAGACAGGCCGGACATCGAAGATATGGTCCGTGCCCATAAACACCTCGGTCCCGGTGATGCTGATTCTGTTTGGTCACGGCCATCGAGACTGGTCAGTAACAAAATTCAACTTATACTCTCGTTCACCAAGCCGACTCGATGTGTGCTCAGTCTCGAATTTGATTTGGAGCGTCTGGGCGGCATTCTAGATCAGATAATCCATGCGGAAGGAGTTTATCTTCAGCCGGGTCGGCCAGGTGACCGTCTGGTTACAAATTTAGACAAGGAACGAGTTTTGGTGGAAGTGCCATCGAAGCAATTTCGCGGAGAGTGGGAGAATATCTACCTCAAATCTCTGAAGAAGCGTTTTAGGAAAGGAGGTCTCTCGAGGAGTCAAGCCAAACAGGCTACGCGGGATTTTGTCATAGAATGGCGAAAAGTCGGCTCCATCAGAGTGCCAAACAGTTGATTAGATTACGCGGGCTGGCTCATTCTGATCCCTTTCCTTTCACTCAGTTCCGTCAAAAGAAATTTTTCGATTTCCCTTATCCACTCTAGGTATTCCGGTTTGAGCGACAAATTTAACGGGAAACAGTAAAATTGTTTTCCTAATGGATTAGGTCCTTCGCCTAGCCATTTAGACCCGTATAAAATAAAGCCCGCATTGCTCGGAAGCGCAACCGCGTTTCTGTTCGCTGCGCTGCGGAGGTTCTCAACAGTCTGCTGCACTTCAATGTCTTCCAGGTCTCCGTCATCATTCCAGATGGCAATGATTGACTCGCTGTCACCGACTTGACGGAACTTGTTAATAATTTTGTCCCACGCTTTTTGAGTATCCCTTGCTAAATTCCCATAAGGGAGGAGTTCAGGTTCTCCATCCTCTTTGAGTACCAGTGGCCCTGGATAAATTTCCCTGAAGCGCATCACCTCCACGATGGCCGTGTTGCCTTCCTTTCTGACTGCCAAATCAGGACCTGCACTGCCACAGGGCTCAATAGCAACTTCAAAATTAAGGTGTGAAAAGACTAAGGCATAATGAACTATTGCAAGATGATCAGCAACATCCTCTTGATTGCGGCACTCAGTAATATGCCTAAATAGAGATTGGGAGTTCGGCATCCGTTCGAGCCGGTCGAAAAGCCTTCGCCAGTATTCCAAGGCTAAAATTCCTACTAGCCGTCCCAAATTTTCCGAAGCTTTTTGCTTGCTCGCCATCAGTCTAGTCTTCTTATCAGGAATGAAGCTCCCCGGTTCGCCGTTAGCCATGAACGTCATGATGATATTTTTTAGAATCCAAGCATGCCCCAGTTGCTCACACGGAAACAAACTTCACAAACCGTCGACACCAGCTGTTAGCAACCGTTTTGTGGCGAGAGATGTTAGGAGTTCTTTGAGCACGTCGAACGTTACTGCAATTCCCTTCGTTTTGATCACACTTTTAACTTCTTTCCAAATACTATCATTCCGCATTGCATCGAGGAACTCGTGGCCCTCCCCACGTCAGCCTGAACGGAATTGCCTTTACTAACCGATCCGATGTGCTGCTTCTGACAGGTTCACAACTCAAAAAGCCCGCTTCGTACATGATGTCGACGTGGTAGAGGATTGCACGACTATCATAGCCTGCGATCGCTATCGCCTCCGTCGTTACGGGCCGGAAATCAGACTTCGCTTCGAAATACAGCAATAGCTCGCGCACCAGGTCCAAATTACGTTCCATGCGCGTAATAATATCGCAGAGTGGTGATGAGTTACAAAGGCACAGAGGTAGACGATTGATGGTCTAGGGGCTGAGTCTGGATTCTATCGCTAAAAGCATGCGCCATTTTTCGGAAGCATTGGAGCGGAAGCATTGGGGTCAGGACGCTTGATTCTAATTGCTTCCCAAAGCTTTAAGCGATTGTGGCGCGCGTCGGATTGCTCGCGAGGTTCAACAGACCGCACTGATTTCATCACGCGTCGTCCACTCCCCTTCCCTTTTAGGCTGAATCCATTTGAACCATGCAAAAGGCCTGATAATCATCTAGCAGGCTTCTCCGAGAGGCACTAAGGTTGGCAATGAGCCAACCCCAACAACTCAAGGAGGAGACGAAGATGAAACTGTATGGAGCGATCGATTTGCATTCGACCAACAGCGTGCTGGTTGTGATC
>DASPXM010000382.1:0-2980 GCA_035637295.1 Verrucomicrobiia bacterium
GGTTTCACTTTTCCTTCAGCACTTTTTCCAGCGGACCATTCTCTCGGAACGGCTCGGGCCAGCCGATGTATTGCTTGAAATCCGGGCGGGCTTTGACGAGGTCCTGAATCACATTGTCGATACCCTTGTCGGGTACGATCGGAGCGGGTTTGAATAGGCGCGCGTAAGCTTCGACTGTTTTCTTGGCAATCGTGGAATCTTTTTCGCGCATCCATTTGGCAAACGATTTTTCGGCGAAGCGCAGATCTTTCTTAATCAAATGGATCCCGCGCACGTAGGCGCGTAAAAATTCGTGGGTGGTTTTGGGCTCGGCGCGAATAAAGGCGCGGCTGCTGGTAACGCAAGATGATGGATAGACAAGATCGGTAGTGCTCAAATCGACGAGCACCGGCCACCCGCGCTGCAAGAACGGTATGGCGTAACGGGTCGTTAGCGCGGCGGCGGCAATAGCGCCTCGGTCAAGCGCCACGACTATCTCCGGCCCGGCGCCGAGCTGAAGGATCGTCATGTCTTTTTCCGGATTCAATCCGACGTGCTTGAGCGCAGCGCGTAAATAAAAGTGCGTCGTCGAGCCATAACGCGTGACGGCGCTGGCTTGGCCTTTTAAATCTTGCGCTGATTTTATTTCCGGCCGCGTGATCAAATAGACCGGATCGGCGTCCACGGGACACGCCAGTAACACCACATCACCGCCCGCCGCGCGGGCCGCGACGACGGACTCGGCACCCGCCCCGGAGAACGGCAAATCACCCGTGATGATCGCCAACGTGATTAAAGAGCCGCCGCGAACTTGTACCGGTTCAACATTGAGACCGTTCTTCTCGAAATAGCCGGCTTCCTTAGCGACCCAGACCGGTAAGTGGGAGGGTGATGCCGTTGTGCCGTAAAGAATGCGGCGGAATTCTTGGGCGTGGGAGATCGAATAATCGAGGAGTAAGCAAATAAAAATTACGCAAAGTGAGCTCGCGGTGAGAATTGCGTGAGCCATGTTTGTTTCTGAGCCCTCACCCTTACCCTCTCCCGCAAGCGGGCGAGGGTGAAAAAATTTCAAAACGACAAAACAATTTCGTAATTAGTCTCGCGCACTGCTATCATGATCGTGGCAAGGCTCTCTCCAGTGGTCCGTGATCACGAAACAGCTCCGGATGACCGACAAATTCCTTCGGCACCGGGCGCTGGTTTGCCAGATCCTTGAGAACGTTTTCAATGCCTTTGTCAGGTACGTAGGGCACGGGCTTGAACAGACGGACGAAGGCTTCCACGGACTTAGTTAAATTTGCCGATTCTTTTTCCTTCAGCCATTTGATCAACGTTCGTTCTGCTAGCTTTGAATCTTTCTTGATCAGCTGAATCGCGGTTACATACGTGTTTAGGAAAGCGGTGACGGTTTTGGGCTCGGCTTTGACAAATGCGCGGCTGCTGGTCACGCAAGATGACGGGTAGACTAGATCGGTTTTGGTTAAATCGACGAGCACCGGCCAGTTGCGCTGGATGAACGGTAGGACATCGCGTATGGTCAATGCGGCTGCAGCGATTCTGCCGCTCTCTAGCGCAGTGACGATCTCCGGGCTGCCGCCGAGCTGGAGGAGAGTCATCTCTTTGTCGGAATCCACGCCGACCATTCTCGCAGCGGAGCGGAGATAAAAATGGATCGACGAGTTGAGGCGCGTGATTCCGGCCGCTTTCCCCTTGAGATCGGACGGAGACTTTATCTCGGGACGCGCGATGAGAGACACCGGTTCCAGATCGGTGGGGCACGCAAGCAACACGATGTCGCCGCCCTCGACACGGGCGGCGATCACCGAGCCGGCGCCTACGCCGGAAAGGACCGTTTGCCCGCTCATGATCGCCATAGTGCTGATTGCGCCGCCGCGAATCTGCACGGGCTCGATGTTTAATCCGTTCTTGGCGAAGAGTCCCGTATCTTTGCCAACCCAGACGGGTAGATGAGCCACAGAGGTAGAAGTGCCGTAAAAGATGCGGCGAAGCTCCTGGCTGTCGGCTATGCCATGATACATAAGAAGCGTTGCGACGATTAAAACTCGTGCGCTGTAAGGGTTGAATGATGTCCGAATTCTAAGAGCCCTTCGACGGCGCTCAGGGTGAACGCATGGAGGAAAAACCGTTCGCGGTGAGCTTGTCGAACCATGAACGGTTGACAAAAAGTGGCTGAAAGTCAGTAGTCGTGCGAGTCTCATAACCGCGAGATTGCTTTCTCCAATGGGCCGTTATCGCGAAACAACTCAGGGTGGCCGATGAATTCTTTTGAGATCGGCCGTCTGTTGGCGAGATCTTTCATGACGGTTTCGATTCCTTTGTCGGGCACGTAGGGTGCTGCCTTGAACAACTTTGCATAAGACTCGACAGTCTTTTTGATCAAGTACGGATCTTTTTCTCGAAGCCACTTGGCGAAAGTTCTTTCGGCGAAATTTTGATCCTTCTTGATCAGCTGGATTGCCGCGACGTAGGCGCGGAGAAAATCGTCCACGACCTTCGCTTCAGCTTTCACAAAGGCACGGCTGGTGGCGACGCAGGACGAAGGATAAATCAGATCGGTAGTGCTCAAGTCGACGAACATGGGCCAACCGCGTTGTAAAAGCGGAATGGCGTAGCGGTTCGTCAGCGCTGCCATTGAGATGCGGCCGCCCTCCATCGCCGAAACAGCTTCGGTGCCGGTGCCCAGTTGCAGAATGGTGACATCTTTTTCCGGATCGAGGCCGACCTGACGCAGAGCCGCGCGCAGATAAAAATGTGTGGTGGAGCCGAGACGCGTCACCGCAGTGGCTTTACCCTTGAGCTCGGCGGGCGACTTAATTTCCGGGCGTGCGATTAAATACACAGGATCCGAATCGACGGGACAGGCGAGCAGCACCACGTCGCCGCCTTCGATGCGGGCAGCGACAATCGACTCCGCGCCGGCGCCGGAGAACTGCAGCTGGCCGCTCATGATTCCCATCGTGATCAGCGCGCCGCCGCGAAT
>DASPXM010000383.1:0-4092 GCA_035637295.1 Verrucomicrobiia bacterium
AAATGCGGATACGCGACTGTGTTAAGCAAGGAAAGCATTCCAAGTACCACGAGTGCGAGTGAAACAACCGGCGCCACGACATCGCCTGCCCATTTGAGAAAGAATGCCGACGGGACAATGAGCAACGTCAGATCGTGGTCATGGAGATGGGGGGTAACTAGAATCAACGCAACCAGAATGCTGGTCCATTGTCGGAGAGAAATTCCCTGGAGGCCATCATTCGCCCAGCTGCGCACGACAACGAACACCATACCTCCAAGCGCAAGAATCCACCAAATGTAATCTCTCCATGGCGGGATGAAAAAGAAATATGTCAGGGCCCGCAAATTGTGCATTCGCTCCGGTTGCTCCGGTCGCATGATGTGGAAGTAAGCTTCCCCGGACATCGCTCGGCGTGAGACGGTAAAATAATGGTCTAGCCCTTCTAGTCCGATGGCGAACAAAGAGACTAAAGCCAACAAGCCGACGACGACTATAGTCAGCCCAAGGGCAACCCATTTCCTCCTGCCGATCAATACGATTAGCGGAACAAGAGCGAGCTGAGGCTTAAAAAACAACAGGCCCGACCAGATTCCCGCCTTACCCGCAGCGGGACTATTCAAAGCAGTCACAAAGAGCACGAGCAGTGTCAGCGCGATGAAGGAAGTCTGCGCTTCGAGTAGCGCGTAATGAACGCCGTAGTTGCAAAACGTCGCAAGCATCAAACAGCTTGATTGTTGCGGATTCAGTTCGAGTTTTTGTATCAAGATTTTCATGGAAGCGATCAGTAAGGCCAAGTTGACAACCGTCATCGCGATGAACGCCGGCGAAAATGGCAACCACGCCAGTGGAAGCAAAATGACCGCAAAAAAGGGTGGATAAAGATACGGCAATACCCAATCGCCGCGCGGCGGATCGATGGGCTGTTGGATTAAGCGCTGCTGCTCCAGATCGTAAAGCGCCGATCTGTCGGTCCACATGAGCTTTGCGGCAGCATAAAAACTGACGAAATCAGGTTTGTATTCGGTGCACGATGGACTGTGATCGCGAACGATGCTCCACCAGCACGGGCCGATAATCGCGCTCAGCCCGAGCCCGAGACCCAGCGCCAAAGCGCGAATGCGATTATGCCAAATTGCCGGCGAAGACATCAGTCGGGAGGCTAACATCGAGAGAGGATTAAAATCATAGAAAACGTGCGCAGATTGCTCTCGATGCGCAAGAACCCGGCACCTTGCGCACATTGCAAGCGCGATCTTGAAATCAGGCGTGCCTCTTGATCCAGTCGAGAATGATCGCGTTGGTTTCTTCCGGCGCCTGCCAGAAAAATCCATGGGATTGGCCTTTGAGAATCTTCATTTCGGCGCCGGGAATGCGTTCGACCAATACTTTCGATTGCGCGATGTGATTGCTGCCGACCGTGTCGGCTTCGCCGATCAATACGAGAGTGGGCGCTTTGACGTCGCCCAGGCGGTGCGTGCCTTCGAAGTTATGGCGCGCGATGCACAGCTGAACAAATTCCGGCAGCTTGGCGTGCGTCGCCCAGGCCAGCTTGAAGAACTCTTCAACCGTATCACGATGACGGTCGCGATAGTCTTTGGTAAAAAAAGTGTCTGATTCGACAATCTCGTCATAGATAAATTTCTCATAGCCCATTTCGACGAGGTCCACCACCATTCGGTGCGGCAGCCCTGGAATACAATCCGAGCCCGGCCGTGCCGCCGGACCGGAACCGCTGGCCGCCATGATCAAACTTTTCACCCGTCCGGGAAAATTCTGCGCCAGCGACAGTGCGATTCTCCCGCCCATCGAGTGGCCGATCAAATGCGCCGCGGGAATATGCAAATGATCCATCAGCGCGACGATATCCAAGGCCATCTGTTCGATCGTGTAGACGCTCTGCGCCGCGACTGAGCGGCCGCACCCGCGCGGATCGTGAAAAATAATTGTGAGCGATTGAGCCAGCGGCATTTGCGAAGGCTTCCATACTTCGCCGGAATAGGCCGTCGACGGCACGAAGATGAGCGGCTCACCTCGACCATGGCTTTCGTAATAGAGATCGACGCCGGTGGGCAGTTTAATGTTAGGCATGGTTCAACTCCCTTTTAAACTAACTTCGTAAACACTTAGTCAAAGAAGGATTTCCCCCAAGGGTCAAAATGACACAAGAGCCACTTGCTATGCGGTTCTTCTTCCTATGAACTTCACCCTTTTTTCTGTATCTCGACTCCCTTTTTTTGGTTATCTCGAACGAAGTGAAAGATCTTTCCCAACACCTTGATTGCAAAATCGCGATGACGACGCAATATGTACGAGCTCGACTTCCAGGCCGTTTTTTTTGAATAGGCCTTCTTCCTGGGCTAACCACGTGCCGCCGCTCATGTTGCTTGCGAACGAGGTCCACGCAACGCGCGCTTTCATCTGCGACCAGGCAGCCGCCGGCAATAATGTGGCGATGCGCCGATTGCAAACAGAAAAATACTGATCGCCGAGTTCACCGTCATGTTTCTCATGACTCGCCGCTGCATATCACAAAACCCGCTCACCGGTCGAGCGGAGAGGTACGTTGAAAACCCGCTTGCCCCGTCCCTAGTGAGTGTCATAGAGTCGCGCCGATCAACTGTGAGGCATACGGACGGGGTAAGTTTAGCGGAGGTCAAGTTTTATGAAACAGATTTTGTTCTTTGCGGCCTTATTTTTTGTTCTCGACCGCTCAGCCGCGTCCGCCGCCGACCGCTTGCGGATCGCTTACAGCTCGATCAGCGGCGCTTACACAGGAATCTGGGTCGCCCACGACGCCGGTTTTTTCGCCAAAGAAGGCTTGGAAGATCAGATCATCCTCATTCCCAGCGCAACTCAACTGGCGCAGGTCACCGTGGCGGGCGACGTCGACGTGTCATCTCTCGGCGGTGGTCCGATGATCGCCGCCGCGCTGAGCGGCGCGGACTTGAAAGTGTTCGGCAACAACGTCAACAAGATGATCTTCTCGCTGCATACCAAACCCGAGATCAAGAGTATAGAAGAGCTCCGCGGCAAACGCATTGCGGTCAGCAGATTCGGCTCAAGCTCCGACGTATCGGCGCGCTATGCGCTGCGCAAATTCAATATCGATCCACAGAAAGACGTGATCCTGATGCAGTTGGGCTCCATGTCAAACATGTTCGGCGCGCTCCGATCGGGAGCTATCGAAGCCTCAATGGTTTCGCCGCCGACTCAATTTCTCTCGGAGAAACTCGGCTTCAAGGAGCTCGTGAGCGTGACGGATATGGATTTCGCTTATCCTAATCCGGCGATGGCAACCTCTGGAGAGTTAATTCGCAAGAAGCCCGACCTGATCGATCGCTTCATGCGCGCCTACGTGCGGGCCATCCATCGCGCAAAAATTGACCGGGAGTCCACGATCAAAACTTTGGCAAAATACACCACGGTCACCGATCCGGTCCTTCTTGCCAAGACTTACGATTTTTACATGAACAAAGTGTTAGAGCGAGCACCGTACATCAACATGCAAGGCATGCAAAACGCCATCGACGATCTGGCGCGAACGCTGCCCACGGCGAAAAATGCCAAACCGGAACAGTTCGTCGACCTGCGTTTTCTCGACAGAATCGAAAAAAGCGGCCTGCTGAAAGAACTGTATAAGTAGTCCGCTGGTATTCGCATGGGTAAGAGGGCGTATGCAATACGCCCTACCGGGCATTCACCCGCTGAGAATCAAGTTAAAAAAACTTTCAAGCTAGTTGTTTGCTCTCCGCTCCCTCCGATTCCTTTTCTCGCCCGAAGAGGGAAGCAGGATTGGGGCTTACATTGAACCTTGAACGTTTGAACTCTTGAACCGCCTGGCGCGTTAATTCGGCAACCAGCACACCGCGGCGATTTCACTCAGCTCCCTTTTCAGTTTCGTCCACGATGCGCCGCCGTCGTCACTCCGGTAGAGATAGCCATACCGGCTCGCGGCGAAAATAGTTTTCGGGTCGTCGGAATTCGTGCCAAACGTCCACATCGTCGAGTTCGGCTCCACCGGCAGAGGCAAGAGCTTCCAGCTCTTACCGAAGTCTTCGGTTTGCGCGATGGCGCCCGACGTTCCCGGCGTAAAATCACCGAAGCTCAAGA
>DASPXM010000384.1:0-13887 GCA_035637295.1 Verrucomicrobiia bacterium
CCGAATTCACCGACGACAAATTCGGTGTGCCGACGGTGCGCGACATTCTAACTGAATTGGAAAAGCCCGGCCGCGATCCGCGCCCCGAATTCAAAACGGCTACCTTCCAGGACGGCATCGAATCTCTTGCCGACCTCCAGCCCAACATGATCCTCGAAGGCGTCGTGACCAACGTCGCCGCCTTCGGTGCCTTCGTCGACATCGGCGTGCACCAGGACGGCCTCGTACACGTCTCCGCGCTGGCAAACAAATTCGTCAAAGACCCACACGAAATCGTCAAGCCCGGCCAGATCGTCAAGGTGAAGGTGATGGACGTCGACGTCAAGCGCCAGCGCATTTCCCTAACGATGCGCCTCGACGACACACCCGGCACCTCGTCGCGCTCAGGTGACGCAGCACCCGGCCCGCGCGATCCGCGCCCGTCCGAACCCAAGCGTGCTCCGGAACCCAAGCCACAGCCCGGCGGCGCGATTGCATTGGCGCTAGAGCGCGCCAAGCTGAAGAAGTAGCGAGCGGTGTTGACGTGCCCTAACGCAAGGCCCTGTCCGCTCACCTAATGAGTCCAAGTTTATAAATGCTGGGCCAGTGTATTGCGGTAGCTTCGGGGTGCTGTGTTTGACAGGTCGTTGATAGACCGAGTAAATTTCACAACATCATAATTTGTAATTGCCGAAATACACAGGTCAGTATACTCACTAGTGAGCCCGATCGACTGAGGTAAAGTAATGGCAGTTCCCGATTTTCAATCATTTTTTAAACCTCTTTTAGAATTAGCTGCCGATGGCAAAGAACATTCCGTCCGGGAGGCTCGGGAGATCATTGCAAGAGACATGACTCTTTCAGAGCCGGATTTAGCTGAACTCCTACCGAGTGGCACTCAAACGAAATTCGATAACCGTGTGGCGTGGGCCAAGAGTTATTTTGTTCAGGCAAAGATCCTGGAATCCACCCGCCGAGGGTATTTTCGAATCACTGATAGGGGCCGTGCGCTGTTGGCGAAAGGGTATCCCCGAATTGATATTCGGATCTTGGACCAGTACCCTGAATTCGTCGAATTTCATTCGGCGAATCGTGACACTGAGAGTCAAACCCTTTCAGAGGTTGCTCCGACACAGACAGAAACACCAGAAGAAATCTTACAGAAAGCACATCAAAACATTCGTAATGAATTGGGTGCCGAATTACTTAACCGTGTGAAATCAAACTCCCCTCGATTTTTTGAATCACTCGTTGTCGACCTCATGATTGCAATGGGTTACGGCGGGTCTAGAGTCGACGCGGGAAAGGCACTGGGACAAACCGGAGATGAAGGAGTTGATGGAATTATTAAAGAGGATCGCTTGGGTCTAGACATTATTTATTTACAGGCAAAGAGATGGGAAGGCACAGTTGGCCGGCCCGAGATTCAACGTTTTGTTGGGGCGCTTCATGGAAAGCGAGCCAGAAAAGGTGTCTTTATCACCACGGGGCGTTTCTCAGAAGATGCATTGGACTACGTGAATACGATTGATCCAAAAGTGATACTCATTGACGGGAGGAATTTAGCCAACTTGATGATCGACTTTAATTTAGGAACTACGACCGCAGCAAACTATGAACTCAAAAGAATTGACTCCGATTATTTCGGAGAGGAATGACGGGCTAAAAGAATAACAATGAAAAAAAGCGGCAAGTCTGTTGACGGTCGGTTTAACTTCACTGAGTGAGATCTGACAACCAAAGATTGACCCTTCAGTGTGATTAACTTTTCCCAAATACTGAAACTACCACTACACCTTGCGGATAATAGACAAGACAAAAGAGGCAATACATTCCCTAGCCACCGAAAAAGTGACCAGATCCACCGTTCGAGCAACCTTCAGGAATTTGAATGAAAGTATTCGAAAGGCGATAACTCGGCCGATTACAAAAACGAAGCAGCTTGACGCACTGACCATCACACCATATTTGAACTCCTGCCGTGAATTGGTTGAGCAAGAGCTGATTAAATCGGCGTCGGGATATAACCGGTTACGATGGCTATGGTATCTAAGGAGGTTGCCTCGTCACATTTTTGAGGGAACGCTCCCAACGACTTTTAGTTACGATTCATCTCTCGCCGAGGTTTTGTCTGAGTATGGGAACACAAACACCGCCGCCAAAAGTTCACCCGGGAGCGCCGTCAGTTACAAGATCGATGATTCCGTAGTTCGACGAGTGGTCAAATTTTGTGGCGGAGTAATCCTACTTTCTCAAATCCACGTCCTACTTCGACTAGCGGGGAAAGGCTCTCTTTTTTCTTTCGAAACTTCTCAAATTTCTGCATTGCCGGACGCTCGTCCTTCGATCGAAATTTCACAAGCAATTCGTTTATACGATAAGAGGGTCGCAGCGGGTTCACATTTTTTGAATCGTACCGGAACCGTCATTACGTCTAATCAACAATTGGATAAGGAAGATACCTCCTCCATTTTCCTCATCACACGAGCGGAGCAGCCGTTTTGGGCACGAGTTGCCAGCGGACGATTGGTAAGAGAGCACGCCGAACTGGAAGTGTTTTACAACTTCATACCTTCCATTATTTCCGTGGAACAGCTAAGGGTTCTCAATTCTGATCCGCGCCTATTAGGTTTCGATTGGATCCAGCCCGAGGTGGGTGCTTTATTCATTCTCCTCATCGTTTCGATTGCCTTCTACCTGCATTTCGATAACGCACCAGTCACGCTTGGACAATACGGTTACTGTCTCATGGATTTAGAAATGTTTAAGATTACCGTGGACGAGCGGATTACTGAGGCACGCTCGATTGTTCAACAGTTGACATTATCCTCCAATCTGCCAACCACGTCAGCGGATCTTCTTCACACGCTAGAAACCTGTTCGGGTTCGATATGGCCTCTTCAACAAGGCTCACCGATTCGCAGAGACGGAGAACTCATATGTGTGGATCTCTACGCCGCCACGGCTCGGCTAGACTCGCTTCTTGAATTTCCACATGTTCAGGGCAAGATCGCGAATGCACGCGCCGCACATTTTGAATTGGCTGCTCAAGCGGTCATTGACGATTCGCCTTGGTGTCCCGGCAAACATCTCAAACAACTGCGAGGACGAAAACTGAGATATGAGAATCAGGATGTAACGGATATTGACGCTATTGGTGAATACAATGGAACCCTCTTAATGGTTTCATGCAAAAGCATGATCTATTCTAGCGCCTACGATGCCGGAGAATACGCAGCCGTAAAAAATAAGAGTGACATGATCAACCTAGCGGTGACACAATGGGAAGAAAAGAGATCCTTCCTTGCGAAACACAAACTCAGCGCTAACTACGACTTTAGAAACTATCAACGGCTCCTAGCGGTCGTCTGTACACCCTCGCCTATATATGTTTCGATCGGTCCGGCGACAAGAGAAATAGCACCTCACCTTTTTGCGGTGACGTCGTTATACGAACTTGGGCAATGGCTTAGAGAAAACAAATAGGTCGTCAGAAGTGGACACGACCGAAATGAGAGCAAACATTAGCGGGCGGGTAGGCGGCCAGGTCTTGCAATCAGACACCACCCTTTTTTCATTTAAGTCACGGCATGACGCATGGATGACTGAACCGCTTACAACGCCGTTCACTGTTCTAGCGGCAGAAAGCCGAGGGTCACGCTCATGTCGAGACCGTCGTTTTATGTCGTACGGGCCTTTGCGAGTCTATTCCCAAACCGTATCAACCCACTTTCCGTCTTGAATAACATCATCAGCCGTGATGAGTGGACAACGAAGGTGTCGCGCCGTGGCGACGATTGCTCTGTCTGCCGGATCGCGGATGGCAACGAGCGCAACAGATTCGAGTAAGATTTCAATCGTGTAGGATTAGACCTGAAAGTTTGCGGAACGATCCAGTTCTTCAGCCCACCGCCGAAACGGAACTGCGAGTCGAACGACTTTCTTTTCGACCCAAACGCGCTGTTTTTTCCAGCACGATGACGGGAACGATAATGGATTGTCTTCCCTGCTCGACCTCCTGAAAAATTCGGCGCGCGCGTTTACCCAAACGTTGCTTTCGGCCGGAAGCCCAGAAAACCAACAAGTGCGTATCTGTAAGGTAAATTACTTAAGCCGGGAGATGACTCCTTCCAGAGATTTTTCTCTTTCTTTCCTAATTTCTTTGAGTGCCTGATTAATGTCTCCAATTAGCGTCATACTGCCCCGCAATTTAAATCGAGATTCCTTCACCGTCCTCCGGTAATGCACCAATTCTTCCTTCACTCGGCTGTACCATTCCGCGCTTACCAATACCGCTTTGATCTTTGATCCTTGGGTGATCGCAATCGGACGTTTTCCTTTTTCGACTTCGACTACCAGCTTTCTGAGCTTGGCTCGTACCTGAGTCAAAGATAACTGCTTCATGGGCAATTCCTCGTCGGGTAACGTGGACTGTACGACACAGCCAGCGAGCCGTCAATTCATCCGGAGCGTCAGCGCTCCTTATTACAGCCAAGCGACTCCCTTTGTTGCACAATCCAACCTGACACGCTAGCGTTAAAGAGTTCAATAAACTCGAATATCGAAATCCGAAATTCGAAACAAATCTAAATGATCAAAAAAACATGAAATGAACTAAACGGGATCGTTTCGAATTTAGAATTTTGACCATCTGCTCTGAGCGATTCGGTTTGTTTCGGATTTCGAGCTTCGAATTTCGGATTTGATGGTTCTTAGTCATGAGCCCTGAACCCAACAAAGTTATCTATTCGATGGTCGGCGTCGGTAAGTACTACGACAAGAAGGCCGTACTGAAAGATATTTATCTTTCCTATTTCTACGGCGCCAAGATTGGCGTGATCGGTCTCAACGGGTCGGGCAAGTCGTCGCTTTTGCGGATAATGGCGGGAGTCGACAAAGAGATCAACGGCGAGGCGGTTCTTTCGCCCGGCTACACCGTCGGCTATCTGGAGCAGGAGCCGTTGATCGACGAGACGCGAACCGTGCGCGAAGTCGTCGAAGAAGCCGTTAAAGAGACTGTCAATCTGCTGAAAGAGTTTGAAGAGATCAACGCCAAGTTTGCCGAAAAGATGTCCGACGACGACATGAACGCGCTGCTCGAGCGCCAGGGCGAAGTGCAGGAAAAGCTCGACCATCTGGATGCCTGGGATCTCGATGCGCGGCTAGAGATGGCCATGGATGCGCTGCGCTGTCCGCCGTCCGATACGCCCATAAAGATATTGTCCGGCGGCGAACGTCGTCGAGTTGCCTTGTGTCGGTTGCTCTTGCAAAAGCCTGATATTCTTCTACTCGACGAGCCGACGAATCACCTCGATGCAGAGTCGGTCGCATGGCTCGAACATCACCTGCAGAGTTATCCGGGAACGATCATCGCGGTGACCCACGATCGATATTTCCTGGACAATGTCGCGGGCTGGATTCTCGAATTGGATCGTGGCCAGGGCATTCCATTCAAAGGAAACTACACGTCGTGGCTGGAACAGAAACAGGAGCGCCTGCGACACGAGGAAAAGTCTGAAAGTGAACGGCAAAAGACGCTGCAGCGCGAGCTCGAATGGATTCGCATGTCGCCGAAAGCACGTCGCGCCAAAGGCAAAGCGCGCATCACCGCGTATGAATCATTGCTCGGTCAGGAATCGCAGAAGCGCCGCGACGATTTGGAGATCCCCATTCCACCCGGGCCGCGCCTGGGCAATGTCGTGATCGAATCGGAAGGAGTCAGCAAAGGCTACGGCGATCACCTGCTCATCGACGACGTGACATTCAAGCTGCCTCCCGGCGGCATCGTCGGCGTGATCGGCCCCAACGGCGCCGGCAAGACGACGTTGTTTCGTATGATCATAGGGCAGGAGGAGCCCGACAGCGGCAGGATTCGCATCGGTGATACGGTCGCGCTCGGGTACGTCGATCAGAGCCGCACGCTCGATGCCAAGAAATCGATCTGGGAAGAGATTTCAGGCGGCGCGGACTCGCTAAAAATCGGCGCGCGCGACGTGAACTCGCGCGCCTACGTGGCGCGATTTAATTTTTCCGGCACGGACCAGCAAAAAAGGGTCGGCACGCTGTCGGGCGGCGAACGCAATCGTGTTCATCTCGCGAAGATGTTGAAAGAAGGCGCCAACGTTTTGTTGCTCGACGAACCGACCAACGACTTGGATGTGAACACATTGCGCGCGCTCGAAGAAGCGCTGGAGAACTTCGCAGGGTGTGCGGTCGTGATCTCTCATGATCGCTGGTTTCTCGATCGGGTCGCGACTCATATGCTCGCCTTCGAAGGCGACAGCAAGGTTGTTTGGTTTGACGGCAACTATTCGGAATACGAGGCTGATCGCAAGAGCCGGCTCGGCGGCGCCGCCGAGCAACCGCATCGAATCAAATATCGTCAGCTGACGCGAGCATGAAGTCAGGCTGTTGAAAAAGGGCCCACCTGCTTGCGCTCGACCCCTCGCGCATCTGGATCTTTTTGAACAGCCTGCTTCCGTTGACCATCGCTTTCCATTTCAATTCGAGCTTTTCACAACGACTTCAACACCAACGTACCTCCGAATGAGTTCTTTAGATATGCAACTTGCGACGGTTTAACTTCGCGTACGTGATTTAAGAGCGGGTTTATAATTGGTTGCATATATTCGATATTGCGAATATACGAATTATATGCAAAGCTATGAGAGATGGCGGAAGAACTACGATATGCCTGACACTCTTCGGCAGTTTAAAGCCAGCATCTTTCAAGCCCTGGCGCATCCGACTCGTATTGCCATTGTCGAGGTTCTTCGAGACGGAGAACTTCCGGCAGGGGCCATCATCGAGCGATTGGGACTCGAACAAGCCAATGCCTCGCAGCATCTTTCCATCTTGCGCGCGAAACACATCGTCAGCAGCCGAAAAGAAGGCAATCAGGTTTTTTATTCTGTGCGCGACTTTCTGCTGATTGAGGTGCTCGATGTCATGCGGCGATATTTTCAAGCACACGTGGAGGATGCCATGGCCATGCTTAAGGAAATCGACCGCTCTGAGAGGGAGAGTTCGTAAGCGAGCGATCGCACGTGCTCGGGCAAATCTAACCTGTCCTCGGGAACGCAAAAGGAGTAATAATCCATGAAGGCTGATCGAAATCTCAGGCTCATTTTGAACAAGATATACAGTCGTGAAAGCTTACTCGGAAATGATCTACGAAATCTTTATTTAACTTGCATGGACTTTGCCGGCATGGATTTGCGTCACACCAATTTTGAAGGTGCTCGATTAAGCCGCGGGATTTTGACCGGCAGCGATCTTACCAACGCGAACTTAGCAAATACCGACCTGACAAACGCCAGCTTTCAACAAGCGATTCTCACGGGCACTGTCTTTCGCAACGCCGTTGTCAGTGGGGCGAATTTCACTGGCGTCAAAGGCCTGAGCGCAGACGTAAAAAATTACCTGAAATCCAAAGGAGCTACGGGTCTGTAAAGGACCTATCGTCTTGGTTTGCGGCAGGCATCGAATCCCAGTGAAAATGACCCTCCCAATAACCTGGTCTGTTTCGGCTCAGCCTCTGCAGTTCCCGCGCTCGCCCAATTTACCGTCTTACCTCTCAAAGCAATTGCGTCGATAAGCCGCTGAGCAATCCGTCGAGAAGCTTAGAACCGAACCGATGGCTTCGTTGTTTGAGTATATGTTCAAAGCCCCAGTCGTCACCGAAACGTTGAAATCGAGTGATGACATACAAATTCAAATCATAGCGCGCCAAATCGATGAGCGCGCAAGAAAAAGCTTTGGTCGTTCCTTACATATTCGAGAAGTGGACGCGGGGTCGTGCAACGGCTGCGAGTTGGAGATCGGCGCGCTGAATAATCCGTATTACGATCTCGAACGCTTCGGAATGCATTTTGTCGCTTCACCGCGCCACGCCGATTGTCTGCTCGTGACCGGCCCCGTGACGCGCAATATGGCAGACCCGCTCAAGCGTACCTATGATGCAACACCCGCCCCGAAGATCGTTGTCGCGGTTGGTGACTGCGCCCATGATTGCGGCGTCTTCGCGGGCGGCTACGGGGTCGTCGGGCCGGTGTCCGCGATTTTGCCTGTGGATGCCGTCGTGTATGGCTGTCCACCCGAGCCGCGGGCGATTTTGCTGGGCATCCTCGCGGCGTTGGAAAAACGCCCATGAGTCTCGATGCCATTCCGCTTCTGCGCTCTCGCGAAACGAACCAGGCAAACTCGCTTTCGCATGAAATGCCATGATCATTGATGCAACGGTAATGTTCGATCTGTTCGTTGTCACCCTCGCTTGTTTTGGCGCCGGCGCACTGGGCGCGCTGGTCACGGCGCGTTCGCCAACACTTGCGCGCATCGTCGGACATGGAGCTGCGTTGATTGGCGCCATGGCCGCGTTGGCATTCGGCCTCGCCGGACTCGCCGGTGGAGGCATGCAGCTAAATCTTCCCGATTTATTACCGATCGGGGGCGCAGCATTTGGCCTGGACCGCCTGAGCGCGTTTTTCGTTGTGGTGATTGCCGCCGGTGCAATCCCTGCCTCTCTATACGCGATCGGCTACACGCGCGAGTACGCCGGAAAACATTCACTCGCCGGGATGGGATTCGCCTTTAACGTATTTGTCGTGGCGATGATTCTCGTTCCACTGGCGCGAAACGTGCTGACGTTCCTCGTGCTCTGGGAGCTGATGTCGCTGGCATCGTATTTTTTGGTGATAACGGAGCACGAGCGGGAGGAAACGCTGAGGGCAGGCTGGGTTTACTTCGTCATGACACACACCGGTTTTGCTGCGCTGCTACTTGGCTTCCTGTTGCTAGCAAAGGCAACCGGAACGATGCATTTCGTTCAATGGCAAGTGGCAGCGGCCCATCTCGATCCGAGCTCACGCAACCTAATTTTTGCTCTTCTCGCCGTCGGCTTTGCGTCAAAAGCGGGGGCGATTCCTTTACACGTCTGGCTGCCACGGGCTCATCCTGCCGCGCCCAGTCACGTTTCGGCATTGATGTCCGGCGTCATGATCAAGCTCGGCGTCTACGGCCTGGTGCGTGTCGGATTCAGTTGGCTGGGCGTCGGCCCTGGGTGGTGGGGCGGCACGATACTAATCGTCGGCGCAGTCTCAGCCGTGCTTGGCGTACTGTATGCGCTGGTCGACGCCGACTTGAAACGCTTGCTGGCGTACTCCAGCGTTGAGAACATCGGCATCATTATGCTCAGCCTGGGCGCGGCAGTATTGTTCCAGGCTTCTAATCTACCCGGTATCGCAGCGCTCGCGTTGATCGCGGGTCTGTATCACACGCTCAATCACGCGGCCTTCAAGAGTCTGTTGTTTATGGGCGCAGGCGCGGTTTTGCACGCGACGCATACGCGCAATATGGAGGATCTGGGCGGACTCATGAAGCGCATGCCGCAGACCGCGGCTTTTTTCTTGATTGGTTCGCTCGCGATTGCCGCGCTTCCGCCGTTCAATGGCTTCATCAGCGAATGGTTGACGTTTCAATCCCTGCTTTTGAGTTTTCAAATCTCGGCGCACACGATCAATTTGATTTTTGCTCTCGGAGTCGCCGCGCTCGCGCTGACCAGCGGGCTCGCCGTCGCGTGTTTTGTTAGGGCTTTCGGCATCACTTTTCTGGCCCTGCCACGCAGCCATCAAGCCGCGGGCGCGCATGAAGTCCAATGGACGATGCGCGCGGCAATGGCATTGCTGGCACTCGCGTGTATCGTGCTCGGCACAGCACCATCGTTGATGTTGGCGCCGCTCGAAGCGACTATTTTCGAACTCATGAGCGCGCACGCCGATGTGCAATTCAATTTGACCGCAGTCGTGGCCAACGACGGGTTCGGTTGGGTGGCGCCTTTATGGCTGGCGCTCGCGCTTATCGTGTTTCTCATGGCGCTTCCTCTCGGGTTGCGCTTGCTCGGCGCCAACAAGCAGCGACGCTCTTACGAGACCTGGGGTTGCGGGCGCGCCTTACAGACGGCGCGCTTCGAATACACCGCAACGGCGTTTGCCAATCCTTTCAAACGCGTTTTCGCCCTGTTGTATCGCCCCGTAAAAGAGCTCGACATCGAGTTTCATCCCGAGTCGCGTTATTTCGTGCGCACCATTGCCTATTACAACGAGGGCCGCTTGATTTTTGAGGACGCGCTGTACAGGCCGCTGCTGCGCATGATTGAGACATTGGCGCGCGAAGCACGCGCCCTACAGTCGGGCAACGTGCACGGTTACTTGGTGTATATCTTGATTGCGCTCGTCGCCTTGTTGATCCTCACGGTGTAATCGCTCTTCGCTTAAGAGATGGAGTTCGCAGGGACAATGTCGATGTTCTCAGAAATAGCCATCGCGCTTTTGCAACTGCTTATGGTCATGTTCGGCTCTCCGTTGCTCGTCGGTGTGATACGCAAGGCGAAGGCGCGCCTGCAGGGGCGCCGCGGCGCGAGTATTTTTCAGCCCTACGCTGACATCCGCAAATTGCTTTTGAAAGAGGTGGTAGTTTCCGAAAATACCTCGTGGATTTTTCGTTTTACGCCGTATCTGCTGGCCACCACGATGCTGTTGTCAGCGCTCATCGTCCCTGTGCTGACGATACGCACGCCGCTCGGCTTCATGGGCAACATCATCGCCCTGATGTATCTCTTTTTGCTGGGCACGTTCTTTCTCGCGCTGGCTGGCCTGGATGCGGGGAGCGCGTTTGGCGGAATGGGGTCGAGCCGCGAGGTGGCGATCGCAGCGCTTGCCGAGCCGACGGTGTTGATCGCGATTTTCGGGATCGCTCTGCGCGCCGGCACGACCAGTCTCGATGGCATCATCACGCGTTTTGCGGCTGAGCCTTTGTTAATGTTGAACGCAGGTCATCTGCTCGCGTTCATTGCCTTTTTTATCGTTGCACTGGCGGAAAACGGGCGCTTGCCGGTGGACAATCCGGCAACTCATCTCGAACTGACCATGATTCACGAAGCGATGGTCTTGGAATATTCCGGCCGTCTCCTTGCCTTAGTGGAATGGGCGGCCGGGATGAAACTATTCTTGTTCTTGACGTTGTTATCGAATCTGTTTTTTCCCTGGGGCGTCGCGCTCGCAAACACGCCCATGACACTCCTGACAGCTTTTCTGGCGCTCGCTGTGAAACTCCTGCTTTTCGCCGGGGCGATTGCCTTAGTGGAAACATCGGTCGCCAAGCTGCGGCTTTTTCGTGTGCCTGAGCTTTTAGCCGGGTCGTTTACGGTCGCGTTATTGGCCGTAGTGACTTCCTTTTTTATGAAATGAAGGGATTGCGATGTCTGCTGAAATGCTGTCCAAATTAGTCAATCTGCTGTCGTTTGCCGCGCTCGGCTTGACGATCCTGTTGATAATCCGGACAAGACTGGAAGGACAAGTGCAGGCATTCGCCTTGCAGTCGGTCGTGCTCGCGTTACTTGCCGTGCTGATTGCGGTTTATAGCGGCAGTGTCGAACTATTCGGCGTCGGCGTCGCGCTTGCCGTCGTCAAGGTCGTCATAATACCCCGCGTCCTCAATCGCGCCGTTGCCAAAATCGGTTTGTCGCGAGTCGCCGCGCCGTACCTCAGCACCGCGCCGGCGCTCATAATTTGTGCACTGCTGACGATCATCGCGTTTTACGTCATGACGCCCATTGCGGCGTCGAATCCTTTGCCCACAGCGGATGCCATGCCATTGGCGTTCGCGAGCGTGCTGATTGGTTTTTTTATCATGGTGAATCGTCGCCGCGCGGTGACGCAAATTCTCGGATTTCTCATGTTGGAAAACGGTATCTTCTTACTCGCCCTGTTAGCGACCTACGGTGTGCCGTTCATCGTCGAAATGGGGGTTTTTCTCGACGTGCTAGTCGCGGTGCTGATCATGGAAGTTTTTGTCTATCACATCAAGGATAATTTCGACTCCATTGACGTCGGCGAATTGGGAAAATTGAAAGAATGATACTGCTAACTCTGCTTTTGATTCCGCTCATGGCGGCGGCGCTGATTGCACTCACACGGCGGCGCGCGATTATGGAACTGTTGCACGCGGTGACGGCCATAGCGGTATTGGGCGCGGGAGGGGCGATCGCAGTCCACGTATGGAATGGCGAAGTGCTTGTCGCCGCCGTTCTATTTCGCGTCGACGCATTGTCGGCGCTCATGGTTATCATCATTACTTTCCTCGGCGCGATCGCTTCGCTTTACGCGGTCGGCTACATCCGCGCCGAATTGGACGAGACGCATCTTCCTCGGGTCCGATTATTTTTCTCGCTCTTTCACCTTTTTCTTTTCACCATGCTGGTCGCGGTGACCACCGACAATCTTGGCGTCATGTGGGTCGCCATCGAAGGGACGACGCTTGCGACAGTCTTTCTCGTCAATTTGCGTCGCACCCGCACGTCACTCGAAGCCGCTTACAAATATTTGATTTTGTCGTCCGTGGGCATCGCGTTGGCATTCATCGGCACTGCCCTGGTGTACTACGCCGGGGCCGCAAGGGCCGGTGAAATCGCGGCCAATTGGAGCGCGCTGCGTGCCGCAGCGGGATCACTCGACAGCGATGTGATGCGATTGGCATTCGTGTTCATCATCATCGGCTATGGAACAAAGGCAGGGCTTGCGCCGATGCACACGTGGTTGCCTGACGCGCACAGCGAAGCGCCTGCGCCGATCAGCGCGCTCATGTCCGGCGTATTACTCAACGTCGGCCTGTATGCGATGCTGCGCTTCAAAGCCGTCGTCGATGTCTCGCTGGGGCCGGAATTTGCCGCGCGTTTGCTGATTGGCGTCGGACTGCTGTCGCTTCTGGTCGCCGCGGCTTTCCTGGTCAGACAACGCAATTATAAAAGAATGCTCGCGTATTCGAGCGTCGAACACATGGGAATCATCTGCCTCGGTCTCGGCTTCGGCGGCTACTGGGGAATATTCGGCGCGCTGTTTCATGTGGTCAATCATGCGCTAGCGAAATCGCTGCTCTTCATAGTTTCGGGCAATATTCTACTTAAATATCACAGCGCGGAAATCGATGACGTGCGCGGGCTGTTGCATGCGGCGCCGTGGACCGGCGCGCTTTTTCTCGCCGGCATGCTTGCGCTGATCGGCTTGCCGCCGTTTGCGCCGTTCGTCAGCGAATTCATCATATTTCGCGCCGGCGTTGAGAGCTATCCATGGACGGCGGCTGTCGGCGTGCTTTTGCTCGTAATCGTTTTCGGCGGCATGTTGGCGAGCGTAAATCGAATGTTATACGGCGACTCGCCGGCCGAGCTCGGCCGCGGCGATACACTGCGGTTTTGGCTCGCGCCGCTCGCTCTCAATTTTGCGCTCTTGATCGTGCTCGGACTAACGCTGCCGTCGCCATTCGAGGCCGCGCTCAAGCAGGTGTTGCAGGTTTTGGGAGTATAGATGGTGAATTTGAATGAGCTAAAGCAGCTGGTCGTTGCAGCCAAACTGAATCTGACTGGCATCGAACTGCGTAGTCCGCGGGAAATGCGCGTCACCGTGCCACGAGAGAAGCTTACGGTGCTGGCCGATTACCTGCGGGGCGAATTCAATGCTCGTCCCGAGCTCATCGTAGCTGAGGATACGCGATTAGAAAACGGCGGCTTTATTTTGCGCTATCTTTTTGAGCTCGAGGACGCTATTGCGGTCGTAGTCACCTCGGTCGGTGTGCCGGCACAGGACCCGGTATTCCCGTCGCTCGCGACACGATGGTATCTCGCGAGTCGTTTCGAGCGCGAGATCCATGATTTGTTTGGACTGGTGCCGACCGGCCATCCCGATTTGCGCCGATTGCCATTACATCAATTTTGGCCACACGATTATCATCCGCTCTTAAAGGATGCGACCCTTCGCCAGGATTTTTCCGACGACGGCGAACCTTATCCGTTTCGCCGGGTCGAAGGCGAAGGCGTCTACGAAATCACCGTCGGCCCCGTGCACGCGGGCATCATCGAGC
>DASPXM010000385.1:0-16620 GCA_035637295.1 Verrucomicrobiia bacterium
TTCCGGGGGCGCGCTTAAATTCTCGTTACACGCCGGAAATCGCTCATACCCCCACTGAATCCGTCCCATGAGATACGGCGCCAGCCCGCCCAGATGCGGAAAGATCATCTGAAGCTTGGGATGCCGCTCGAAGACGCCGGCAAAAACGAGCCGCGTCGCCGCCAACGTCGTCTCGAACATGAAACCCACGACGTTGGCGAGATTCAACTCCAACATGCAGTCGAGCCCCGGCGGCGAGATCGGATGGAGCAAGAACGGCAGACTGCGCCGCTCGAGTTCGGCATAAACAGGCATGAATGCGGGATCATTGAGCGGCCGGCCACCGGCGGTGCCCATAAGCGCTACTCCGACTACGTTCGGCTCTTTAGCGAAGCGGTCGAGTACTTCAACTGCGAACTCTGGGAATTGAAGGGGCAGCGTGAGCAACACCCGAAACCTTTCGGGATAGGTGCGAGCCGGTCGTAATATCATTTCGTTGGCCATGTTTGTCAGATCGACGGCGGCCGATTTATCTTGCACCAGCGCGCCATGGAACGGGACTGACAGCACCTGCATCGCGATGCCCCATTTTTCCATCTCTTCCAGGCGACCTTCGACATCGGTCATGCGCGGGTCGGTGCTCATCCATTTGATCAGACGCTGCGCGTCCTGGCCCGCCGGCGAATTGTCATTGCCGAAGACACGCCGCAGCCCGTCGATATAAGCGTTGGAGAATATGTGAGCGTGCACGTCGATGCGCATAGCTAGCACTCCCGTGATGGTGCGCGAGCGGACGCTACGAACTATTTCAGGTCCATTCGTTTCACGGGCACGAGACGATGGCCCAGCATGTCCACCGCCGCTTGTGATTGCTCCAAGATGACGTAACCAATCAGCGGTTCATATTCACCATTGTCAGGTTGCATGTCGAGGAATAGCACTTCATTGTAAATGGGCCGAAATCCTTCGATTTGTATTCTGACCGGTCCACACACTTCGCCTTCAACAGTCTGCTGTGTTGCGGTCTCCAATTCGATCTTCCCGATCTCGTCCAATTTCCCCAATCGGTCGCGCCAAGCGTTGGGAAGCACCATGAACGACGCGCCCGTGTCAACAAGGGCATCGCATCGAATTTTCGCGTTAGGATCCGCTGGGTTTTCGATTTTGACGGAGCTTACAATCCTTCCCATCCTGTACTCTCCTCGACAATGTGCGTGAATTCAACGGCACATCGAATTTTACGTCTATCACCAATACCTTACAAGCTAAGCTGACCTCTGGTAATTCCCACAAAACACTGCAGCTATTAGCAGTTTTGTAGGGAAACACACTAACAACCAATGAGAATCAGGGAGACGGAGTTTTGCCGATCAGATAATTGTGCCACGGCGTCCAATAATATTTTTCCCAACCCTGGCTGACACCCGCAAAATCTTCCTCGGGGACATTGACATGGACAAGCTCGATCCGAGCCCCATCTGGTGCAGGCCAAAATGAAAGCGTCAGCACCGAGTCCATAGCTGTCAGAGCCCAATTCGCCGACCGCCAAGTTTGAACGATCAGCGTCTTCGGCTCGATGTGTAGAATCTTGCCGGAAAGCATGCCGTCGAACGCGCTAAAAGCGCCGCCTGCGTGTGGCTCGAGAGTCACCGGCAAACCGGTAAACGCCGCATGCTCCGCCGCATCGAGATACATGTCGAAGAGCTTATCTGACTCCGCCGGAAGCGAGGCAGCCATAATTATGTTTCGTGGCATATGTGAATGTTCCTTTTGCGAAGTGCAGTCGTCCACAAATTTATCATAAAGCACGCTCGGGGAAAGTTACAGCTTTAGCGCACACGTCCCAACGAGATGATTGAGCATCGAACCATTGCAAAAATATTTTATGAGATGATTGCGTTTGCCCTTCATCAGACAGCGTATTCCAACCGCAGCGGACCAGGAAAGCCAATCAGACTGGCCTGTTTTCAAATATTGCTCTTTCAAATCAAGCATGCCGTACTTCTTTTCAGGGATTTCCAAGACTTTCGCCATCGCGATTTTGGCACCGATATCCCGAGCACGTATCCACAGTTGGGGTAATAACGAATCGAGTGCCACATGTCCGAAGAGAAAGTCTTCTACAATTGCCCCAATCCAAAATAGTTGGAACTCATCCAGTCTATTATCGAGCTTTAGGTGCGCGTTGATAACACTCCGCAGCGCATCCTTATCTTTGACCAAGCGGCAAATTCTATAAATGCTCTTAGTCAAATTTGGGAACTTTTCGAGGAGGGAAGGCAAATGAGCAATCGCGTTTCGGGCATGCTTTTGCAAGAGAGCTAAAATAACCTCGGCATCCTCCTCCTCAAGTTTTGGAGACTCTAAAAGTTTTTCTAACTCTTTCACCTCGGACGTTGAGAGCTTTCTTACGACAACCGTGGAAAACAGTTCAACTCCACTTTCAGTTGACCGAACTTCAGAAACAATCGTCTTGAGCCTTTTTCGGATTGCGCTTACGCGACGTGTCATATCGGCTTCAACGCCATCGCCGGAGTACGTTTTGCTCGGATTTATATTCAGGCCCTTTTCTCCAAGAAGTTGCTGAATGAGCACGAAATCCGCTTCTACGAACTTGTGGTTTGAATCGAACAGGTAGATGTCGTCCATGAAACGAAGCAGCACAGCAGAATTGACCGAAAAATGTTGATCAATAAACCGAAGAAAGCTATTCCCGATCATCTTCGTTGGATATAAACCTTGAGGAAGGCAATCAAAGGAGCGGCCCGAATTGATTTCTCTCAGAAATTCACCGAACGCTGAAACGTCTTTTGGTGTTGCATTCACCTCATCTTCGAGCCATGCAACCAAATCATGGTGATACAGCGTGTTAAAATACGAAGCAATGTCGAAACTGAGGCAAAATTTGTGTTCTTTCTTTAGTTCCGAAACGCGGCGGCGAAAAGCCTTATAACTTCTCGAAATAGGAATCGGCTTTGCTTGCGAAAAGCGGTAACCGAAATTCTGCCTAGTATTTTTCTGTGATCTTTTGAAATGTGCGCGGTGACGATAAACCAGATCATATATGAAAAACTCGGCGACAGGGTCGAGTTTAAATGTTCTACGCAGATGACCGTGTGGTTTAGGAGCGTAAACACGCTGTTGTGGTAGAAACTTCGCGGCAGATTCATTCGGATTTAACACCTTTTGATAGACGAATTCTTCGAGTTCTTTTCCGTGGTGCTCAACAAGGATGCGATTTGTCTTAAGCGGATAAAGCGTTCGCGAGAAGTCAAACTGGAAGAATTCTCTTGAATTTTTCATTCTTTCGCCGGTCACTCATTTTTTCGCCTTAGACATCTAAAGCGACGCATTAGAAGCAATTTTATTGTGATTCTTGAATATTCACAACAATTTAAGGCTGCCTTTGCATTCTCTATCCCCCCAATCTGCATCCTTCTCGGTCCGATTCACATCTAATCGGCATGCTGATGCACGTCATTCAGCCTAACCACCGGCGGTGACGGACAGGTCATAGCAATCTAGCAAGATCATTTTACGGAGGGTTTTTTCATGAGTAAGCGCAATATCATTATCTGTGTGGGCGTTGTCGTGCTGGCGATTGGCTGGTACGCGTTTCGGCCTGAGTTGTTGTTCGTCAATAAGACGGTAAACGAGGAATTTCCCGGCGGGGCGGCGATGGCATCGATCGAGAAAGGGCCGATGTCAATTACGAAGGGCAATTTCAAAGGGCTGGCCCACGAAACTAAAGGTTTAGCTTCGATTTACCAACTGCCGGACGGAAAGCGCACTCTGCGTCTGACTGAATTCGAAACTTCCAACGGTCCCGATGTCCATGTCTATCTGACCGCCGCCGAAGTTGAGAAAGGCAGTGACGCGATCAAACAAGCCGGCTTCATCGATCTCGGTTCCATGAAAGGTAACAAGGGCGATCAGAACTACGACATTCCAGCCGAGGCCGACTTGAACAAGTATAAAAATGTCACGATCTGGTGCGCGCGCTTTGGTGTGAACTTCGCGCAGGCGGCTTTGGACGCGCCGGCGTCGATGCCGGTCAAGGTGGCGGAAGGCGCATTCAAAGGTTTGGCCCATGAAACCAAAGGACAGGCTTCAGTCTACCGGCTGCCCGAGGGTAAAAAGGTGCTGCGCTTTAGCGGCTTCGAAACGTCCAATGGCCCCGACGTGCATGTCTATTTAGTCGCCGCCGAAGTAGAGAAAGGCAACGACGCCGTGAAACAGGCGGGCTTCATCGATCTCGGCTCGTTGAAAGGCAACAAGGGCGACCAGAATTACGACCTCCCGGCGGACGCGGACCTGAGCAAGTACAAGACGGTTAGCGTTTGGTGCGCACGTTTCGGCGTCAACTTCGCCACCGCACCGCTCGCGTCGGCGAAGAGTTGAAAAGAACTCATTCACCACGAGGGACCCAGCGCAGTAGAACCGCAAACAAGTCGGAGTGACTCGCGCAAAGACGCAAAGGACGCCAAGGACAACAGATCTTTACTTCGCGTTCTTGGCGTCTTGGCGCGAGATTAATCCTAAGCATCTGTCGCGCGCTTCGTGATAAAAGTATGACACCGATAACATCGAAAGCCGGGACTAACCAAATGCCAAATAAGACCAAAATCCTCATTCTCGGCGGCGGTTTCGGTGGGCTTTACACCGCGCTCGAACTCGAAAAGCAGGTCGGCGACGATCCAAACATCGAGATCACGCTGGTCAACCGCGAAAACTTTTTTCTGTTTACACCGATGCTGCACGAAGTGGCGGCCAGCGACCTCGACATCACGACAATCGTCAACCCGATCCGCAAGCTGCTTAAGCGAACCAATTTTTTCGACGGCGAAGTCACTTCCATCGACCTGAATGACAAACGAGTCACGGTCTCTCACGGTATCGACGCAAGTCATGCGCACGAACTTTCTTACGATCATCTCGTGCTGGCCTTGGGGTCGGTCACCAACTTCTACGGCATTCCCGGCCTTGAAGAGCGGGCGCTGACGATGAAATCGCTGGGGGACGCCGTCTACTTACGGAACCGATTGATCGAACATCTCGAAGAAGCCGACTTCGAGTGCTCCACGATTCCGCCGGAGCAGCTGCTTACCTTCGTCATTGCGGGTGGCGGATTCGCCGGGGTGGAAACCATCGCCGCCGTCAATGACTTTCTGCGCGACGCCCTACAGTTTTACCCCCATTTGACTGAAGCCATGTTGCGCATCGTGCTGGTGGAACATGGATCCATGATCTTGCCCGAGCTCGGACCGGAGCTCGGCAGATACGCGCAAGAGAAGCTGGAAGAGCGCAAAATTGAATTCCGTCTGGGCACGAAAGTCACCGGACTATCCGAGCGTGGCGTGAACCTAAGCGACGGCACGATTCTCCCGGCGAGAACACTGATCTGGACCGCCGGCACGGCGCCCTGTCCAATGCTGGAACCGCTCGCTTGCAAGAAAGACCGCGGACGTATCGTCGTCAGCGACTTTCTCGAAGTGCCCGGCTTTCCCGGCGTCTGGGCTTTGGGCGACTGTGCTTTTATCACCGACAAGAAAACCGGTTCTGCCTATCCGCCGACCGCGCAGCATGCCCTGCGCCAAGGACAAACCTTAGGGCGAAATATCGTCGCAACAATAAAGGGCGGCACGAAGAAGGCCTTCGCGTTCTCGACTCTCGGACAGCTAGCCGCTATCGGCAAACGTACCGGTGTCGCGAAAATCCTTGGATTTAAATTTTCCGGTTTCATTGCGTGGTGGCTTTGGCGCACGATCTATCTAAGCAAACTGCCGCGCCTCGAAAAGAAGCTCAGGGTGACCTTGGATTGGACGCTGGACTTGGTTTTTTCGAAGGATCTGGTGCAGTTCATGCCACTCCGCTCCCCGAGTTTTCAAGCTGCAGAACGGAATGCCGAACCACAGGGACTGCCGACGACCCCATCGCCCTCGTATGATTTGCCAACGCACTGACTGGAGGGCTCCTTTTTTTCCGCATCCATTGCCGCATAATTGACATCTAAAGGGGCAAAGGGGAAAACAGCACCTCAACCTTGTCCCCAGCGCAATACAGAGCCGACCCCCCCACAGCGACACTCGGAGGAAATGACATGGCAGAGAGCACTCATTACGACGTCATTATTATCGGCAGCGGCGCAGGCGGCGGCACCCTCGCCCACAAGCTCGCGCCGACGGGTAAGAAGATTTTAATTCTCGAACGTGGCGGTTACGTGCCGCGCGAGAAAGATAACTGGAATCCGAAAGCGGTCAACCTCGAAGGTAAATACCAAACAAAAGAGAAGTGGCACGACAATGACGGCCACGAGCTTCACCCCCATACCAACTATTATGTCGGTGGCAATACTAAATTCTTCGGCGCCGCGCTGTTTCGTTTGAGAAAAGAAGACTTCGGCGTCATCAAGCATCACGGCGGGCTCTCGCCAGCATGGCCGATCACTTACGATGACCTGGAGCCCTATTACACCGAAGCGGAGAAGCTCTACCACGTGCACGGCAACGCGGGTGAGGACCCGACCGAGCCGAGCAGAAACGCGCCGTACCCACATCCCGCAGTAAGCCATGAGCCGCGCATTCAACAGTTGTCCGATGATTTCAAAAGCTTGGGCCTGCGTCCGTTTCACACGCCGTTGGGTGTCATGCTGGACGAGAAAAACCCGCAAGCAAGTAAATGCATTCGTTGCGGCACTTGCGACGGCTTCCCCTGTCTCGTCTATGCGAAGGCGGACTCGCAGGTGTGCGCCGTCGACCCGGCGCTGCAAAACCCGAACGTTTCGTTAATGACCGATTCCTACGTCGAGAAGTTGGAAACCGACGGCTCCGGCCGCCAAGTCTCGAAGGTCATCATCCGTCGCCACGGCAACCTCGAAGAACTGTCTGCGGACATCGTGGTTTCTTCCTGCGGCGCCATCAACTCCGCGGCGTTGTTGCTGCGCTCCGCCAACGACAAGCACCCCAATGGCTTGGGCAACAGCTCGGGCGTGGTCGGCCGCCATTACATGGGGCATGTCAACTCAGTATTGATGGCGTTATCGAAGTGTCCCAATCCGACGATTTTTCAGAAATCACTTTCGGTCAACGACTTTTACTTCGGCACCGCAGGATGGAACTACCCGATGGGCCATATTTCCTTCGTCGGCAAGCTCGACGGCGAGACCTTAAAAGGCGGCGCGCCAGCGCTGACGCCGGGTTGGACGCTCGATCTGATGGCGAAGCATTCGCTCGACTTCTGGCTTACCTCCGAAGATCTACCCGATCCCAACAACCGCGTGACGCTCGATGCCGAAGGCCGCATCGTTCTGAGCTACAAGCCCAACAACGAAGAAGGTCACAAACGCTTGATCGCCAAGCTCCAAGAGCTCATGCAGCAGCAAACGAAATGCAAAGTACACGGCCATCAGTGCCATGAAGGTCTATTCGCGCGCAATCTTTTCATCGGCCAGAGAATTCCACTAGCCGGCGTCGCCCATCAAGTCGGCACGGTGCGCTTCGGCAACGATCCCAGGTCAAGCGCGCTGGACGTGAACTGCAAAGCGCACGACCTGGATAATCTTTACGTGGTCGACGGCAGCTTCTTCGTCTCCAGCGGCGCGGTAAATCCGGCGCTCACGATCATGGCCAACGCCTTGCGCGTCGGAGAACATCTCATTCGAAGGATGAATTAATGATCATCCTCTCGTGCTCAACACCAAGATTGAACTCCTCACCCCTGCCCTCTCCTCTCAGAGGAGAGGGAGAATATTTTTCTCCGCCCCGATCGAGAAGCGAATTTTTCCCTCGCCCTTTTAGGGAGAGGGCTAGGGTGAGGGTTTTCTTGGCGGTTATGTTGGTACTCCTTGTATGGTCCTCGATCGCATTCGCGCAGGTGGTAAAGTCCGTCGAAACTGTCGGCATCACCGTTTCTGACATGGACCGGTCCGTGGAATTTTTTTCTAAAGTCCTGAGCTTCGAAAAAATTAGCGATGTCGAGGTGCACGGCGCAGAATATGAAAAATTGCAGGGCGTGTTCGGTCTGCGTATGCGGGTGGTACGCATGAAGCTTGGCGAAGAAGTGATCGAGCTCACCGAGTATCTCGCGCCCGAAGGACGATCGATCCCTTCGGATTCGCGCAGCAACGATCACTGGTTTCAGCATATCGCCGTCGTCGTCAGCGACATGGACAAAGCCTATCAGCAACTCCGCGCGCACAAAGTGCGCCATGCTTCCACAGGTCCGCAGACGATACCGGCAAGCAACAAAGCCGCTGCCGGCATCCGCGCCTTTTACTTCAAAGACCCCGACGGCCACAATCTGGAAATCATCTACTTCCCGCCCGGCAAGGGCGATCCGCGTTGGCAGCAAAAACAAGATAAATTGTTTTTAGGCATCGATCACACCGCAATCGTCGTGTCGAGCACGCAGAACAGTTTGAAAATTTACCGCGATTTGCTGGGTCTAAAGCTAGCCGGTGAAAGCCTGAACCATGGCACCGAGCAGGAGCATTTGAATAACGTCGCCGGCGCGCGCTTGCACATCAGCGGGCTACGCGCGCAGAACGGACCGGGTATTGAATTCCTAGAATATCTCACACCGCGTGACGGCCGCGCGACGCCGAAGGACACGCGTGCCAACGATTTGTGGCATTGGCAAACAACGCTCTCGACGACTAGCATCGAAGCCGCAGTGCGAACACTCAACGGTGGCCAAGCGCGAATGATTTCCCCGGGCGTGGCCACAATCCCTGATAAAAATTTCGGCTTCATGAAAGGTTTCTTAGCGCGGGACCCGGATGGACACGGATTGCAGTTCATCGAAAAATGAAGGCTGGGCTGCCGATTAACCGAGCGCGCTATTAAGGCAATGAATTTCAGATTACCGATGGGCTAGAAGCCGACAGAAATTATTCCCTCTCCACCACGTCGTGGGGGAGAGGGTTAGGGTGAGGGGGCGTCAAGTGCTGACCCTCACCCCTGCCCTCTCCCATCGGAATGCCATCGGAATGGGAGAGGGAGCTAATACTCGGTGGACTGAATAGACTACTGCATTGAAAATCGCGATGACGAGCCATCTAGCACAGATGATGCAGGACGAGTGGCTCGAAGCTGACGGGCTCGGCGGCTTCGCCTCAGGGACCGTTTCGGGCATTCGCACGCGCCGCTATCATGCGCTACTGCTTACAGCGACGAAGCCGCCCTCTGGTCGATTGGTTCTCGTCAACGGCTTTGATGCTTCGGTGGAGACGGCGAGTGGAACCTACGCGCTGTCTTCGCAAGTTTACCCACAGGACATCATGCATCCCGACGGCGCGAAACGCATCGTCGAGTTCAAGAATGAGCCCTGGCCGAAATGGATTTTCGCGCTCGAAGACGGAACCAAGATTCAGCAAGAAATCTTCGCCGTCAATGGCTCCTCGATTGTCGCGCTCGTCTGGCGAGCGCTGAATGCAACGGTGAAAGCTACGCTGGCCGTGCGACCATTTCTCTCGGGACGCGACTACCACTCGATGCACCATGAAAACCCGGCATTTCAGTTTCACCCGGAAATCAGTGACAAACGTTTGGTATGGCGCCCCTATCCCGGTCTCCCGGGAATCGTCGCCCTGCACAACGGCAACTACCGGCACCAACCGGATTGGTACCGCAACTTTGTGTACGAACAAGAGCGGCAGCGCGGACTGGATTTCACCGAAGACCTTGCCGCGCCTGGCATCTTTCGCTTGGACCTAACTACGGGCGAGGGAGTCCTGATTTTTGCAGCCGACGGGTTCGCCAACGCCGAGCTCGCACAGCATCAAACAGCGGAGAAACTGATCGCGAACTTTCGCGCTGAGGAACAAAAACGCCGGACCGCCTTTCCGACTCCTGTGGATCGCGCCGCGGACAGCTATCTCGTTAAGCGCGGCAAAGGCAAAACCATCGTTGCAGGTTATCCCTGGTTCACCGACTGGGGCCGCGACACGTTTATCTCCTTGCGCGGTCTCTGCTTGGCGACCGGGCGACTCGACGACGCGCGCGACATCTTGCTCGAATGGTCCAACGTCGTTTCGGAAGGCATGCTGCCGAATCTCTTTCCCGACCAGGGCGACCGGCCGGAGTACAACTCGGTGGACGCGTCGCTTTGGTACATCATCGCGATCCACGATTTTCTCGCCGCGATGCAAGGGAATGGTGGCCTGGTTTCCCAGTGGCAGAAAAAATCGCTTCACAAGGCTATCGACGCTATTCTTACTGGCTATTCGCAAGGCACGCGTTACGGCATTCGCATGGATCAGGATGGCTTGCTCACCGCCGGCGTTCCGGGAGTGCAGCTCACCTGGATGGATGCGAAAGTCGGCGACTGGGTGGTGACGCCGCGCATCGGCAAACCCGTCGAAGTTGAAGCGCTCTGGCTCAACACGTTATGGATCGGCAGCCAATTCAATGACCGTTGGAAAGAGCCGCTTGAACGCGGCCTGGATAGTTTTCGCCGCCGTTTTTGGAATTCCCAAGACGGCTACCTATTTGACGTCGTCGACTCTGATCATCAGCCGGGAAAACTCGATGCATCGTTTAGGCCCAATCAAATCTTTGCTGTCGGCGGGTTACCCCTTCAAGTCATCGACGGCGAACAAGCAGCTCGTATCGTCAACGGTGTCGAGCATCGGCTTTGGACGCCTCTCGGATTACGCTCCCTCGCCCCGGGAGAACCGGGCTACACCGCGCACTATCAAGGCGGCGGTCGGGAGCGAGACGGCGCGTATCATCAGGGCACGGTCTGGCCCTGGCTGATCGGGGCATTCATTGAAGCGTGGGTGCGTGTGCGGAGCGGCAGCGCCGATACGAAACGCGAAGCCCGTTCACGCTTTCTAGCGCCGATCATTGAGCACTTGAATCATGCAGGGATCGGTCATGTCTCGGAGATCGCCGATGCCGATCAACCATACACGCCGCGCGGCTGTCCCTTTCAAGCCTGGTCCCTGGCGGAGCTCTTACGTCTCGATCGCATCGTTTTGGCATAGCCCACAGTGTCTTCGATGTTCACTTGGTGATCCTCGGTTGAATCTGTGTGATCTTTAAGGTGTCATCCTGCGCGCCCGCGAAGGATCTCGACTTGTTCTCAGTGAATACGACGGAGCGTTAGCAATCCGCGCCTGAGATAGAACAGCAGCACTCGGACCAAAGTTTCCGCACCGAATCCCGGCGAAGCGACATCTAAATGACGATGCACGACGCCCGCGGATACCAAACTGCTGCCCGAATAGCCGATTATTTTCTCCAAAGGCTAGACAGCGCGACGGGATCATAATTGAGGATGTGCTATAATGGCCGATAAAAGACCGAGAAGGAACGTGACACACGAAGAGCTTAGACTTCAGGAAGACCGCGCCCGCAAAGCTAACTGGAAGCGCTGGGGACCTTATCTGTCCGAGCGCCAGTGGGGCACGGTACGCGAAGATTACAGCCCTTACGGCACGGCCTGGGAATATTTACCCCATGACCACGCGCGCAGCCGCGCTTACCGGTGGGGCGAAGACGGACTCGGCGGTATCTGCGACCGGCATCAATATATTTGCTTCGCGCTGGCTCTTTGGAATGGCAAGGACCCGATTCTCAAGGAGCGGCTCTTCGGGCTCACCGGCAACGAAGGCAACCACGGCGAAGACGTCAAGGAATATTATTACTATCTCGATTCGACGCCGACCCACTCCTACATGAAATTTCTTTACAAATATCCGCAGCGTGAGTTTCCCTATATCCGTCTGGTCGAGGAGAACCGCCACCGCGGCAAGCACGACCTCGAATTCGAATTGATCGATACGGGCATCTTCGACGACGATCGCTATTTCGACGTATTTATCGAGTACGCCAAAGCCGGGGCGGAAGATATTTTAATCCGGATCGAAGCGATCAATCGCGGGCCGGAAGCGGCCGAGCTGCATCTGCTGCCGACTCTTTGGTTTCGCAATACCTGGTCTTGGGGCCTGGATGCGCGCAAACCGCGCGTCGCGATCGAAGAGGGAAGCGAAGTCGCAGCGCTCAAAGTTTATCACTCCTATTACGGCAATCGTTGGCTTTATTGCGAAGGCAAGCCGGAGTTTCTTTTCACCGAAAATGAAACCAACGATCGACGCATGTTTGGCACCGAGAATGGCGCAGCTTACGTAAAAGACGGCATCAACGATTACATCGTGCACGGCGCCAAAGACGCGGCGCACGCCGACGGAGCCGGCACCAAGGGTTCCGCGCACTACGCCATGACCGTTCCCGCAGGTCAGGCCGTGACCGTGCGGTTACGTCTGAGCGATGCCGCTCCCGCAAGCGGCAAATCCGTCGACGGCGAATTTGACAAGGTTCTCGCCGAACGAAAGAAAGAAGCCGACGAATTCTTCGACACGCTCAACCTGGGGTCGACCGCGCCGGAGCGTAAGGAGATCATGCGCCAGGCCGTCGGCGGCCTTTTGTGGAGTAAGCAGTTTTATCACTACGACATAAATCGCTGGCTCAAAGGCGATCCGTCCGGCCCCGACGCGCCTAAGGAACGGTTGAACGGGCGTAATCATGAATGGGGCCACCTTTACAACGCCGATGTTATTTCCATGCCCGACAAATGGGAGTACCCCTGGTACGCCGCTTGGGATTTGGCTTTCCACTGCGTCGCGCTTGCCATCGTCGACGCGGATTTTGCCAAGGAGCAACTTCTACTCATGACTCGCGAGTGGTACATGCACCCGAACGGCCAGCTTCCCGCGTACGAATGGGCCTTCGGCGACGTCAATCCGCCGGTGCACGCGTGGGCCGCCTGGCGCGTCTACAAGGTGGAGAAGAAAAGGCGCGGCGAAGGGGACCGAAAATTTCTCGAGCGAATTTTTCAAAAGCTGCTGCTCAATTTTACTTGGTGGGTGAATCGCAAGGACGCCGAGGGGCGCAACGTTTTCCAAGGTGGTTTTCTCGGTCTCGACAATATCGGCGTATTCGATCGCAGCGCGCCGCTTCCCACCGGCGGCCACATCGAGCAGTCCGACGCCACCAGCTGGATGGGCATGTACTGCCTCAACATGTTGGCCATTGCCTTGGAGCTGGCCCGGGACAATTCCGCCTACGAAGACGTCGCCAGCAAATTCTTCGAGCACTTTGTCTACATCTGCGAGGCGATGAACAATCTTGGCGGCGAGAATATCGAGCTGTGGGACGCCAAAGACGGCTTTTACTACGACGTCCTGCACATGCCGGATGGTCGCCGTTTTCCTCTCAGAGTGCGCTCCATGGTCGGATTGATACCGCTCTTTGCCGTGGAAACTCTCGACCCAGCCATCGTCGACAGCTTGCCTGGGTTCAAGCGCCGCATGCAATGGTTTATCGAGAATCGGCCGAAATTGGGCGAGCATATTGAAATCCAATCCACGGATGAAGGTCCCCGCCGCTTTCTTTCTTTGGTCAATCGCCATCGGCTCAAGCGCGTGCTCGGTTACATGCTCGATGAAAGCGAGTTTTTGTCGCCGTACGGGATTCGCGCCATTTCGCGCTATCACCTGGAGCATCCGTACACGATGCCGGTCAATGGCATGGAGTACCGCGTGGATTACGAACCGGCGGAGTCGACCTCGGGACTTTTCGGCGGCAACTCCAACTGGCGCGGGCCGATCTGGTTTCCGGTGAACTATCTGCTAATCGAATCATTGCAGAAATTCCATTTCTTCCTCGGTGATAATTTCAAAGTCGAGTGCCCGAAAGGCTCCGGCCAGTCATTGAACCTCTGGGACATTGCCGGTGAAATCTCCCAGCGCCTGACGCGAATATTTTTGCAGGATGAAAACGGCCGGCGTCCGGTCTTCGGCGGCACGGAAAAGTTCCAGAGCGACCCCCATTGGCGCGACCTCATTCCGTTTCACGAATACTTCCATGGCGACAACGGCGCCGGCATCGGCGCAAGCCATCAGACCGGCTGGACCGCCCTAGTCGCCAAGCTGATCCAACAGTACGGCGAATAATTCACGGTTCCGCGCATCGTTTTCAAAGCTTTAGCCATCTAATAGGCGTGGTAGACTAGCGCCATCGGCTCAATTTGAGCAAAGTTTCCTTACTCGACTTACGCTAGGGAGGGCTCCATGGACTACGATCTAATCGTCGTTGGTGGCGGAACAGCCGGTCTTAACGCGGCGAAAACCGCGCACAAGCTTGGCGCGAAAATCGCGATCGTCGAAGAAGAAACTTTCGCCGGCACTTGTCTAACCAGCGGCTGAATTCCCAAGAAGGTGCTGGTAAGCACCATCGAGCTTTTTACCCGCGCGCGCTGCGCCGATCATCTCGGCATCAAAGGCGCCGAGCAGCTCACCCTGGATTGGCCGGCGATGATTTCACGAAAAGACGAAATCGTCGCCAGTTGGTCGAAAAGCAAAAACGCGACTCCCGGCAACTTGGGAATTCTCGCGTTACGCGGTCACGCAACGTTTGCCGGACCCCATGAAGTAACCGTTGATGGACGGAACTATTCCGGGGACAAGTTCGTTATTGCCACAGGATCGAAACCGGCGCGGCCGCCAATCCCGGGAGCGGAGCACGCCATCACCAGCGATGAGCTGCTTCATTTAAAGGAACAACCGAAGCGGCTGGTCGTCATCGGCGGCGGCTTTATCGGTCTCGAATTTGGCTTCGCCCTCGCACGGGCCGGATCGAAAGTCACTTTGCTGCAATCAGGATCACAAATCGGGCCAGCTCTGGATCACGACATTCGGAACACACTCCTCGAGTGCGCCAAAGAAGCCGGCATGACGATTAAGACCAATGTGAAAGTAACGAAAATCGAGGGCGATAAAACAGTTGAAGCGGAAATCGAGGGCCGGAAGGAAAAATTTTCCACCGATCAAGTGCTACTAGCCACCGGCCGCCCGTCCAACGTCGAGTCAATGAAGCCGGAAAGAGCCAATATTGATCTCGATCACGGTGCGGTAAAGGTCAATGAGTATCTTCAATCGGTCAGCGCGCCGCATGTTTACGCGGCTGGCGACGCCGCGGGTAAGCATCAACACTCGCCGGTTGCCTGGTATGAAGGACCGATTGCCGCGCACAACGCGCTCAAAGGCAACGAGCGCAGGGTCGACTTCAGCGTTTTTCCCAGCGCGATATTCACGATTCCCGCGATCGGTCAGGTTGGTTTGACGGAAGAAGAAGCTCTCAAGCGCGGGCTGAACGCGAAGGCGAGCAAGCAGCCCTACGAATATAATCCCGCAGCGGGTGTGCGCGATGAAACCGAAGGCCTGGTTAAAGTGATCTACGAAGAAGCAACAGAAAAAATTTTGGGCGTGCACGTCATCGGCGCCCATGCCGAAGATATCATTCAGATCGCCGCGGTAGCGATCAAGGGCGGCTTGAAGAAATCAGAAGTTGGGGCGATGCACTATGTTTTTCCTACCTTCGGCGGCGCGATCTTTGATACGATGGCAGCGTGATTGTGAAGGATTGAATCGAACAGCGTGATTAACTTCAGCGCAGATCGCCTCAAGACGATCTATCCCGCCCTAGCCATCGGGTTGATGACCGCGGCATTCATCATTGCCAAGACCGGCCGCGATGCGCTGTTCTTCCAGGGCAAAGGCATCTTTCGATTGCCGGTCGCCACGTTGATGCTTGCCGCCGCTTCCCTGCCTCTTGCGATGATCTTCGTCAAAGTGATGAAAACCTGGGGCGCGCGTCCGGCGCGCATCGCGATTATGCTATTCGCGGCAGCGGTGATCGGCCTTGCGGCGCCTTTTCTCCAGCCCGGAAACTCGCGCCTGCTGTTCAATGTTTTCATTTTCATACCAGCGGTCTTCGGCATTATGTTCGCGAGCCTTTGGCTCCTCGCCGCAGACATATTCGAAAACACTCCCAAGTCTCAAGCCGCTCTCGCTTTCAGTAAGATCGGCGCAAGCTCCCTGGGCGGTGGCATGCTCGGCGGATTCATCGCCAAGGGGCTCGGCCCCTATCTGGAACCTAAGTGGCTCATTCTGATCGGTGCAGTGATCATTTTGCTGGTCACCGCCCTGGTGGCGGCGATCCATCGAAAGTTTCCAACCAACATCGTCGCGAAAAAAGATGACAGTAAAAACGCCGGTTACCTGGCGCCGCTGTCGAATCCCTACGCGCTGACGCTATTGCTCATCGCCATGACCGGCGCCCTGGCTGGGCTGCTGATCGACGTGCAATTTTACATTTCGGCCACCACTGCCAGTATGGGCTCGAAGGGCAATGCCAATTTCTTCGCCAACTTTTACATCATGCTCAATTTTGGCTCCTTACTCCTGCAGCTCTTTGCGACGCCGAAGATTCAAGAGAAAATCGGCATCCGCGGCGGTCTGATGGTTTTGCCGTTCGCGCTGATTGGCGGCGCGAGCTTCGCAACCGCGGCGGCGACGGCCTTCAGTCTGTCGGTGTTACGCGTGACCGAAGGCGGATTGCGTTCATCCGTTCATCGCTCGATCTGGGAACAGGCCTTCATTCCCGTCGACTCGAGCGACCGGTCCGTCGTCAAACTCGCCGTCGACGGCATTGGCGCGCGAATCGCCGAGGGCATTGCCGCGGCCGGTCTCTATATCTGGGTTCAACGTGTCGCACCCGGAGGCGCCGTTGCCGGGCCGCTCGATACGCGCTGGATGGCCTGGCTGACTTTAGCAACCGTGGTCGCCTGGCTCGTGATCAC
>DASPXM010000386.1:0-31881 GCA_035637295.1 Verrucomicrobiia bacterium
GGCCATATCCACTCGACCACTTAGATGGTCGCGCTGCTTCATCGCCTCAGCGACATCGAAGATCTGCACCTCGTCGACTTGACTGCTATTGACTGTTGCCATTTTGTTCTCCTTTCCGTTGCACCGCAGTTAATTCTTTCCGGCTTCTTTCAGCGCATCATTGACCATACTTAGAATCAGTTCATCTCCATCGATTCCGATTTTCGGGTTTCAAAATGCTTGACGTCTTCTAACTAATGCCTGTTGCGTCAAACCCCATGCCTATTTAATTACCTTGTCCGCCCGATACAGTACTGACTGCGGAAAAGTCAACCCGATCTGCTTGGCCGTCTTAAGATTGATCACTAACTCGAACTTCGTCGATCGCTCGACGGGAATGTCTCCGGCCTTGGCGCCTTTGAGAATCTTATCCACGTAAGTTGCCGCGCGACGGGAAGATTCGGGCATGTTGGGTCCGTAGGACATGAGCATGCCGGCCTCCGCCGATTCTCTGTTCCCACTCACCGCCGGGAGGCGCTGCTTTAGCGCAAGGTCCGCGATTTGTCCGCGGTATGAAACAAAAACTGGATCGGGGAAGACATGGAGCGCCCGCGTGCGCTCTTTGGCTATCGCGGCAAAGGCGCGCTCGATCTCGTCTGGATCTCGCGCCTCCACTTTCTGAAGCTTTACATTCAATGCCCGCGCCGTGGCCTCGACCACCCGCAATTGTAACTTCTGGAAGACTGGATTGGCGGGATTCCACATAGCCGCGACGCGGGAAATCTTCGGCAGGGTTTCCTTGAGCAGCTCTAACTGCTTGCCCACAACCTCGTCGGTCATGCTAGATGTCCCGGTGATATTAGCCCCCGGCCGGCCAAGGCTGGCGATAAGTCCGGAGTCCACAGGATTGGCAACGGATACCATAACGATGGGAACGTCCCGGTTGCATTCTTGGCAGCCACTGACGCTTGCGTCACGACCGCAACAATGACATCAACCTTGAGACGGACTAATTCCGCCGCCAGGTCTGGGAGCCGTTCGGGCTTCCCATCGGCCCATCGGTATTCGATGGAAATATTCTGGCCTTCCACATAGCCCAGCTCGCGCAGACCTTGTAGGAACGCCTCGGTGAGATGCGAGATGCCGGTCCGGCTGGCTGCTGTGAGAAACCCTATCCGCGCAACTTTCTTCGGTTGCTGCGCATCGGCAAGGCAGCGGCTTGCCAGAATTAAAGTTGCAGCTGTGAAGAAAGTGATTATTTTCTTCAAGTTTTGTCCGTCTTGTCTTCCTGGCTCGCTCGTCGAAGAGGAAAACTGCTCATCGGCACGCTCGATCCTCAATCCTCGATCTTCGGCGATGTTTAATTTTTCCCCGCCGCCTTCAGCGCTTCATTGACGACGTCGAGAACCGGTTTCATGTCCATCCATTCGGGCTTGCCGGTGTCGAGATATTTGATATCCGGCAAGCGTCGCTGCTCGAACGGCACTTCATTTTTGGGAATATCGGTCCGGAGCGAATCCGCTGGACTCTCGGCATGCATAGTTCGCCTCTGAAGTGCGATTTGTCCGCTGCGCGACAGCAGCCAATTGATAAATACTCTGGCCGCGTTGGGATGCGGCGCGCGGTTGAGCAGCGCCACGGTGCCGAATTGCTGCACCAGTCCGCCGCCTTCTTTGAACACCCGCGGTCCGAAAGTGTCGACCGGCAATCCTTGCTGCTTGAGCACGTCCACGTCGCAGAAAAAGCAAATCGCGTATTTCCCCGTCGCCAACCAATCCGGCCCCTGGCGAAAATCCCGAAATAGCGTTAGTTCCATCTCGCCGAAAAGTTTTCGGATGAACGCCTGACCGAGATCCTGATGATAATAAAAGAACCGGGTATTGCCCGCGCCGGGGCCCGCCTCGCGGATATCACGCGCGGCAATTTTCCCTCTCCACTTTGGGGCCAAGAGATCCCAGTAAGATTTGAAGTCTTTAACGTCGACCAGCTTGGTGTTGTAGTTGACCGCGCCGTAAGTCGCCGAGCCGACGTAGTTGAAAACGAACTGAGCTTCGGGATCGGAGTATTGATGTCTTTTGAGATACCAATTCGATGGATCGGTCACTTCCGGCAAGATCAGCGCCGGCTTGATCGGATCGAGCGCTTTAGCGAGATAATACTGCTGGTAATTCGGATTTGCTCCCGTGCTCGAAACATCGGCGAGATATTTTTCCGCGCGGCGTTCCGCGAGCAAGCGCGGACCGAGCTGGTTGCCGCGGCCGGTTACGGCAGTAACTTTAATCTCAGGAAATTCCTTCTCGAAGTCGGGAAGAACCGCCTCATAACCGCTGATGTAAACGACAACTTGCCCTTCCTTCTTTGCCGCCTCGATCGTCCTTTCCCATTCCTGCTGCCAGGAAGGCTTCGCCTGCGCGGCAATTGCCTGGGCGGAGCACAAAAAAATGAGAATTACGGCGACAGCAGCGGGTTCAACGAAGCGTGGCCATCGGTTCAACCTGGCGATGATCGAGAATGGAAGATCGAAAATCGCCATCCTCTATCCTCGATCTTCGATCCTCGACGGCATTTAATTCTTCCCCGCGGCCTTGAGCGCTTCATTCATCACATCGAGGATCGGCTTCATCTCCTGCCACTCCGGGCGGCTGGTGTCTAGATACTTCACGCCGTCGAAGCGCCGTTGGAGCACCGGAACATCGTCTTTGGGGATATCGATCCGTAAGGAGTCGACGGGATTCTCCGTGGGCGACATGATTTTTTGCAGGGTGATCTGACCCTTTCGTGACAAGAGCCAGTTGATGAAAACCTTTGCAGCGTTAGGGTGAGGCGCGCGGTTGACCAAGCCCAGGGTACCGTACTGGCTTACCAACCCCGCGCCTTCTTTAAAGACGCCAGGACCAATGGTATCCACGGGCAACCCTTGCTGTTTCGACACATCGACCTCTCAAAAGAAACAAAGAGCCGCCTTGCCCACAGCGAGCCAGTCGCTGCCTTGGCGGTAGTCGCGAAACAAAGTCACGTCCATCTCTCCGTACAATTTCCGAATGAACGTCGGTCCAACGTCCGGCAGGTGGTAAAACAACCGCGCGTTGCCCGAGCCGGGGCCCGACACGCGAATGTCGCGCGAAATGATTTTTCCCTTCCACTTAGGCGCGAGCAGATCCCAGTAGGATTTGAAATCCTTCACGTTGACTAACTTGGTGTTGTAACCGATCGAGCCATAGGTCGCCGTAGCAATGTAATCGAAAATAAACTGATTCTCGGGATCGGAGTAATGATGCTTGCCTTGGTACCACTTCGAAGTGTCGTTGATTTCGGGCAACAGCAGCGCCGGCTTGATCGGCTCGAAGACCTTGGCGGGAAACAGTTGCTGAAAGGTTGTCACGCCGCCGGCGCTGACCACGTCGGCAAGATATTTTTCCGCGCGCCGCTCGGCAAGCAAGCGTTGACCGATCTGCGAGCCCCGGCCAGTTACCGCGTTGACCTTTATTTCGGGATATTCCTTCTGAAAATCCGGCAGAATCTCTTCGTACCCGCTGATATACACCGCAACCTGACCTTCCTTCTTCGCCGCTTCGAGCGTCTTTTCCCACTCCTGTTGCCACGTCGACTTCGCCTGCGCCGCCAGCGCGAAATTGACGCTGCATGACAGAATAAGGCACGCGCCCTCAGTACAGATTACAAATAAACGAGATAGTCTCGTCAACATGACTTCAGCCTTCTTTTTTGGAACTTGGCGTGCTTTGCGTCTTTGCGGGATAGACCCCCTCCTTTATCCTCCCCCGCGTGCGGGGGAGGAAAGAGGTGGGGGTGTGTAACTCCATTCATAGTCCCGGTTTCTGTAAGCCTCATCCGGCATAAGCGATTGCAATCCCTTGCGCGCCAGCTCGGACTCGAACTTCTGGCGAATCATCGGGTCCTCTTCGGTATACTCGATCTGGTCGCGCGCGCGGTCTTCGACTTTTTGGCTGATGCCGCTGAGCCCACGCGGCGGATGAATCGCCAGGTAGCGGGCCGGCGCGCCGCCGATGTTGAAGTGCTGATGAAACCATCGATTGGGCGGAACGAAGAGACTCGCCTCGTGCCACGGAATAATAATTTTTTCGCCGCCTTCCGGCCACATGATCGAATAACCCTCCCCGGCAGGGATGACGATCAAAAAGCCCGGCCCATGACGATGGCCCTTTTTATAAGTCCGCGCGGGAAAGACCGACATATGGGCCGAAAGCGGCGAGCTCGGAAAGCCGACCCAAACCACGTGGCCGCCGGCCCCTCGCCTTTCAAAATGATCGAACCGGTCCCACGCTCTCATGTCGGCGAAGAAATTGCCGAACCAAATATTCCGCCCATCGCGCGAGCTGCCTGGCTCATCGAGGGTTACCACTTTAGCTTCTGAATAGATCTCGCGAGCGCCCTGCCCGTAAAGCAGGTTGAAATCGACCAGCGGATTCTTGAAGAAGATTTCCGGATCGGGAAGCACCGACATGGCCAATGGCAAGTAGCTACAGTGGAGCAGCCGCACAGCTTGGTCTCCTTGCATATTGCTTAACTGGCAATGGTAGTTTCCCGGAATAAGAAACATGCTGTGGCTTTGCCACTCGAAGATCTTCTTCGCGCGATCACCCGCCCACACGCTCGCCACTCCTCTGCCCTGGAGAACGTAAACGGCTTCGTCCACCGCCATTCTAAAAGACGGCAAAGTTTTCCCCGGTGAAATCTCCGTAACGTAGGCGCCTGTGACGCCTTCTTGACCGACCAGCTGGATGAAAGCGGCGTCGCACTCGCGCTCGGGCCAATAGCCCAGCTCCACCGTGCGGCAGTCTTCGATGAAATAGCCGCGATGAATCGGCACGCCGAGCGACTCGATCCAATCTTCATAGGGAGTTTTTTTGTCCCAAAAATTTGCCGTCGCTCGCGCCATCTTCGCCTCCGTCTTCCTTAACCCTCACTCTTCACTACTCACACCTCACCTCTTCTTCGCCTGCACCAGCGCCTTCTCGACGATGTCATAGATCGGCGCCATGTCGATATATTCAGGTTTATCCACCAGCAAATACTTTACGCCGTCGACGCGCCGCAAGTCGCTACGCACGATGTCCTTCGGGACATCGATGCGCAACGACTCTTCGGAATTGTACGGCGTGTTAGCCGTACGCTGTAACGCGATCTGACCTTCGCGCGAAAGCAACCAGTTGACGAACACCCGCGCGGCATTCGGATGAGGCGATTGGCTCGGTAAGGCCACGGAACCCATGTTGCCCGCGGAAATCGCCCGGCTTTCTTTCCACCGCGCGGTGCGAAATTCGTCGACGGCCAACCCCTGCGCCTTGGCGCGCGGAATATCAGAGCAAAAAAAGCAGATGGCGAATTTTCCGTTCGCCAGCCAATCCGTCGTTTGCCGGATTTCTTGAGTTATCGTCACATCCATCTCTCCGTAGAGGCGCCGGATGAACTCAGCGCCCAGCTCCGTTGTGTGATAAAACCCTCGGAGACCGATGCGCTGACTACCGGAAATTTTCGGATCGCGCGAGAGAATTTTTCCTTTCCACTTGGGTTGGAGAAAATCCCAGTAGGAACGAATCTCACCCGGCTCCACCGACTTGGTGTGGTAGGAAACATACTCGCCGACATTGCCGAGATAAACGAGGATAAATTTGCTCTCTGGGTCGATATAGTGGTGCTGCCCTTGCCACCACTTGGACTCATCGATGACCTCCGGAAGGATCAGCGTCGCGCGCACGCTGTCCAAGATTTTCGCGCGATAAAACACTTCATAGGCGGTCGTCGCCCCGGCGATGTAGGCATCGACGAGATACTTGCCTGCGCGCCGCTCCGCCATGATCTTGGGCGCAAATGTATTACCTCGCCCGGGGGTCACCACCACGTTGATCTCGGGATATTTTTTCTGAAACAGCTGCGCCATCGCGCTCAGCTCGCCGTCGCCTTGAAAGAGATAAAGCGACAGCGCGCCTTCCTTCTTGGCGGCTTGAACGGTCCGCTCCCATTCGGCTTGCCAGTTGGATTTGGACTCGGCGGCGTGAGCCGTCGTCGCGGCGAAGCCAATGACAAGAAGAATGAAAACGGTACTGCGGATTTTCACGCAACGCTCAACGGCTCTACTGATTCTTTTAGAACGATTTGAACGGCTTGAACGACTTGAACGTTTTGAACAATCTACCCCTTCGGCGGCATGTGATAACGCACCGATCCCGCTTTCCCAACTTCCAGAGACTTGTCCATGTCGGTATTGATGATCGCGTGATTGGGGTCGCGAAAAACGTTCATTGGATCGATTCCCTGCTGTGTTTTCTTGATCTCCCGCGCAAGCATCTCGCGGTACATAACGACGCCGCGATCCGACCCCGCCAACCTTTCACGCGTGCGGTCAAGGATCGGCCCTTGAGTTTCCCATGCCATGAAATCTTGAGCATCCACTTCATCGAGGCGATATTTGGTGAATGGGTGAAGCGCGCCCTGGGGATTCTTGAAGGGTCTGCGATAATTGATCGGCACCTCGCCGTTGGCGGGGCGCGTCTCGGCGGAGTCCGGCACGAAGTGAACGTAAACGATGTAGGTGTGAGTGTCGTCGATCGGCACGCGGATCTGCGTGCGGTTGGCCTGACGCAGCACGGTTGGAAAAAGTAGCGGATGCTCCTCAACCTTGCCGTCTCTGAAATAGCGCCGCTTGATTATGCCGTAGGTAAACTCTTCCATTTCATACTTGACCAGATTGTCGATCGTGCCGCGCGTCGTGCTTGTGACTTTGAATCCGTCGGTGACCAGCTCTTGATGAAGCACGTGCAGATGCGCCGTATCGACGGAGTTTTCCATCGCTTGCAGCCAATTGCAGTCGAGCTGCGGCAGCGCGCGGATCCAGTGCCAGCCATCGGTGCGCGCCCACACATCGTACTTCGGAATCGCCGGCACCGGCTGCGGACCAAGGTAGGCCCAGTAAAGCCCGGCCAACTTTTGCACCGGATAAGCCTTGTGCTTCACCGTCCGGCAAAAATTGCTTCCGGCCGGCTCGGCCGGTGTTTCAAGGCAATTACCCTGAACATCGTAGAGCCAGCCGTGATAGGCGCAGGCAATGCCGCGCTCCTCGACTCGGCCGTAGGAAAGCGAAGCGCCGCGATGCGAGCAGTGATCTTCCAACAGACCCACCTCGCCCTTGGTACTTTGGAACAGCACCAAGTCTTCACCGAGAATCCTTACAAACTTTGTCGGATTCTCGGGGGAAAGATCGTTCGCGATAGCGACAGGATGCCAATAGCGGCGCAGCAGTTCTCCGGCGGGCGTTCCAGCACCGACGCGAGTTAGCATCTCGTTTTCTTCCGCGGTCAACATCTTTGCTTCCCTTTCTAAAGAACCGAACCGCTGTCCTGACGGCGCGATCCTTTATCGTCACTCTTCCTATTCCGGACTCGGCACCAAAAAAATACTTCCTGACGTCTTTCCCCCGACTCGATCATGGCCAAACACACTTCCAAGGTCGCCGCGCCCCAGCGGCCATCGCGAAATACAGGTCTGCCATTGACTACTGCATTATAAAGCTCCTCGACTTCGGCTTCACGCCCGACGCATTGACGCGCCATACTCGATTTTCAATCCTCGATTCGTGAAGCGCCCGTCATTTCTTACCGGCAAAAATCTCATCCATCAACTTGGTCACCGGGGTAATATCCCTAGAATTTAGGTCGTCGCCGTCAAAATACTTTACCCCATCGCTGCGCCGTTCGGACGCTGGAATGTGGTCCTTCGGCACGTCGATGCGGCGCGAGTTCTTCGCTTCTCCCGGTGTGCTGATAATTCGCTGGAAGGCGCTTTGCCCTTCGCGCGATAGCAGCCAATTGACAAACACCTTGGCAGCGTTGGGGTGGGGCGCGCGGTTCATCAACGCAAGTTGGCCAAACGCCACGGAGAGGCTGGCGCCTTCTTTGAAGTGATGCGGATCGAATTCATCCACAGGCAACCCCTGCATCTTGGCTTTGGCCGTGTAAGAACCTTGCGTCGGCATCGACAATGCAAACTTGCCGACCGCGAGCCAATCCAACGCCTGGCGCAGGTCAGCGGTCAAAGTCACGTCCATTTCCCCGTAAAAACGCCGCAAGAACTCAGGACCGAGGTCCGCTTGATAATAAAGATATTGCATCGATGGTCCGAAACCGCGCACGCGTCTAATGTCGGGGGAAACGATCTTGCCTTTGAGCTTGGGATTCAGAAAATCCCAGAAGGATCTGTAGTCTTTAGGATTGATCAGATTCGTGTTGTAAGCCGGACTCGCTCCCGCCGCCACGTTGCCTTCGTAAACAAAAATGTAACGCGCCTCGCGGTCGACGTATTTTTGCTTGCCCTCCCACCACTTGGTCGGATCGATAACTTCCGGCAAGATCAGCGCCGGCTTGATCGGATCAAGCATCTTGCCGAGATATAGGTTTTGATAGAGCGACGTGCCACCTCCACTATAAACGTCAACAAGATATTTTTCGCCGCGCCGCTCGGCGACGATGCGCGGCGCGAGCTGCGTGCCCGAGCCGGTGACGCTGGTAACCTTGATTTTCGGGTAAGCCTTCTGAAACACCCCCGAATCGATCAACGCGCCATAGCCGGCGATGTAGACCGTCAACTGCCCTTCTTCCTCCGCGGCCTTAACCGTCCGCTCCCATTCGGCTTGCCACGTTGGCTTGGACTCGGCCGCGTCAGAAAAGCCGCTCGACCACAAACACAGAATGAGCCCATACAACGCTAACCGATGCCGCATGTCGAATCTCTCCGATTCCGACCTTGAACTTTCAACCCGCAAACTTGAAAGGCTGCCATTCTATTCCGGACTCGGCACCTGATGCGACAGCATTATTTCTTTACGCTGTTTAGCCGACTCGAGCATCGCCAGGCAGACTTCCAACGTCGCGGTGCCCCAGCGGCCGCCGTGAAATACGGGTCTACCATTAGTAACCGCGTTGTACAGTTCTTCGACTTCGGCTTCGCGGCCGCGGCTGCCCGCCGGTAACGTAATTTCGCGCTGTTCGGTCTGGCCATATATTTTTAAACCGTCAGGCGTTTGGCGAATATCGCCTTTCTGGCAACTCACCACGGTGTGACCGAAGAACGGCTGCTTGCGCTCGCCGCGCCAGACATGGCTGTACTCGCCTTCGCGCTTGCCGCCGAAACGCATGCCTTCCTTCAACTGCTCTTCTTCTTCTGTCGTGCGCACTTCGCGCAATTTTGCTCGCACCGTCAAATTGGTCTCCGGCGCGCGATGCTGCCCGCCTTCGCCGACCCAGTTGAATAACTCCGCCGTGTCGAAAAAACCATAACCACTGTAAACCAATGTCGCTGGCGTGCCGTCGGCAAATTCCAAATAGCAGGTGTAGCTGCCCTCCCACTGGCGCGCCTTGTCCCAGATGCCGGTCATGGCGCGCACGCTGCGTACCATGCCGCCGCCGATCAAGCGCACGATATCGACATGGTGCGGCCCCTGGTTGAGAACGACGCCGCGGCTCATCGCCAATTCATGCTTCATGCGCGGACGGTACATGAATTCGTTGAAGTTCCAGGTGTTGATCATGCAAAGCTTGCCCAGCTCGCCGCCTTTAACGATCTCGCGGATTTTTCGGATCGGCGGATCAAAACTGTGCGTATGGCCACAGAGTAACTTCACGCCATTTTTCTCCGCCGCCTCGTTCATGGCGTCGCATTCAGCCAGCGTCATCGCCATGGGTTTTTCGACGATGATATGTTTTCCAGATTGCGCCGCCGTGATCGCGTGTTCGGCATGGAGCGGATTGGGCGTAGCAATATACACCGCGTCGACGTCGGGACTGCGGCACAGCTCCGCCACGCTGGTGTAGCCCTCGCCTTTGTAGATTTCGCGGAACTTGGTCAGCGCGTCGGCGCGGGTGTCGGCGGCTGCGGTAATTTTGATGTACGGCAATGCCGCAATCGGCGGCAGGATCTGCGTGCTTGCTACCCCCAAGCCGGCAATGCCCAGACGGAGGATCTGAGTCAGTTTTTTGCCCTCGCTTCCGTTTCGAGTTTCTTAGCGTATTGCTTCCAATCGCTGCTGCTTGGAATCATATCTGAGAGCACGAGAAAAAGCGGCGCGCGATTTTCGCTCTCGGTTCTGATCACATGAGGCGGCTCTCTTCCTTCCTGAATGTCGTGAATCGCCTTTTCCATCAGCTTGCGCGCCGCGACGATCGCCCGGTCCGACGAAACCAGACGCTCTTCCGTGCGGTCTTGAATCGCGCCTTGGCTCGCAGTGGCGAAAGCGTCGTGAGCTTGGAATCCCGAACCCATACCGGCATAGGTTTTGTTCTTCATTGCCTCGCGGTCTTGCAAAAACCGATTGCTCTCGCTGCGGCGCAATCGGTAGTCGGGACCCAATTCCGAGCGTTCGCGGCTGACTAATTCCTTTTGCAACGGCGCGCCGGCGCTGTAAACAAATGTGTACTTCCAGTGATGCGTGTCATCGATCGGGACATGCCAATTGACCGAGTAGCCCTCGCCGCCGGTTTGCCCGGGGAAAGCGCTCAGGTTAGGCAGAATAAAATACGAAACACGCAGATAGGACTTGTCATTCTCCAACTGGCGCACGGTATAGATGCGCACGCCAAAATCAGTCAGCTCCACGTCGAGAGTCGGCGTCGAGTTTCTCGCGACGAGATTATAATGGGACTCGTTGGCGCCGCGCACGCCTCGGTAACTCTCGTTACGCTGCTCGAGAAAGCGATGCAGATACGAAAGATGAACCGGATCAATGTTGCCTTCGTTCGCCTGCAGATAATTGCATTCGTGAAAGATCTTAGAGACGTAGAGATGATCAGGAGAAGCGTTGAGAAAATCATAGTTGGGTAACAGCGGCGGCTCACCCGGTCCCATATACGTAAAGATCGCTCCGGCAACTTCTTTGCAAGGATAGGCGAGATGGCGAATCTCGTTCCGATGTTCGCCGCCGCCGGGTTCGCCCGGCTGCTCGAGACACTCTCCTTCGATGTTATAGAGCCAGCCATGATAGAGGCAGCGCAGTCCGCCGTCTTCAATCCGTCCGTAGCTGAGATTCGTACCGCGGTGCGAGCAGTGAATCCCCAAGAGCCCTACTCGTCCATGGTCATCGCGAAATAACACCAGGTCTTCACCCAAAATTCTCATGCTCAAAGGCGCGCCGCCGAGAGGCAACTCTTCTGAAAGCGCCACCGGCTGCCAGTAGCGCCGCAAGAGCTCGCCTGCCGGCGTGCCGCGACTGGTTTGGGTGAGAAGATTGTTTTCCTCTGTGGTGATCATGTGACTACTCCACTAACATGAGTTCCCTCGCCCGCTTGCGGGAGAGGGCAAGGGTGAGGGTTTTTAACTCGCGACCCTCATCCTAACCTTCTCCCAGAGGGAGAAGGAAGAGACTTTTGGCGACATGTCTTCGCTCCGATCAACTCCCCGGAAACGGAATAATATTTTTGAACTTCGCGATCGTTTTCTCGCGCAGCTCGCGACTCGAGCGACTGACCTTCGGAAACTTATCTTTCCAAGCAAAAGGCCGCACCGCATAAAAGACCGCGCGGCCATTGGTATGATCCTTATTATCTCTTTTCTCCGGCGGCATGCGCGGATCGAGCGGTGTGCTCCAGCAACCGTCGACGATATCGATATTAGTCGGCGGATCGACGCGCGTCATCATCGCCCAAAGAACTTCTTTCACATTGGTCACATCGATGTCTTCATCGACAACCACGACGTAGCGGCCGTTGCGATTGGCCGCCGCGCAACTCAGCGCCGCCATGCCGGCCTGCTTGGCATGACCGGCGTATTTTTGCTTGATCGATACGACAGTAAGATACGAAGTGTGATTGTAAACGCCGGCAATGTCCTGTATGCCCGCGCTTTCTAATTGATCCCAAAGCACCCCCGCTGAAATATGTAAATCCATTTTGACTGCGCCCGGCCAGAGCGGCGCCTCGTCTTCAAGAATCGGATCGTCGCGATGATAGATTGCCTTGACGCGAATAATCGGCTGATTTTCTCCGGTTCCGGTTGTCCCCCCGGAGTAATACCCTGGCCATTCGCCGAAAGGTCCTTCCGGACGTGCTTCTTCAGCAGGCGGTGGAATCTCACCTTCGATGGCGATCTCGGACGAGGCGGGAATCGGCAGGCCGGTAATCGGCCCACGCAAAACCTCCAACGGTTTGCCGATCAGCCCGCCGGAAATGTCCAGCTCCGATCGGCCAAATGGAAATTTCGTGTACGCCGGCATGAACACTAGCGGATGCTGGCCGTAACTCGCGACGACGGGACAACTCTTTCCCTGCTCCCAGTATTTCATGCAAATCTGCCGGCCGTTCTGTCCCGGGCTCATCCAGATTCCCAGCGTGTTTTTATCGTGCAATTGCATGCGGTAAGTGCCGGTGTTGACGTAGCCCGATTCAGGATCCCGATTGATCAGTCCGCCGCCCGGCCCGAAGTAGCGGCCACCGTCATTTTCGTGAAAGCGCAGCGCAGGAAACTTGAGGAGATTGACGTCGCTGCCCGTCAGCTTGTTCTCGAATAGCGGCGAGGTCGAGACTTCTTTTGGTGCTATCGGTTCGGCGCTTCTAACTTTGCGAGCCGCTAAACGGAGAATTTCTAACTTCGGCTTGTCGGTCGGCAAACCCAAAGCGAGCGCGACCCGTCGATACGCGGCGTACGGCAAGCTGCACACGCGATAGCCAGCTGGATAGCCTTTGACCTTATCGAAGATCAGCATCGGCGGCTGCGGCACCAGCTCTGCCGTCGACTCCACTAACGCGCCGATCTCGCCGTCCCAGTCGGCGCCCTCGATAATCCGATAATCGCCGATTTTTTTCGCTTCGTCGACGAAGCTGCGAAAATCATGATAGGCAAGCTCAGACATTTTGTTCTCCCAACCTTGAACCTTAAACTTTGAACCTTGAACGATATCTATTCCTCGACCAACGAAACTTGCGACTTTACACCTTTTCGTTTCAATTCTTCCAAAAACATTGGATGAACGTCCGGCGGCTCTTCATCAAACGGAATCATTTCGTGCAGTTTCGTCCGGAAGCGATCCTGGCTGTGTTTGGGACTTCTACCGCGCATGGCGAAGTGGCGCAGGGATGTGTGTCCGGTGTTGAAGTGGCCGTGGTACATCAGATCGCCGGGAGAATAAATTGAGCCGGCCTTGATTTCGAAGCGCGTGCGCTCTTCGCCTTCGCGCCAAACCATGGCGAAGCCTTCGCCTTGGGTCACACATACGATCGCGCCTGGGCCGTGGCGGTGAAAGGTGCTCCGGCTCCCCGCCGGAAATTCCTGAATGTGACAACCGTAGGTGGTACCGGCAATTCCGAAGCGCATAATCTTCACACCCTTACCCTTCATCGGGTAATCGTCGAGGGCGAATTCGTTGACGTCAGGGACTAAATTACTCTCCCACGAGCGGATCGTCAGCTTCTTGTTCTCATTGAAAAACTCGCGGTCGGGACGAAAGCGATCGCGAAACTGGAATGGATTACGGAAAATAAAATCGTCGTTGTGAAACAGATTGATCACGTGCGGCGCATTGGTGCCGGCGAGAAAACGCACCGGCTCGGTGGAAGCATTGAAATGCTGGTAGGAAACATTGAGCGGTATTGCGAAAATCGCCCCCGCGCTCCACTCAAACGTTTGCTTGGCATCTCCTTCGAACCAAACCGTCGTCGCGCCGCGTCCTTTGTGAATGTACACGAGGGTTTCGAACATATGGTGCTGCGGTTCGGTCTGTTTTCCCGCAGAGATCTCGCAAATGTAAGCGTCGGTCTCTTGTTGCTCTCCGAGATTGAGAAACGCGCCGAGCACGCCCATGCGCGCCCACGGCTTCACCTCCACGTCCATCAAATCTTCAACGAAAAACCCCGTGACGGATGGAATTCCTTCTTTCTCCTGGAACACTTCGTACGGTGTCGGTCCCAAACGTATCGGGTCGCGGTGCGGCAGTCTCACGGATTGAACTCTCCTTATCTGGGCGAAACGCTTCGGCTACGTTATGTTCGCAAGACGATTCTATAGTCTCCGTATGTCAAAACTTCAAGGCAAGTAGTTAAAGTATCAACGGATTTGAACGTCGTGCAGGATGCTCCGGATCACCGGAGCGAAAACATTGCCGCACTGCGTCTCATCTCTGGTCGATGGCGCTTCGGATGTTCTCGAGCGTCGCCGCTGGGGTTTTTAATTCCAGAAGGCTGCGATTGAGCGGATGATCGGGAGTGAACACGGGCGTCCCGGCGCGCACTGCTTCCCTGGCCAGCGCCAAGGAAGAGCTTTCGTCCGGCGCGGACAAAACCACTAGCGCCTTCGCTAATCCTATGACCAATTGATTGCGCCGAAGGGAGGCTTCCCGGCTGATGCGTTTTGCTTTCGGACTACAGTGGGTCAGCAGTAAACTCCGCCCTTCGTTCAATCGCATCTTGATCTCTTCGGAGGGAGCAACGCGCTGAAGGCTCTTCGCAACGCAGATGACTAGGCTAGCCGGTAGTCTCATCACAACCCGAAAAGCCTCCTTCTCCAAGGGAGAATGCCATCCGCTTATGAAGGCCAGGTTCTCCAAAGACCCAAGCTGCTGCAACAGTTGTACGGACTTCCAAGTCAGATCCGCATCAAACCGTCGCGCGGAAATGATGCCCAGAAGGTTTTTTTGTAGAATGCTCTCGTCGCCAACGCACCAAAGTTTAGGCAGTTTCGAATCAGCACCCTGTAGTGATCGAATTTCGTGGACCTCACATCCTGCAATCACGAGATTTTCGATGGCTGTCATAGCGTCCGCCGTTTATGCGTCCAACCTCTTGCGATCGGTAGCATGCTCCTGAGATCCATTTGCCGAACTCAAGCGCGAAATTTTCAGGTGCACAAATAGGTGAATCACTTGGTCGCCACCAAAAGTACGTTTCTCACGCCGAGGTGACTCCACAGGATGTTGAGCCGTGAAAGCACCAACATTTTTTCGAGAAATATTTTGAAACGGGCATCGACGAGGGGCATGCATGACGCGCGCGGTGATCTTTGGTACCGAGACAGAGCTAGACATTTTGTTCGGCTTAGAGTAATGGACGGCAAGATTGATTGGGCAAATGAAAGATCATTATCTTCATAAACCGGTATCATGGATTGGGTTGCTGAACAGGAAAATTCATCCAGAGGCCTGCTTGGGAAAATCAACTGTTTCCGCGGAAAAGGCGGTCATTGTTTATTGGGTTGGGGCGCTGATTCTCACCATTGGGATCAGACTCTATCTCTTCACAAATTATTATACTATCAACCCTGACGGCGTACGCTACATTGAGGCCGCGCGTCACTTTTGGGAGGGGAAGTGGCTAGAGGGTCTTGCTTCATTCTATCCGCCACTCTTTCCGCTCATGATCGCACTGATTTTTCCTGTTGTTGGCGATTGGGAGATCGCAGGTCAAGTATGGCCTTTTATTCTCGGGGTGCTCATCCTGTTACCGCTGTTCGGCCTCTTACGCAGAGTCTATGGACTGAGAGTGGCTCAGGTCGCGCTCTTTTTTTACGGGGTGAGCCTCTATCTTGCCCGCCTGTCCTTGGAAGTGAGGACTGAGATTCCATATATTTTTTTTCTGATCCTGACTCTTTACCTGTTACGGCGGGGTTTGGAGAGTGGCAGATCACTTACCTTCTTTTTTATAGGGATGTGTTCTGCCTTGGCCTATCTTATACGTCCAGAAGGCTTACTCCTCATCCCAGTGGGTGTCTTTTTTCTCATCTTTCAGAAGTGGTTCGCAGATCGTGTGGAGAGAAATTGGCTAAAATCTAGTATTGTAGTTCTGGGTTTTGTTCTTTTTTCTGCCCCCTACGTACTTTACCTTAAATGGGATACTGGAGACTGGTTGCTCAGCCGCAAAACCGGCTATCAACTCTCAGAAGGCTTGGCGAAGCATGATGCCGAAACAGCGGAACTTCGCTTAAAGAAGTCCGACCGAGTCAGCATTTCGCATTTGATTTCATCGCGTCCCCTTACATACGCTAAAAAGGTTTTTATTGATGCCTTTCGTGCCTTCGGATTTTATTTACAGGCGCTCCACTACTCATATCTCCCTTTTTTGTTTATAGGATGGTTTTTCTTTTTTCGTGGTAAATTCTGGGTGAAAGACGAATTCCTGCTTATCGCGGTTGTATTCCTTCATCTCGCCGTAGTGTCCCTTTTTTATGTTACCCGCCGTTACGAGGTCGCACTGGCTGCACTTTCCCTTGGATGGGTCGCAGCGGGGTATCTAACCATTGAGGGCTATTTTCAGAGCAGTTGGGGCAAAAGAAGCGGACTGATAACAGCCTTTATACTGGGACTCTTCGCTATTGGTACCCTACCGAAGACGCTTCAGCCAATCGGGTGGGATAAATTATATTTACGAGAGGCTGGTCTATATCTTAAGCAGAAACCCGGAAACCCTACTATCCTTACTCCCAATGGCCGCGTTGCCTTTTACGCAGCAGGACAAAACCAAATCCGTGTTGTACAACAAGAGGACTTTCCTGCTTCGCTAGCCGCACAGGAGGGAGACTATCTCGCGTTGAGTGACGGAGCTCTTACAAAATTGGCGAGCCGGCTAAATGATTACGGGTGGTTTTTAGACAGGGAATTCTCGTCAAATGACGAGACGGACAAATTTTTCGTTTTTCGCCGGATGAAGATTTAACCACAGTGAAACATCTTATTTCGTCGCGTTAATAAAGCCGCCCACAGAAATGCTGTCGGTTCGTGTCTTTTTGGTGTCGAACCAAAACTATGCTTTCCTTCCGTATGCAACACAGCTCGATCCTGCTGATGCCCGTGTCCGATGATCGCTTCATAAAACGCGATTGTTTTGAGTCTTCGCTTGGTGGGCGGTGTGAACGCACCGGGCAGTCTATCCTCATAGCGCCGGTCATAGAGTTGCTCTGCAACCTGCGTTCTACTTGCTGGGGGGGCTTTTAAGAGATCGTCGAAAGGGTTCTGTCTCGATATTGCACAAGTCTCCAATAACGCTTTGGCAGGACGCGTCCTTTAGTTCACCGATCACAAGCGGCTCCAACGTTCGCCGCGTTTGATCATCGACTCATAGTAGCTCCATTCTATTAAAGAAGCGATCGCCGGGTCTGCTTTTCCTCTAGCCCTCCGGCCCGCGATCGACTTAAATTCTTCGATCGCCGCAGGAGTCAGAGGCTGCGGCTGGCCGAACGCTCGACCCAGCAGCAGCATTCTTGCGGTTCGTTCGAGTTGCACCATGTTGATACAGGCTTCCTCGATGGTTCTCCCGGTCACGATGGTGCCGTGTCCCTGTATGATGAGCGCGCAGTTTTCGCCCATCGCCTTCGCTGCTTGTTCTCCATGTTCCTGCCAGTAGCCGTAGAGAAAGGAAGTCATCGGCACGCCGTTCTCGAAGCGCACGCTGCTCGTGTGGACGGGCTCGATCTTTCCTCCGACGGCCGCCAGTGCCAAGGTCATTTCCGGATGGCAATGGATCACCGCGCCCACTTCTTCTCTGGCGCGGTACGGACAACTGTAGAAGAAAATTTCGTCGATGGCGTCGCGCCGGCCCGATATGAAGTTTCCCTCTAAATCGTATTCCAAAAGATCGTCGGACGGAATCGCTACATCCACCGGCTCCCTTAGCGGCATTAGAGAAAACCCGCCGTCACTCGGCGACCTGACGCTCACATGGCCCCACATATTGGAAAGTTCCCAGCGCAGGATTGCGCAAGCTGTGGACATTTTGTTTTTGATTTCTTCCGGCGCGCTCATCTTTGCACCGACTCGACGATGGCCTTCCACTCCGGGATCCATTTGTCCTGCATGGCATTGAACTCCTCGTTCTCGATGAAAACTTTTTGCTCGGGAGCGATCACGAATTCTTTTAGAACACCGGAGGCCGTCACATCGAGCCGTGCGCTCGGCAGTTCATAGGTTTTGACCGCCAATGTCTGTCCTTCGCGGCTCAAGAACCAATTGACGAAAACCGTCGCCGCGTTAGGATGCGCCGGTTTGGCGGGCACGCCCAGACAGCCAAAAGCGGGCGAAGCCACCGCTCCCTCTTTTAGATGCGTCACCGCAATTGGTGCACCCGCCTTCACGTAGCGCGCTGCCTGCCCGGGGTTCGGCCAAAGTGCGACAGCGTACTTCCCTTGCCCCACCCATTCGACATGCTGCTGATAGTTTCTAGTCACCCCGGCTTCTTGCGCCTTTAACAACGTGCTCAAATAGTCCTTCGCCTTGCTTAGGCCCCAGAGTGTCGCTAGATAGCTTATGCCGTTGGCGCCGGCGCCAAGGATAGACGGGTCATGCATCAGTATCTTCTTTTTCCATTCCGGTCTCTGCAGATCGAGAAACGACTGGATGGAATTTGCTTTCACTGAGTCCGTGTTGTAGACGACCGGCGGCAATGCGTGGTTGATGAAGCGAAAGGCCGTGCCCGCCTTGTCGTAATTCAACTTGCCGCCGAACCACGCTTTGCCGTCCCTGACTTCCGGCAGAATGAGCATCGGCTCGATCGGCGCGAGATAACCATGCGTGCCGATCAGAGCGATTAACGTGCTGCAGCCCTGAAAGCTGACATCCGCCTGGTGGAGTCCCGCGCTGTATTCGGAGACGATCTTCGCCGATAGTTCCGGACCGGTGCCGGTGACAACGTAGATCTTAATCCCGAACCTTTCATCGAAAGCCTTCGTCAAAGCCGGTCTCACTTGCGCGGGAGCGTTGAGATAGATGGACAGCTCGCCTTCTTTCTTGGCGGCGGCAACGGTCTTCTCCCATTGCGCCTCCCCTTGGGCGCCGGCATCGCTGAGAAAGACGAGTCCGAACACCAGCACTGCCAACGTAACCGTGATGCTTTTTAAGCCGTTCATTCCCTCGATCTCCTTGGCCGTCGGCAATGGATCTCTAGCAGGCTGCTGAAAAAGACTCATATGCTTCGTTGCGCTCAATCGCCTCGCTCCAACGTACGGGCTAAGTACGCCTCCGCTTGTCTATTTTTCGCGCGCCTCGCCTCTGAGATCTTTTTGAGCAGCCTGCAATCCGGGTTTTTTAGCAACCTGCTAGACTAGTTTCTCTGATTTTGTAGAGGCGTCTGGCGTTATCCCCAAGGATGCGCTGCTTGGTCTCATCGGACAGGTCGGGCCGCTCCTGAAAACGTTTCACGCCCTCGGCGATATGGTCTGCGCGCGTGAAGTGGGGAAAATCGGACGCGAATACGAGCACCTTGTCGCCGAGCAGCTGCACCGTGAAGGGAAGCAATTCGTCTTCGAGCTCCGCTTCGAAATAGAGGCGGCCACTCTTTAGATGCTCCTTAGGTTCCTTTTTTTGGTCGCGCAGCAGCACCGACCAATGCTCAAACTCACGCTGCATACGCTCCAGTGCGCACAGCACCCAAGCCGAGCCGGATTCCAAAAAAGCGATACGCAAATTGGGAAAGCGATCGAAAACGCCGCCGAACATCATGTTGACCATCTGGTGCATCTGGCCGATCGGGTGCTGCAAGCAGCGCACATCGATGAGCCGATCAAAGAAACGCATGTCCAGCTGGGGCACGCCGCCGGTGTGCACCGAGAGCGCGATATCGAGATCTTGCGCGGCTTCATAAATGGGATCGTAAGACGGATGTCCGAGCAATCGCTCGACGCCGGCTGCCGGCATGAGAGCACCGACCATGCCCAGTTCCTTGGCGGCGCGGCGCAATTCTTTGGCGGCCTCCGAAGGATTTTGTATCGGCAACACCGCGATGCCGTTCAGCCGCGGGCTAACCTTTAGAAATTTATCGTAGAGCCAATTATTGTAACCGCGCGCGACTACCACCGCCCATTCAGGGTCGCGCACCGAACCGATGTTAAGACCCAGGGTCGGATGCAACACCGTGCCGTCGAGCCCGACCTGATCCAAGGCATCGAGCCAGTTCTGCGCGGTGATTTCGCCGCCGGTGAGTCCACCTTGGCCTCTGCTGACGCCTAGAGCGATCCGATGCCAGCCATCGCCGGAATTGATCAGCGGCTGGCGTAAGAGCTCCTTCCTGCCGCGAAACGGTGGATCGAGATACTCGATGATCTGGTAATCGAGCTCGTAAACATGACCATCCGCGTCGAACAGACCCTTAGTGATTGCCATTTGTGCTCTCCCGATTTTAATCCACGCTCGCTGCCACGCGAATCGAATTTTTCACTTTCCGCGCTTCCTCGATGCGCTGCGGACTCTAACAAGGATGCATCGGACCCGTCAACTTTGCTTACAGCTAAAGCGCAATCTGATCCGGAACCAGGTTCTTTGATCAGATTTATTTTACGGGGGTTGCTATCGACACGTAACATGGGCTAAGAGGGATTCGAGAATTCTGGTCAATTAATAAACACGCACGAGGCAACGAATTATGGACTATTTTGAACCAAAAACAGTCGGCGAAGCGGTGTCGCTACTGGCCAAATATGGCGCTGAAGCCAAGATAATCGCCGGTGGGACCGATATGCTGGTGGATATGAAATATAAGGAAGAGCCCGGATGTCTAATCAACATCAAGAAAATTCCCGGCCTGAGCTCAATCCAGGAGAACGGAGGTAGCCTGCGCATCGGCGCGCTGACGACGATCCGGGACGTCGAAATCAACGTTCTCGTCCGCGACAAGCTGCCGGTGCTGTGGGAGTCGTCGCATCAGTTCGCGTCGCTGCAGATCCGCAATACGGCGACCATCGGCGGCAACATTTGTCGCGCCTCACCTTCGGGTGAAACACTGGCGCCGCTGCTCGTGTTGGAAGCCGCGGGTAAGTGCGCTTTCTCGGATGGCGAAAAAACCCAACCGTTCACGTCATTTTTTCAGGGACCGGGGAAATCAGTTCTCGGCACGAAAGGTCTCTTGACCGAAATCGACGTTCCTTATCCGGCGGCTGGTACTAAAAGCGTTTACTTGAAACACGCCGTGCGCGGCGCGATGGACATCGCCATGGTCGGCGTCGCCGTTCTGCTTACGCCGGATGCGACGAAGAACAATGTTCAGGACGTGCGCATCGGTCTAGGCGCGGTGGCGCCGACACCGATTCGCGCGACAAAGACGGAAGCGTTACTGCGCGGCAAACCGCTCAGTGCAGCATTGATTAAAGAAGCCGCCGCCATGGCGGCGACGGAGTCGAGCCCGATCAACGATCAGCGTAGCAGCGCGGAAAATCGCCGCTGGATCGTCGAAGCATTAACTCGGCGCGGTCTCGAGCAAACTTGGAAGGCCGCCGCCGGCAAGGAGGTAGCATAATGAGTCTCACCATCCATACTACAATCAACGGCAAGTCGGTCAGCGCCGGCGCCGAGCCGTCCACATCGTTGTTGGATTTTCTGCGCGATACATTGGAATACAAAGGCACCAAACTCTGCTGCAACACCGGCGAGTGCGGCGCTTGCTCGATCATTTACAATGGCAAGCCGATTAACTCGTGCGTGACCCTCGCCGCCGACGCCAACGGCGCGGAGATTACGACCATCGAAGGCGTGGCCGACGGCGATAAATTGCATCCCGTGCAGCAAGCCTTCATCGACACCGGCGCTGTGCAGTGCGGCTACTGCACGCCGGGCTACATAATTTCGGTGAAAGCGCTGCTCGACCGAACGACCAAACCGACGGCCGAAGACATTGAAGAAGCGGTGTCGGGCAACATCTGCCGCTGCACCGGCTACACCAAGATCGTCGACGCGATCCAACTCGCCGCCGACAGAATGGCAGGGAGGGTTTAAGCCATGGCAAAAGCTGAATACACGGTACTGGGCACTAGCCCTGCGCGCATGGGCGGCATTGAGCGCGTCATCGGCGCGGGCATTTACGGCATCGACTTCGCTTTGAAAGACGAATTGCACGGCGGCATTTTGCGCAGCCAATACGCCCACGCCAAGATTATCAGCATCGACACCAGCGAAGCCAAAAAAATTCCCGGTGTTCACGCCGTGGTCACGGCCGCCGATGCGCCCGACGTGCGCTACGGCCGCACCTCCATCGACCGCTACATGCTGGCGAAGAACAAAGTCCGCTACATGGGCGATCCGGTGGCGGCAGTCGCAGCCGACAGCCCAGCGATCGTCAAGCAAGCGCTCAAGAAAATCAAAGTCGTTTACGAACCGCTGCCGGTAGTCATCGATCAGGAAGAGGCGATGAAGCTGGACGCGCCGACGTTGCACGAGGATATGCCCCTGCCGAAGAACTTGCCCGCGGACGTCAAGGTGAAAAACGTTTGTAGCTTTACGGCCGTTCATGTCGGCGACCCCGACAAGGCAATGGCGGAAGCCGACATCGTGGTCGATGAGGTTTACGAGACCAAGATGATCCATCCACAGTATCTGGAACCGCGCATAGCCGCGGCGCGGGTCGAACCGGATGGCCGCATCACCGTATGGGCGAATGCCCAGGCGCCCTTCGCCGTGCGCACTGACGTTGCCAGACTGATCGGCGTGGCTCTCAATAAAGTGAGAATAATTTCGACCGAGTTGGGCGGCGGTTTCGGCGGCAAGGCGAGTGGCATCACCTCCGGTGCGGCGATTGAACCGATTTGCGCTTTGCTCGCGGTCAAAGCCAAGCGGCCGGTGATGATCGTCCTCGACAAGGCCGAGGAGACGATTTCGACGACGATCCGCTCCGGCGCGAAAATGTATATCAAGACCGGCGTGAAAAAAGACGGCACCATCGTCGCGCGCCAGGGCAAAGTCGTCTACGACGCCGGCGCCTATTCCGGCTTCGGCGCCATGGCGGGCGCGCGCTGCACCAACATGCTCGGCGGCTGGTACCTGATGCCCAACTGCCACATCGACGGCTATGTCGTTTATACGAATAAACAAGTCTGCGGGCCGGTGCGCGGCCCCGGCGGGCCGCAGGCCGCTTTTGCCGTCGAGTCACACATGGATTCCATCGCCGCCAAGCTCGGCATGGACCCGGTGGAGTTTCGTCTGAAGAATACGCCCAAGCCCGGCGACAAAATCGTCGGTGTGCCGAAGCTGCGCGATGTTTCGCTCGGCGAGACCATCCGCACGGCGGCAGAAAAAATCGGATATACAAAGGTAGGGGCGCAGCATGCTGCGCCCGTACTTGGCAAGAACCAAGGCATCGGCATCGCCACCGGCTCATGGATTGAAAGTGCCGGCCCCGGCGGCGGCGCCGTGGTCAAAGTCAACGAAGATGGCTCGGTGACGGTTCACATCGGAAAAATTGACATGGGCACCGCGCCGCGATTCGGCATTCCACTCATCGCTGCCGAAGAGCTCGGCGTGCCGGTGAGCGATGTGACGGTCGTGAACGTCGACACGGACGCCAGTCCCTGGGACGCCGGCACCGTCGGCAGCCGGGCAATCATAGTTTCCGGCACGGCAACACGGCTCGCCGCTATCGACGCGCGCAACCAGATCTTTAAGATGGCCGCAAGCCAGCTCGAAGCCAGCCCCGACGATCTCGAGATCAAGGACAAACAGATCCGCGTCAGAGGCACGCCGTCGAAGTCGGTTCCTCTCGCGACCATCGCCACTGCCGCGCACAACATCATCGGCGAAGTGATCGGCCGCGGCTACTGCGATAACGTAGCGATGATGGCCGAAGAAAAAGCCCGCGGCAGCTCGCAGCCGTTCACGGCTCATGCCTGTATCGTCGAAGTCAGTCCGGATACAGGCAATGTCAAGATTCTTAAATACGTCGCCGTCCACGACATCGGCTTCCCCATCCACCTCGCATCTGTCGAAGGCCAGATCGAAGGCGCCACGGCGATGAGCATCGGCCAAGCGCTGTGCGAGCAAGTCGTCTTCGACAACAACGGCAGAACGATGAATCCTTCGTTCGTCGATTACTTGATGCCGACGATCAATATGATGCCGCGCATCGAAACCACCCTAGTTCACGGCTACCCCGGCGCCGGCCCCTACGGCGCCAAAGGCGCCGGCGAGATCGCCTGCGTCCCGCCGATGGCCGCCATCGCCAACGCGATTTGCAACGCTACTGGTGTGCGGATCACGAAGTTGCCGTTGAGTCCGGAGAATGTGTTGCGGGGATTGAAGGAGGCAGGAAAAGCGTAACGCCCGCAGAATTGAAGCGGAACAATTTATTCGCGAGCAGGGAAATTTTCGCCTCGCGTGGAGCGTGTTGGCGTCATCAGACGGGCTGTTTTACTTCACACCATGCCGATATTCGAGTTCCGATGCAAAAAGTGCCATGCGGTTACTGAGGTATTTTGCTCAAGCGGCCAGTCTGCGACCGGCGCCGTAACCTGCGGACAGTGTGGCAGCCGTGCCACCGCCAAGGTCGTCTCCCGAGTCAGCGTCAGAGTCGCCAGACCAGCCAAATACAGCGAAGACTTTCTGCACAGGGCGCGCCCTTTCTTACGCACGCAGAAACAGACAGGGGAAATTTTCGCCGAGGGCAAGGGGTCGGATGATGCAAGGACGTTTCAGCTCGCCGAGCAGATCGGCCAGGGCATCGATCGCGCCCTCGCGACTCGCTTGCCTTCGCGCCGACGCTGATTGACTCTCGGCGCAAGCGAGAACGGCTCGCGCCGGGTTAACGGGCTTGTCTCGGGCGCGCGCCCAAACCATGATCGCCATCGACACGCGAGCGCATCGGTTGAGCGTGGCGGCGCTAATCGCATTCGACATTCTCAGATGGAGGGGAAAGCCATGTGGAACGGATTCAAGGTCATCGACTCGGATGCGCACCACCATGAGCCGCAAGACCTGTGGGCGCGCTACCTAGAGCCGGAGTATCAGGATCGCGTCCCGAAAGTCATTGGCATGCGGCGCAATTTTTTTGTCTATGCGCCCGATGAAAAGATCTTTCCCGCGCTGGAATCGCGGGAGAATATTCCCGCGCACCACGACCAATGGATGGCGGACAAGTACGGCGAAGCTTACAACCGATGGTGGTCGCCGGATATTCGCCTCAAGGACATGGATCGATATGGCTGGGACATTCAAGTCATCCTTTCTACCAACGGCAACCGGATCATGGAGGCCGCGCTCAAGGATGCAGAAGTGGGCGCGGCGATGGCGCGGGCATATCATAACTGGTGCCACGAGTATGCCGGCGCGGACCCCGGGCGCCTGAAGTTCACCGCCACTCCGGCAGCCGGCGATAGCGCGGCAATGGTTTTAGAAACCCGCCGCGCGGTGGAGAAGCTCGGTGCCGTCTCCGTGCGCAATCCACTTTTGCCGCACGGCAAATGGTTGCACGAGTCTGAATACGACGCTCTCTGGCAGTTGGCCAGCGAGCTTGATTTTCCGATCTCGGTCCACGGCGAGTCGCGCCACGTGCGCGCTGCGCCTTTCCGAGAACTCCGCGCCGAGGGCACCTTCAGCGCGCTCGACCATATCATCGGCTTTCCGATGGACAACATGGTAACGATGGCTCACTTTATTTTCGGCGGCGTCTTGGAGCGATTCCCGGCGCTACGGCTTGGCATCTTGGAGTCCAACGCCGGCTGGGTTCAGTTCTGGCTGCCGCGCATGGACGATCACTCCCATGGGCGACGCCTCATTTTGGGCGCCGGCTTGCCGATGAAACCGAGCGAGTACGTCCTGCGCCAATGCGTGATCTCGGCGGACCCCGACGAGCCCGGTCTGGACACGATCATCAATTTCATGGGTGACGACAATCTTGTTTGGAACACCGACTATCCCCACCCGGATGCGCCGGACCCCGTCCAAGTGCTGCCCTGGTTCTCCGCTCAGCCGATCTCGGACCACAGTAAACGAAAAATTCTCTGGGACAACGCCGTCCGCCTGTACGGACCGCGGATTCTGGAACGCACACCATAGGCACAGCTCGGTAGCGCGGCCATCGATTTGCGGTCTTGATGCGCAAGCAACGTTGATCGTGAAAAAAATTTTCGTCAGAACCGGCTTGCGCGCCAGCTAATTAGCATTGCGCGCTGGAACACTTCTAATCGCATGGTCGGGTCAAGCCTACTCTCGTAGCTCCGGCAACACTTCTTTTCCCAAAAGATCGATCTGCGCCAGCCAATCGCCGTAGCGGAAACGCAAATCGTATACGATGTGATCGGCGCCCGCTTGTTCATAGGCGCGTGACTCTCGCGCGATATCGGCTGGCGTTCCTGCCAGAATAAAACCGCTTATATCATCCAGCTTCGAAAATTTTCCGCTCGGCGGTTTGACCCATGTCGAGAACTTGTTGGCCTCGGCGATCAGGGATTCGACGCTTATCTTGCTCAGCGCCGTGTCGCGATCTTTGCTGATACTGGTAAACGGCATCACGGCTGCCCTGATCATAGGCTTCCCGGCCTTTTGACAAAGCTCACGGATGTACCCGATCAGCTTTGTGAAAGTCGCCAGCGTCGTACGTGCTGGCATCCATCCATCGCAATATTCGACCGCGCGCCGGCAGGCGGCCGGTGTGCCGTCGCCGTACCAGATTGGAATCGGCTTCACCGGAGTCGGTTTGAGCGCCACGTCGGTGAAATCGAAATAGTCATTCTTGAAAGAAACTCGTTCACCGGTCCAAAGCTCACGACAGATCTGCACATTGCTGCGAACCAGCTCGGCGCGCTCTTCAAGACCGGTCGGGTAACCCGCCGCCGCAAACTCGTGAGGAAACCCACCTAAGCCCATTCCCATGATGACGCGGCCCTGCGAAATGGCGCTTAAGCCGGCGAACAACTGGGCGAGATGGATCGGATGACGATGGCAGATCGCCATCGACGTGCCGAGCGAAATGTTTTTCGTCACCGCAGCGATCGCCGAAAGCACTAAGAAGCCTTCAATGTGAGTGTTGTCGTTGCCCTCGATGCCATGCGGCTCGAACACGAGATGATCCCTCACCCAAACCGAGTCGAAGCCATAGGCTTCGGCGCGTTGCGCGCCTTCCAGGCAATTTGCCGCTGACGCATGCTCGCAAAAGTGCGGCAACAATAAGCCAAATTTTAATCTCGTTCCCATGAACTCATTTCGACCAAAAGTCCTCCCTTTCTTGCACAATCCAGCGTGACTGGCTAGCATTCATACACTCGATCCCGATATCTAACAGAAAGCTGAACCGAAGCGGGTTATCACTCGCAGTTTCCCCCATGACCAATAACATTTCAGAAGCTGCCCAGATCAAGATTGTTCAACTCATCGCCAAGGAGCTCGGGGTCGGGCCCCATCAGGTCGCTCCCGCTGTGGCGCTGCTCGACGAAGGTTCGACCGTGCCCTTCATCGCGCGCTATCGCAAGGAGGCGACCGGCAACCTGGATGACACGCACCTGCGTAATCTGGATGAACGCCTGCACTATCTGCGCGAACTGGAGGAACGGCGCGCGGCGATCCTGGCCGCGCTCGAGCAACAGGGCAAACTCACCGATGAACTGCGCGGGAACATAGAGGCGGCCGCCACCAAGCAAACGCTGGAAGATTTCTACCTGCCCTACAAGCCCAAGCGCCGCACACGTGCGCAGATTGCGCGCGAGGCCGGGCTGGAGCCGCTGGCCGATGCACTATTCGGCGATCCCACGCTCGATCCGCAGCAGGAGGCGGCGAAGTACGTGAACGTGACACCTGCTACCGAGAGTAGCAACGCCATAAACATTCCCGACGCGCAAGCGGCACTCGATGGCGCGCGCGAGATTCTTTGCGAGCGTTTTGCCGAGACCGCCGAGCTCCTCGCCAAACTGCGTGCGCGCATGTGGGGACAGGGCATCGTTACCTCCACGGTGATGAAAGGCAAGGAGACGGCCGAGGAAGAAAAATTCCGCGACTATTATGCTTATTCCGAAGCCATACGCACCATCCCCTCGCATCGCGCGCTTGCGCTGTTCCGCGGCCAGAGCCTGGACGTGCTGAAGATCGAACTGGGTTTGAGCGAGGAAATCGAAGCCGCCGTGCCACATCCATGCGTCGCGATGATCGCCGCGCATTTCGGCATCGAAGACCGCGGCCGTCGCGCCGACAAGTGGCTGGCCGAGGTCTGCCATTCGACCTGGCGCGGCAAAGCGCATTCGCATATCAGCACCGAGCTGCTGACGCAATTGCGCGAAGCGGCGGAAGCGGAGGCGATTAAAATATTCGGCCGCAATCTGCACGAGTTGTTGCTGGCGGCGCCCGCCGGCCCCAAGGCCGTGCTGGGCATCGACCCCGGCATACGCACCGGTTGCAAAGTCGCGGTCGTCGATGCCACGGGTAAGCTGCTGGAGGCCACCACCATTTATCCGCACGAACCGCGTAACGACTGGCAGGGATCGCTGGCGACGCTGGCGCGAATGGCGGTGCAGCATGGCGTCGAGCTGATCTCCATCGGCAACGGCACTGCTAGCCGCGAGACCGACAAGCTCGCCGCCGAGGTGATCAAGCTGATCGCGTCGAAGATGCCGGAACGGAAGTTGAACAAAATCGTCGTCAGCGAAGCCGGCGCCTCGGTCTATTCGGCGTCGGCATTCGCCGCCAGCGAATTTCCCGAGCTGGACGTGAGCCTGCGCGGCGCCGTGTCCATCGCCCGGCGCTTGCAGGACCCACTCGCCGAGTTGGTAAAAATAGATCCAAAGTCGATCGGCGTCGGCCAATATCAGCACGACGTGAATCAGCGGGCGCTCGCTCGCGCGCTCGATGCTACGGTTGAAGACTGCGTCAACGCGGTGGGTGTGGACGTCAATACAGCTTCGACGCCGCTGCTCGCGCGCGTGTCGGGCCTTAACACCATGCTGGCGAAAAACCTCGTCGAGTTCCGAGATGCCAACGGCCCGTTCCCGAATCGCAAAAAACTGCGCAAGGTGCCACGCCTGGGCGACAAGACCTTCGAGCAGGCCGCAGGCTTCCTACGCATCAACAACGGCGACAATCCGCTGGACCGCTCCTCGGTTCATCCGGAGGCCTATCCGGTCGTCGAGCGCATTCTCGCGCGTATCAGCAAAGGGATCGGCGAAGTGATGGGTCAGCCGGCGGCGCTGAAGGGGCTTTCGCCCACCGAATTCACCGACGACAAATTCGGTGTGCCGACGGTGCGCGACATTCTAACTGAATTGGAAAAGCCCGGCCGCGATCCGCGTCCCGAATTCAAAACGGCCACCTTCCAGGATGGCATCGAGTCTCTTGCCGACCTGCAGCCCAACATGATCCTCGAAGGCGTCGTGACCAACGTCGCCGCCTTCGGTGCCTTCGTCGACATCGGCGTGCACCAGGACGGCCTCGTCCACGTCTCCGCGCTGGCGAACAAATTCGTCAAAGACCCGCACGAAATCGTCAAGCCCGGCCAGATCGTCAAGGTGAAGGTGATGGACGTCGACGTCAAGCGCCAGCGCATTTCCCTAACGATGCGCCTCGACGACACACCCGGCACTTCGTCGCGCTCAGGTGGCGCAGCCACCGATTCGCGCGACCCGCGCCCGTCCGAACCCAAGCGTGTTCCGGAACCCAAGCCACAACCCGGCGGCGCGATTGCATGGGCGCTGGAGCGCGCCAAGTTGAAGAAGTAGTAAGCGGTGTCGCTGGTTTAGGTAAGCCTACGCTTGGGGCCATTTATTCACCTCACACCATAAGCCGCGGACTTATTCCCAAACCGTATCAACCCACTTTGCGTCTTGAATAACATCATCAGCCGTGATGAGCGGACAACGCAGGTGTCGCGCCGTGGCGACGATTGCTCTGTCTGCGGGATCGCGGATAGCAACCAGCGCAACAGATTCCAGTAAGATTTCAATCGTGTAGGGTTGGACCTGAAAGTTTGCGGAACGATCCAGTTCTTCAGCCCAGCGCCGAAAGGGAACAGCGAGTCGAACGACCTTCTTTTCGATCAAACGCGCGGTTTCTTCAAGCGCGATGATGGGAACGATAATGGAATGTCTTCCCTGCTCGACCTCCTGAAGAATTCGGCGCGCGCGTTTACCCAAACGTTGCCTTCGGTCGGAAGCCCAGAAAACCAACGGGTGAGTGTCGGTAACGAAAATCACTTGAGTCTGGAGACCAGTCTTTCAAGGGAATTTTCGCGTTCTTGCCGCAGTTCGGTAAGTGCTCGATCTACATTGCCAACGACTTTCATGCTCCCTCGCAGCTTAAGCGGAGACTGCTTCGCAGCTCGCCGGTAATGCGCCAACTCTTCTTCCACCCTGCTGTGCCATTCCGCATCGACCAGCACCGCTTTGACTTTCGATCTTTGGGCAATCGCCACCGGGCCTCTTCCCTTGCCGACTTCAGCCACGAGTGTGCTGAGCTTGGCTCGTGCCTGGGTTAAGGATAGCTGCTTCATTGATAGATAACTCCGTTTCTGTACGGTTAACTGTACAATACGGGCGGTTTGTCGTCAATGACGTTTGGCACCATAGTCGCGGAACACCAGCTAGGAGGGCGGGTTTCAAACCCGCCCCTACAAATCCCGATTCTTTTTTTTGCGTCCTTTGCGTTCTTTGCGGCGAAATCTTTTCTTCCCCTTGGTTGGCTTTGCCGCGTTAGGCCCGCCGCGGCGAGTTGCAACGAAGCTCAAGACTGCTCGCTTTCTTGCAGAATCCAATCCAACCTGACAGGCTAGCTTTAACAAATTCAACTCCGAGGTAATTGTTTCAACTCATGAGCACTGAACCCAACAAAATTATCTACTCGATGGTCGGCGTCAGCAAGTATTACGACAAGCGCGCCGTCCTGAAAGACATCTATCTTTCCTATTTTTATGGCGCCAAGATCGGCGTCATTGGTCTCAACGGGTCCGGCAAGTCGTCGCTGCTGCGCATCATGGCGGGCGTGGACAGGGAGATTAACGGGGAGGCGCTGCTTTCGCCGGGCTACACCGTCGGTTATCTGGAACAGGAGCCGTTAATCGACGACTCGCGCACTGTGCGCGAAATTGTCGAAGAAGCCGTACAAGAGACGGTCAATCTGCTGAAAGAGTTCGAAGCGATCAACGCGAAGTTCGCCGAACAGATGTCCGACGACGACATGAACGCGCTGCTCGAGCGCCAGGGGGAGGTGCAGGAGAAGCTCGACCATCAGGATGCCTGGGATCTCGATGCGCGGTTGGAGATGGCCATGGATGCGCTGCGCTGTCCGCCGCCGGATACGCCGGTGAAAATATTATCCGGCGGTGAGCGTCGCCGCGTTGCGTTGTGCCGGTTGCTTTTGCAAAAACCCGATATTCTTCTGCTCGACGAGCCGACCAATCATCTCGACGCCGAGTCGGTGGCGTGGCTCGAACATCACCTGCAGAGTTATCCGGGCACGATTATCGCCGTCACCCACGATCGATATTTTCTTGACAACGTCGCCGGTTGGATCCTGGAGCTCGATCGTGGCCAGGGAATACCGTTCAAAGGCAACTACACGTCGTGGCTCGAACAAAAGCAGGAGCGCCTGAGACGCGAAGAAAAGTCTGAAAGCGAGCGGCAGAAAACTCTGCAACGCGAGCTCGAATGGATTCGCATGTCACCGAAGGCGCGCCGTGCCAAGGGGAAAGCGCGCATCACGGCATATGAATCATTGCTCGATCAGGACTCTCAGAAGCGGCGCGACGATTTGGAGATCCCCATTCCGCCCGGGCCGCGCCTGGGCAATGTCGTGATCGAATCGGAAGGAGTCAGCAAAGGCTACGGCGATCACCTGCTCATAGACGACGTGACATTCAAGCTGCCTCCCGGCGGCATCGTCGGCGTGATCGGTCCGAACGGCGCCGGCAAGACGACTTTGTTTCGTATGATCATAGGGCAGGAGCAGCCTGACAGCGGCAGGATTCGCATTGGTGATACGGTCGCGCTCGGATACGTCGATCAGAGCCGCACGCTTGATGCCAAGAAATCGATCTGGGAGGAGATTTCAGGCGGCGCGGACTCGCTAAAAATCGGCGCGCGCGACGTGAACTCGCGCGCCTACGTGGCGCGATTTAATTTTTCCGGCACGGACCAGCAAAAAAAGGTCGGCACGCTGTCGGGCGGCGAACGCAATCGTGTTCATCTCGCGAAGATGTTGAAAGAAGGCGCCAACGTTTTGTTGCTCGA
>DASPXM010000387.1:0-27631 GCA_035637295.1 Verrucomicrobiia bacterium
GGATTTTCTTTGGCTGCTGCGCCTCGGCTATGACCGCAACAGCGAGCAGCATCATCGCACACAGGATTGATGACGCCGCGGCATTCTTCATTGCGCATCTCATTCTTGCGGTTTTTATCACGGATACGGAAGCTGAGAAAAGTGTTATTTACCCGCAGAAGGAGAACCAGATTCATCGAGGGAAGAAAGGCTAATTTCCACGTAGGATTGAACTGAACGACGCGTCAATTCGATTATGGGGAAAATTGGATCGATGGAGAATTCAATTCAATCCTAGCATTGCGGCTTCGCTTTCTTCGATCATTTGATCACCCTATTCGCCCGCGCTAGCACGTTCGGCGGAATTGTGAAGCCGATCAGCTTAGCGGTTTTCAGATTTATTACCAACTCAAACTTCGTCGGCTGCTCGACGGGAAGGTCCGATGGTTTGGCGCCTTTTAGGATCTTATCCACGTAGACAGCGGCGCGCCTGAAACCCTCAGCATCGTTGGCCGCATAAGACATGAGACCGCCTGCGTCTACGTACTGACTTAGTTCGTACATTGAAGGCAGTCGGTTTTTTATGGCAAGGTCAGCGATTTTTTTCGGCTGCGATATGAGCACGGCACCTGTAACCGTAATGAGCGCGCTCACGCGCCCTTTGATCGCAACTTGAAATGCGGCATCAAAATCAGGGTCTGGACCGCGTACCTCTATAAATTGAAGCGGTATCTTTAGTAACCGCGCCGCTGCCTCGTAGTCTTTAGAGCTATCGCCCGCGGTTGTAGACTCGTTCATGAGCACTCCGACACGCGATACTCCCGGAACCGCTTCCTTTAGCAATTCCAGTCTCTTTCCGCTTAAGTCGCGCGTCAGTCTGGTGATCCCGGTGATATTTCCGCCTGGCCGCGCCAAGCTATCAACTATCCCAGTCGCGACCGGATCAACAGTAGCCACCATGACAATGGGGATCACCTTGGTCGCCTGCTTGGCTACGCGGATCGCTGCTAAGGTGGGAGAGACAATGACATCGACCTTAAGTTTCACGAGTTCGGCCACGAGGCCCGGGAGACGGTCCTCCATTCCTTGCGCGTAGCGATATTCGAGCCGGATATTTTTTCCGTCAATATAACCGAGATCTCGCAGCCCTTGCCGGAATGCCTCGGCATTGGGATCGGGAGTGGAGGTGGGGGGCGGCCCTTCGCACCAGATATCCGATGAGCGGGACTTTCTTCGGCTGCTGCGCCTCGGCTATGACTGCAAATGCAAGGGCAAATGCGAAGGGTCAGACTTTGACAACTCGACTGTCTTGGTGGGCGTGATTTGCCGAAGGGAGCTGTTCCGCAAGAAATATTTACTGGCAGGCGTTCTTTTTGATGAACACAGAGTTTCGCTACAGCGGCCCACTCAGAAAGATAGGATTTCGATATTCCGGCCCGCCGTGGGTGTTTGTAGTCGTGGCGCTATGTCTAGTAATTTTTCTTTGGAAGACTTTATGGTGACGACGCTTCGCAACCAAAGGCAAAGATCGAAAGAGAAGCTTTACTTTAAGGTTAACTAGAAGTGTGTCATGCCATCGATCCTGAACCTTTCAACTTTTTCCTCTACGTCCGGAAGCCCTATCTGAGAGCGCAAAGAGTCAGCCGGCGGTGCTGATTGCGCAGAGCGACCTGGAGACGTTTCTAGAGAAGGACCCGATAATGAGGCATTGGTGCCAGGCTTGATAGGATGGAAAGATGAGATGAGCTATTAGAAGTGGCCATGTCGCGCCCGCCAAGTATTCACATTCCTGGAGCCCTGTTTTTTACACTATCGCCAGACGCATGTTTCGCTAATGCGTCGGAAAATTGTATAGTATCGACCATGAAGCGATTTACGACTGCTACGGCGAAACAGCGATTCTCTTTCCTTCTCGACGCCGCGGAACGAGGCGAGTCGGTTATCATCGAACGCCGAGGTGTGCGGTTTCGCGTGCAGCCGGAACGCCAAGCTACAACAAAGAAAACTCGGCGTAAGCCGGTCATCGAAATCGTTGACCCGGCGGTCGCTAAAGGTATCTGGCAATGGCAGTGGAGAGCCGATGGCTTACGCTTCAGTAAGAATGTAAGAGAACGGCGTTAATCCTGCTCGATACCAACGCCCTAATCTGGCTCCAGGCCCGGCATCGACGCAACCGTTCATTGTCACGCTGGATGGGTCATCTCTACATCTCGCCGGCGAACCTACTTGAGATACAGTTTCTGCTCGAAGCCCAGCGCATCCGACTTCGTACTGGCACTCGAATCGATAATCTCGTGGACGATCAACGCTGGGTTCTTGACGACCCGCCCGCGGCGGCGTGGTTCAGCGTGGCGCGCGAGCTAATATGGACAAGAGATCCTTTTGATCGCCTTTTGGCGGCCACGCGCGGTACAGAGGCTGGAAGTTGGCTACCGGAGACGGGCACTTTGTAGCACAACTTAGTCCTAATGAGGTGATGGAGTTGTGAAATGCTTCGGAAGGTGCCCAGTAAGTAAGCTTTTATCAAGACGTTAAGCTCACCGTTGACAAGGATATCGTTGAGATCATGGCTAAGTCTTATTTTGTATGACCTCAAAGATAAGTTGGAGGCGGCGAGCGGATTCGAACCGCTGCATCGAGGTTTTGCAGACCTCTCCCTTAACCACTTGGGTACGCCGCCGTCAGCAGGATAGCTAACATGAACTTTCCGCGACTTTCAAGAACTAGCAAAACATTGACAACCTAGAGGGAAACACGTAATTAAAAAAGGGTTTAGTTAGGAGTTTTTTCATGGCGACGATGATTACCAGCGAGTGTATTAATTGCGGGGCATGCGAGCCGGAATGCCCGAATAACGCAATTAGCCAGGGTGATCCCGTTTATGTCATCGACCCACTTCTGTGCACGGAGTGCGTCGGATTTCACGATTACGAAGCTTGCGCGGCAGTTTGCCCGGTCGATGTTTGCGTGACGGATCCAAATAACGTTGAAACCGAAGAAGTTCTAATCGAACGTGCACGAGCACTGCACCCTGAAACCAATTTTGGAGAGAGTTTCCAATCCCGCTTCCGAAAGGCCAACGGCGCAGAGTCTGCAACAGCAGTCGCTGCTATGGCGGCCTCAGTAGCGGAAACGCCGGCTGCAACGCCAGCGCCAGCCACTCAGGCGAGTGTCCCGCAGGAGAAACCGGCTGCGGAACCCGCGCCGGCGCCCAAACCGACTCCGGCTGCGCCAGTCGCTAAAGCGGCTCCACAGCCGGTCGCAGCGAAACCGGTACCCGCTAAGAAAGAACCGAGACCGAAGAAAAATTTTGCGAAGGAATTGCCTGTTAGCTTCGAGGAAGCAACGAAGCAATACACCGGCGGTGGAAAGACATTGACCGGGCCAGTCCGACTGGCGGTCATTGTGTTGCAACCGATCATAGGTTCCTTTCCGCATGGTATTAAGAAACGTCTCGAAGCAGCGATGCAAACTCCGCTCTTTACAGCGGCCGGGAGCACGGCGGCTAACATTGGACTTAACGCCGTGCTCTATCCGCTCGCTGCCATCGTACTCGCTGTGCTGATCAATGGCGGTCCGCAGGTTATTTTCAGCCAGCAGATCAACAATTATATCTTACTCGGTTTGCTGCTCGCGGCGGCCGAAGCGATCTTTCGTCTAAAGGATGGGATCTTTAGTGTTAAGCCAGCGGATGAAATGACCTTTCCACCGTCGCTTTACGGGGCGCCCCTCGGATTGGTGGCAGAACTGTTGCTGGCCAAATACACCGACTTGATAAGAGATATTCCTATTCCGGTGGAAGGCTTTTATTCGAAAGGCTTCGACGATAAGCGCGAACGGGAACGGCGCTATGGCAACGTTTACACCGTGGAACACCGTGGCGGCGCGTTTCTCGTGCGCATGGAGTTCCCCCGCCGGATGCCGGATATTGGCATAGCCGGCGGTGATCAATGGCCCGGCGAAATGCCGGATTACGATTACGACTTGGTGTTGCAGGATGGGCAGCTTATCGTTAAGGGCAAGTGCACGGACGAGAAAGTACGGAAAATTTCATCGAGCGTAGGCGCCTTCCCACCGGAATTTACCACCGTGATTCCATTCCAGCAGAGAATCTCCGGAATCGCCCATAAGTTTGAAAATAAAGTGCTCGAAGTGTTAGTTGTCAAGGCGAATGGCCCTCGATAGTGAAACAAAAATAAAATCGGATTCACCAAACAAGCCACAGGACCAGGACGGCGTCTTTGGTTTTTTTGCGTCGGACGAAAATATCAGGTTTCGACCGATCAGCACCGCCGACTTGGATGAAGTGATGGTGATTGAGCGGACCTCATTCCGATTTCCTTGGAGTTCCGGGTTTTTTCTTCAGGAGCTTCAAGTCGCGTGCGCGCGCTCAATTCTCGCTGAAATCGATGGACACATTGTCGGTTACATTCTTTTCTGGCTGCTCCCGGGAGCAATCGATATTCACAATATTGCCGTTCACGTTGATTATCGACGACGCGGTATAGCACGCCTGCTTCTCAGTAAAGTTCTAGGCGAGGCGAGGAATCAATCTGCAGTTCGAGTAATGCTTGAGGTTCGCAAGTCTAATCTGGCGGCCCAGAAGCTTTACGAGTCCGTCGGATTCCTCACAACGGGAGTTCGCCGGGGTTATTATTCCGATGATGGCGAAGATGCCTTGGCCATGACCCTCGAAACTACGCGCTGAAACGTAATTTTAAAGGTGGAAAATTTGTCCTATTTTGTCTTCCTGTATCGTTTTGATATTTCATGCTTAAATTATTGAAAATTTTATTCTTTTGCTCACTCGCCGCCTACTCTTGACGGGCTCTCCGTCTCTAGTGTATAAATTAAGTGTAAGTTAATTTTTTGGCGGTCGGCGGTTTACGGCCGCTAAATTTTTTTGAAGGTCCTTCAATCGGCCTGAAAGAGAGCGGCATGTTAGAGACGTATCCTCGACAACTGCAAATCCATCGTCTGCCGCCTAGTCGATTAAGCTTTCTTCAATCCTTCCGCCGCAACCACCAGCCCCGCAATTCCAGTAGTCAGTACTGTCTAAGATTCGCACTGAACGTCGAAAGTCTTGGTTCACGAGGAGGCCAGTATGTTTAAGGTAGGAGAAAAAGTTGTTTACCCTGCCCATGGCGTGGGCGAGATCGAGGCGATCCGAAGCCATGTCATCTCGGGCACGGAGAAAAAGTTTTACATGCTTCGCATACTTGAAACCGACATGAAGATCATGATTCCAATCGACAACGTGGAGTCGGTCGGTTTGCGCAAAATTATCGACCGCGCCATGGTGACTAAGGTCTACAAAGTGCTGCGCCAAAAGAAGGTCGAGACCGACCAACAAACCTGGAATCGGCGTTACCGGGAATATACTGAAAAAATCAAGACGGGTTCTATCCTCGAGATCGCCAAAGTTTTGCGTGACCTGTTTGTCTTAAAAGGAGACAAGGAACTTTCCTTCGGCGAAAGAAAGATGTTGGATACCGCGCGCAATCTTTTGGTCAAAGAGCTGTCGATCGCGCGATCTCACTCGGAAGAAAAAATCATGGAGGAACTGCGCCATATTTTTACCCATTAACTTGCGCTCGATGGGAGTACGTTTTTTAAAAGCCGGGGGCTTAGCTCTCGGCTTTTTTGTTTTTTCCTAGCCATGCTCGTTACCGCTGTTGTTCTCGCCGCCGGCGAAGGCCGCCGAATCGGCGGGACGTCGAAAATTTTTCTGCCTCTAGGCGGTCGCCCGTTGGTTCTCCGCACCTTAGACCGGGTGTTCTCGGCGCGCACGGTCGAAAATGTCGTTCTGGTTATTGCGGCTCATGAGATCGCGCGGTGCGAAACCCTGCTTAGCTGCGATGACGCATTACGAGGCTGCTCATGGCAACTCCAAGTCGGCGGCGCGACGCGCCAGCAGTCGGCTCAGCGCGGCTTGGAAAAGATAGGCTCCGATACTGATATTGTCGTTATCCACGATGGGGCGCGCCCGTTCGTATCCGGCGGTCTAATTGATCGCTGCGTCGAATTCGCCGCCGACAAAGGAGCGGTCGTCGTGGGTCTACCGGTAAGCGATACGATCAAGGTTGTGTCGCAAGATCGTCATATCCTATCAACTCCCGAACGAAGCTCGCTCTGGGAGGTCCAGACGCCGCAGGTATTTCAACGAACGCTAATCGTTGAGGCGCACGAGCAGGCAGAACGGAAAGGGATCGAAGTCACAGACGATGCCATGCTGATCGAGCAGCTCGGAAAGCCGGTATATATCATCGACGGCGAGCGAACAAATTTTAAAATTACGGTGCCGGAAGATGTGTGGCTTGCCGAAACTTTGATCCGGGAAGGACGCGTGCCTTAACCCGCTTTCTTTCGCAAGGCTTCGTTCAAGCTGCCGCTGCGAAAGCCCTGCAGGTCGACACTGACGTAATTGAAGCCAATCTCCTTGAATTTTTTCACGATCGCGTCGCTGGTTGCTTTTTCAAAAAGCCGCTCGATCTCATTCTGTGGTACTTCGATTCTTGCAAGATCGCCGTGGTAGCGCACGCGGAACTCGCGAAAGCAGAGTTCTTTCATGAAGACTTCGCTGTCCGCTACTTTCTTTAAACGTTCGAGGTTGATTTCGGTGCCGTACGGAAAGCGTGAGGACAGGCACGGGCTCGACGGTTTGTCCCACGTGGGCAGACCGAGTTCACGGCTGTAGCGTCGAATGTCGTCTTTGGTCATCGCGGTCTCTACTAACGGATGCCGCACGCCCCACTGATCCGCTGCTTTTAGCCCCGGACGATGATCCTTTAAATCGTCCAAGTTGGTGCCGTCGACAATGGTTTGAATGCCGAGTTCATCGGCTTTCGTGCGGCAGATCCGATACAGCTCGTCTTTGCAGAAGAAGCAGCGGTTAACCGGATTCTGGGCGAATGACGGATTAGACATCTCGTGTGAATCAAGAACAATATGACGGCAGTGTAAACTCTTGGCGAATTGCTTGGCCGCGTCGAGCTCGCCAGGCGGCACAGTGGGAGAAGTCGCAGTCAAAGCGATAGTCCGGTCGCCCAAAGCCATGTGCGCCGCCTTTAATAGAAACGTCGAATCAACGCCCGCGGAAAAAGCGACCAGCAAGCCGTCGTGCTCGGAAAGGAGACTGGTTAGCCGTTCGAATTTTGTGTCCATCGTTTGTCGCTGAAAAGATCGGTGCTCAAATAATGCTCGCCTTTGTCGGCAAAAATTGTGACGACGACATGGCCCTTGCCCAGACTCTTGGCTACTTTAAGTGCGGCGCAGCAGGCGGCGCCGGAAGAGATACCTACTAACAGCCCTTCCTCTGCAGCTAATCGCCGGGTATGCGCGGTCGCTTCTTCGTCGCTGACGGCGATCACTTCGTCGAGGACTTGGCGATTGAGCACTGCGGGAATGAAACCCGCGCCGATTCCTTGGATCTTATGATAGCCCGGCTCGCCACCGGAGATCACTGGGGATGCTGCGGGTTCGACGGCGCAGATGCGCACCCCTTTCATTTTCTCTTTGAGTATTTCTCCAACTCCGGTAATGGTGCCGCCGGTGCCCACTCCGGCGACGAATGCATCGATGCGTTTGAATTGCTTAAGCAGCTCGACAGCAGTGGTCTTGCGGTGCATTTCCGGGTTCGCCGGATTATTGAACTGTTGCGGCATGAAGTAGTCGCTATTTTCCTGGATCAGTTCTTCAGCTTTGTGAATCGCACCGCCCATGCCTTTGGTATCGGGCGTTAGAATGAGCCGCGCCCCATAGGCGCCCAACAGACTGCGCCGCTCCTCGCTCATGGTATCGGGCATGGTCAGGATTAGCCGATAGCCTTTGACCGCCGCGATCAACGCCAGGCCAATGCCGGTATTGCCACTTGTGGGTTCGACGATGGTCGCACCCGATTTGAGTTTTCCCTGACGCTCGGCGGTTTCAATCATATTGAGGCAAATGCGGTCTTTGACCGAACCGCCCGGGTTAAAGGACTCCATTTTAGCCCAAACTTCCGCGTCGTTTATTCCGGGGAGAGCTCTAAGCTTAACCACGGGAGTGGAGCCAATGAGATCCAGAACGGATCGGGCGCCGTTCAAGTTTGCCACAATGCTACCTGTCTTTCGTGATAGGCGTGAAGTTCGAATTGATGATGGCCAAATGCTATATTTTCGAACTGTCAATGTCAATGAAACAACTCGATCGTCACTCGTCAAACGCGGTTCGTTCGAGAAGTTGCGTGCTCTTTCCCGGCGCGCTCGGCGATTTCATTTGCCTTTTACCGGCACTCCAAACGTTGGCGCGAGATAGCGAAGTCGATCTGTTCGCGCGCAGCGAATTCGCGGACATCGTCGCAAGCGAAGTGACCGTTCACTCGCTCGAATCTCATGAGGTCAGCCGGCTATTTACCGCCAATATTGCAGAAGACCAACCGTCGCAAAATTTTTTTGGCGCGTATGCCGCGGTCTATTCGTGGTTGGGCAGCCGGCAGAGCGATTTCGTTCAGCGTCTTAGGGCGCTCTCTGGCGGCAGGGCGCAGATATTTCCGTTTCAACCGGATGACAGCGAAACCCATCACATGGACTATTATCTCGGCTGTCTGCGCCGCCATAGCGCCGTTTCGCGTCAACCACAAGTTGCATTGCGCCCCGAGGGAATTGCTTGGTGCGCTCATTTCTGGTCGGCGCGCGAGCTTCACCACCGACCGGTTTTGGTGATAGCGCCAGGAAGCGGCGCACGCGAAAAGAATTGGCCGGAGGAATTCTTTCTTGCTGTCGTCGAATGGTGGCGCCAAACCGTCAATGGCGCGGTGGTTCTGCTCACCGGACCGGTGGAAGAAGAAAGGGGCGGAACAGACCGGCTTCGACACAGGTGCATTGTTGCGAGCGATCTGACACTATCGCGGGCGGCAGCCCTGCTTGCCCGCTGCGATGTTTATCTGGGTAATGATAGTGGCATAACGCATCTCGCCGCCGTCGCGGGAGTTCGGACAGTCGCTTTATTCGGTCCTTCGAATGCGCGACAGTGGGCTCCGCGCGGCAGGAGGGTGACAATTGTGAGTCGAAATATCGAGTGTTCTCCGTGCCAAATCCCGATGATGAAAAGCTGTCCGCATCACGCCTGTCTGAGCGAGCTCCATCCAAAAGATGTCATTGGCGTAATGGCAGCCTTGCCGGAGGTAGTTACCTTGACAAGGATGGGGGCAGGGATTAAGGTTTAAGTCAAAAATGTTGTTTAATTTTGCGTAAAAAGCTTGGTCTTAATTAAACCGATACTTCGCGTATTGTGGCCGGGTTGGCATAAGCAAGGATATCTTAAAGTGGAGCGTCGCCTGGGAATGCGCTGGCCATCGTTGCCAGCGGGATTTCCGGGCTTTTTTCTTCTCCAGCGGGAGTTTCAATATGGCTGACGAAGAAGGGAAGCAAGAGGGAAAAGGTTTTACCGTTCAGGACCGCAGGCGTTTTTCACCGGATACGGGGGAAGCGCGCAAAGATGCGCCCGAGGAAAGCGACCGACCAACACGGAGCACGCCGCAATCCGAGGCGATCGTCGGCGGCGCGGAAGAAGCTCCGCGGGAGCCGGCAGCGGACATTAACTTTTCGACTTTCGTGATCAGTCTCAGCACACAGGCGCTGATGCACTTGGGCGAGATCGCTAATCCGCTCAGCGGAAAAGTTGAAACGGATGTGCCGGTGGCGAAACAGATGATCGATATTATCGGCATGCTTAAAGACAAAACGCGCGGCAACCTCAATGCCAGCGAAGACCGACTAATGCAAGATATTCTCTTTGATCTACGCATGAAATATGTTGAAGCGGTGAAGAAGCGATAGGAGACGTCGATGGGCTTGAAGAGCATCTGGGGCGGTAACGTGAGCTTCAAGGGGGTAATCCTGGTTGCCCTAGTGTCGCTCGTGGTCGGACTCGGCATCAGCGGCAGTTTGGATTGGTTATCGCCGAGCCGGGCGGTGAATTTCTTGGGTGACGCCGGCAACAGTGACACTCGAATCCAAGCCGGTTTGCCGGATTTCGTGAATCTGGCGAAAAAGATGAAGCCCATCGTTGTCAATGTCTCGACTACCCAGATGAGTGAAGGGCGTGGCTCGCAGGAGTTTGGCAGCCCGTTCGGTGAAGAAGATCCGTTCAACGATTTTTGGCGACGTTTTTTCGGCGGCCCGATTCCCCGTGGCCCGCAGCGCCAACGTAGTCTTGGCTCCGGGTTTATCATCGACGGCGATGGGTCGATTTTGACCAACAACCACGTGGTCGAGAATGCTTCGAAAATCGTCGTGAAGCTGTCCGATGACCAAGAATATGAAGCCAAAGTGATCGGTCGGGATCAGAAAACCGACATCGCCGTGATCAAGATCAACGTCAAGACAAAACTCGCAACCGCGAGTCTCGGCGACTCGGACAAGCTCGAGGTCGGCGAATGGGTTGTCGCGATCGGCAATCCCTTTGGGCTCGATAGCACGGTGACCTCCGGCATCGTTAGCGCGAAGGGCCGGCACATCGGCCAGGGGCCCTACGACAACTTCATTCAAACCGATGCCTCGATCAATCCCGGCAATTCCGGTGGGCCGCTGATCAACTTGCGTGGCGAAGTGGTCGGTATCAACACCGCGATTTTCAGTCGCACCGGCGGCAATATGGGCATTGGATTCGCGATTCCAATCAATTTGGTAAAGGAACTGCTGCCGCAGCTACGCGGTAAGGGCAAGGTCACGCGCGGCTATCTCGGAGTGCTGATTCAAAAGGTGACGCCGGAGATTGCCGAAAGCTTGGGCCTGGACAAGAGCGCTGGCGCGTTGGTCGCCAACGTGTCCAAAGACGGACCGGCGGAAAAAGCGGGCGTAAAAGTCGGCGACGTCATCATTGAATTCGACGGCAAAGAAGTCACGGACTCGGGTGACTTGCCGATTATTGTCGCGCGAACAGCGGTCGAGAAAAAAGTCCGGATGAAAGTACTGCGCGATAAGAAAGAAGTGACGCTCAACGTCGCGGTGGGCGAGCTCAAGGACGAAGAGGTCGTGGCGACCGCGCCGGAGAAGGGCGAATTGGGTCTCACCGTCCAGAGGCTCACACCGCAGATGGCGGAGAGCCTTGGGTTGGAGCGAGCCGAGGGCATTGTCGTTACCGCTGTGGAGCCCGGCAGCGTGTCGGACGACGCCGGCATACGGCGCGGCGACGTCATTCTGGAGGTCGATCGTAAGCTGGTACGAAATGTCGAAGAATATCGAAAGGCCGTCGCCGGGGTTCGTAAAGGACGCGGCGTGCTTTTCTTGGTGCGCCGTGGTGACAGCACGCTGTTCCTTGCGCTCAAGCCGCAGCGCTGATGATTCGCGCGATTATTCGCCGCCATCCCAAAACGAGGTTCGGGGCTTGGCACCCGCCTCGTTTTGTTGCTTTTACGCCGGTTGTGCGCGAAAATTAATGCTCAATCTGAGGCCTTCAGTTTGTTAAAGTCCAAACTGCGAATTTTTAGCATTTCACTGGTTACGCTTCTCGTTATAACTTCCAGCGGCCTGGTTTTTGGGGCGTGGTATCTAAAACAGCTGGAGGATACCGTCACAAAAAGATTTGAGGGAACGAAGTGGATTTTCCCATCGAAAATTTACTCCGACAGTTATCTCCTCTACGTCGGCATCAGTCTCCGCCGCGACGATCTCGCCGAAAAACTTCGCCGGCTTGGATATTTTGAGAGCCAGGGAGCACCCAGGGCGAGGGGCGAATATCGCATCTCGCGGTCCGATGGATCCGTCGAAATCTATCTCCACGATTTCGAGTATCCGACCGAACAGCTCAAGGGCATGCCGGTCCGAATCGTCCTCCAGGGGACGACAGTCGCGCGGATAGAAAACTTGGCGACCGGCCAAGAGATGTTTCATCTCGAGCTCGAGCCCGAGCTCGTGACCGGTCTTTACGAACGGATCTGGCAGGAGCGGACGGTGGTCAAATTGGCCGATGTGCCGCCGCTGGTCACTAAAGCCATCTTAGCCATCGAAGACGAACGATTCTTCAGCCATCATGGCATCGATCCGATCGGCATCATGCGGGCGATGTGGGTCAACCTTCGCAATATGAGCTTTCAGCAGGGCGGCAGCACGCTGACGCAACAACTGATGAAAAATTTTTTCTTGACCGATGAGCGGACCATGAGCCGCAAGATTCCCGAAGCACTTATGGCGCTGATCGCCGAGCGAAAATACTCAAAAGAGACGATTCTCGAAAATTACCTCAATGAGATTTATCTCGGCCAAAAAGGCTCCCAGGGCATTTTTGGCGTGTGGGAGGCCGCCCAGTTCTATTTTGCCAAACCGCTTTCCGACTTGACGGTAGGCGAGACGGCGCTCTTAGCCGGATTGGTCCGCGCGCCGAATCGATTATCTCCCTACCGGAGCGCCGAGCTTGCGACGAAGCGGCGTAACGTCGTGTTGGCCAAGTTGCTCGACGACCGGATCATCACGCGCAAGCAATACGACGCGGCGCTGCGCGAAAAACTTCCCCAGCGGGCGCTGGTAAAAGTCACCAACGACGCGCCATTCTATGTCGATTATCTCAGGCGCGAACTCGACGAAAATTATTCCAGCGCGGTGCTCAACAAAGAAGGACTGCGGATTTTTAGCGGTCTCGACCTGCAACTCCAGAGAATCGCCGAACGCGCTCTGGTGGAGGGTTTGAAAAAGCTCGAGGCGGCACATCCGTCATTACGTCGCCATAGTACCGATGACGGTTTGGAGGGGGCTATCGTCGTCTTGCGACCGCAAACGGGTGAGATCAAAGCGATGGTCGGCGGACGAAACTACCAAAAATCACAATTCAACCGAGTCTTTCAAGCGAAGCGCCAACCGGGTTCGGTGTTCAAACCCTTCGTCTATCTCGCCGCGCTGATGTACGGCGGGCAGAGCGGAGTGCAATACACTCCCGACTCGGTTTTGAATGACAGCCCGTTTACCTGGAACTATGACGGTCAAAATTGGCAACCGACCAATTACAACAACGAGTACTTCGGCGCCGTGACGTTCCGCCGCGCTCTGGAAAACTCACTCAATTCGGCGACCAGCCGTCTTGCTCAAGACGTTGGCATCCGGCGCGTGCGCGAGATCGCGAACCGCTTGGGGATCCAGAGTTCTTTGCCTGCGGTACCGTCGCTGGCGTTGGGCTCGGCGGAAGTCACGCCTTTGGAAGTGGCCGTGGCTTTTTCTACTCTGGCCAATGGCGGTGTTCGCGCCCGGCCGCTGGCCGTCAGGAATGTAATGGACCAAAATACTCGACTGTTAGAGAAGCGCGATGTGCGGAACGAGCCGGTCATTAATCCACAGCTGGCCTACAGGATGAATGAGCTCCTCAAAGGCGTTCTCGATCGCGGCACCGGTGCTGCAGCGCGGCGATTTGGCTTCACCCGTCCCGCAGCAGGAAAAACCGGCACGACGAATGATTACAAAGACGCGTGGTTTGTCGGTTATACACCGGATTTGCTCGCGGTCGTTTGGGTTGGCTTCGACGGTCCACGTAAAATTGGTTTGTCGGGCGCCGAAGCAGCGCTGCCAATCTGGACCGATTTCATGAAAAGCGCTACGGCCAGTATGCCCGTCACGGATTTCATTGCGCCGGCGGTTGAAGGTGAAAGCGCACCGGCCGGAAAGTGTGGACCGTTCAGTCGTGAAGGAGAACCGCCGCCCGCTGAACCATGCCCGCCTGCCGTGCAATCCACCCGCTCTGCCGAATCGCTGTAAGAGTCCCGCTAATAACCAATGCTTTCGCTGCGCACAAAGAATTCTCTACTGGGCGCCACCGCTGGTTGGCTCGTTTTTCTTTACGGCTGTGCGCCGCAACGACCCTATCGTGCTCCCTTGCCGACGCCTGCTCTACCAACCCCGCAGAGCACAGCTCCGATACCGGCTCCGCCACCTCCGGAGCCACCCGACACGAGCCGGAGACCTGTCCCCCAGGAAGGAAAAATTCGTGAGCAGGATATCAGGACGAAGTCGCCGACGCCGCCCCCCGCCGGTAAAGAGACCAAGGAACCTTCGCGGCAAGCAGGCATAGGCGAAAGCCATACGACTCCGGAGGCTGTTTCACCGGCGTTGCCCGACGATAGCTCTCTCCTTGCCAAGATCACCCCTGGCGTAACAGCGCAACGGGCCGCCTCGTTGCGTCTCACCGACGAAGGTCGAAAACTTCTCGATGCCGGCGATGCCGCCAAAGCCCTGCCACGCTTGGAAAGAACGATTGCCATTGATTCCACTAACCCGTACGGATATTTCTACTTGGCAAAAGCGCAAAACCGTTTAGGGCGCTATAAGGAATCACTCAATTTTCTCGACGTCGCCGAGTCTCGACTGAGCGGCGAGCCTTTCTGGCTGGCCGAGGTTCATGCGCTACGCGGCGATAACTATCGCGCACTCGGACAGCCACAAAGGGCAGAGACCAGTTACGTGCAATCCCTGCGTTTGAATTCCGGCAATCGCACCGCTGCTGACGCGCTCTTGCGCTTGCAGGCGGATGCGCAGTCCCCGACGAAGTAAGTCGATCCGTCAATGGTTGTCCTCGGGGTGGAAACTTCTTGTGACGACACCGCCGCGGCGGTGTTAAAAGACGGACGCACGATCCTGGCGAATGTCGTCTCGTCGCAGGATCAAATCCACGGACCCTATGGCGGTGTCGTACCGGAATTGGCATCGCGACAACATATCCGGAATATCTTGCCGATCGTCGATGACGCGCTGCAAAAAGCCGGAATGACGCTCAAGGAAATTGACGGCATCGCGGTGACCTACGGGCCGGGTCTGGTCGGGTCATTGCTCGTGGGTCTTTCGCTGGTCAAGGGCATGTCGTTTCACTCGGGTATTCCCTACGTCGGCGTCAATCATCTCGAAGCGCATCTTTTGGCGATTCATCTCGAGCGCGAAGTCCCATTTCCCTACATCGCGCTGCTCGCCTCAGGCGGACACACGCTGCTTTATTGCGTGAAAGAAATCGGCGACTACCTACATCTCGGCGGTACCCGCGACGACGCGGCGGGGGAGGCCTATGATAAGGTCGCCAAGATGATGGGACTGGGATATCCCGGCGGCAGGGTGATCGATAATCTGGCGAGGAACGGCGACCGGACAGCGATTCATTTCCCTCGCGCTCGTTTTCGCAAAGACAGCTACGCATTCAGTTTCAGCGGTATCAAAACGGCGGTATGGCACTATCTTAAATCGCGCGGGAAGGAACAGTGGGAAGCTGAAATTGCCGACATCGCCGCGAGTTTCCAGGAAGCGGTCGTCGACATGCTCGTCAATCCGACGATCAAGGCGGCGATCGCGACTGGGGTATCGCGGATCGTTCTATCCGGCGGCGTGGCTGCCAATAGCCGACTGCGCGAGAAAATCACGCAGCAGGGCGACGCGGAAGGGCTCGACGTTTTCTTTCCCGCGCCGAAATTTTGCACGGACAACGGCGCCATGATCGCTCTGGCCGGTTATCATTGGCTCAAGCGCGGCCGGCGCGACGATTTTCGCCTCAACGCCGACGCCGATCTGACGCTTTAAAATAGTTCAACTTTTCAAGGTTCAATAGCCCAAGGGCTCGCTGTGACCCTTTATGATGAAGTTCGCGCCGCGCTGCGCGAAGCCGATTTCAGACCGAGGAAGAGTCTCGGCCAGAATTTTCTCATTCATGAGCGAGTGATCGACTCGATTTTGCGTTTGCTTGATCTCGATGCAAACGCAGAGGTTGTCGAGATCGGCCCCGGTCTGGGCTTCCTGACACGGCGATTGCTGGATCGCGCTAGCACAGTGTGGGCGGTTGAAGTCGATCCGATTTTGGTGGAACGTTTGCGCCGGAGCGACATTGCGACTCATGCCAATTTTCGACTCATTCACGGCGACATTCTAGAGATTCCCTTGCCGGAGTTATTGCCTCAGACCAGAATCAGACTGGTCGGCAATCTGCCTTACAGCATTTCAACGCCGGTGTTGTTTCGCATCCTGGAGTGGTACAAACATTTTTCACGGATGGTCTTGATGGTACAAAAGGAGGTGGCCGACCGGATCGCAGGCAAACCGGGAACAAAAGATTACGGTACGCTCTCCGTGTGGTGCCAAATTCATGGACAGATCACGGATAAAGTCAGCGTCTCGCCGGAGGCCTTTTTTCCGCGCCCCAAAGTTCGCTCGACGGTTCTGAAGATCGAGCTGTTTCCCGAGCCTCTAGTCGCCCCAGAAGAGATTTCGTTGGTGCGCGCGCTGGTGCGCGCGGCTTTTGGCCAGAGGCGCAAGACTCTCAGCAATGCGCTGAGCGTTTGGTTGAAAAGTGGCAGAGGCGAAATCGAAAGTTTTCTTCACTCCCAAGATATCGATCCCCGACGTCGCGGTGAAACTCTGAGCGTGGGTGAATTCGTCAAGCTCGCCCGCGCGGCACGGAACCAGTCTGCGCTGATAAACGGGACCGATCACTGATCGTTGACCTCTATGCCCGAATTGCCCGAAGTCGAAACTGTTTGCCGCACGCTGCAGCCCCATCTCTTGGGAAGAACCATACGCGGCGTCGAAGTGTTGGAGCCGCGCCTTCGATTGCCGGTGGACGAACGCGCCCTGATGGGACTGGCGGGAAAGCGAATCGAAGCGATCACGAGAATCGCGAAATATATTTTGCTTAGTTTAGCCGGCGAAGCGGCATGGATTTTTCACCTTGGCATGTCGGGAAAACTGATTTGCGTTGCAAAAAATTTGGAGCGGAGAAAACACGATCATATCATTGTTGATTTAGATGACGGCAATGAGCTCCGTTATCACGACCCGCGCCGATTTGGATTGTCATTGGTCGCGCGAAAAACTGATTTACCATGGTTGCCTCAACTGTGCCATCTAGGCATCGATCCTTTTGATCGCGATTTGACCGGCCAATACCTGTTCCGTTTCACCCGCGCTTCCGAACGGCGTATTCGGGATCTTTTACTCGATCAGCAGATCATCGCCGGTCTTGGCAACATTTACGCCAATGAAATCCTCTCGTCTGCGGGGATAAAGCCGACGACGCGCGCACATCGATTGACGCGCAGGCAAGTGGAGGTGATTGCTGATTCGATTCCTCGGTTGCTCCATGATGCCATTCGCTGGTGTGGCACGTCGTTTTCCGACTACCGAGACGCGGACGATAAATCTGGAGAATTTCAGAATCACCTGCGGGTTTATGACCGCGACGGAGAGCAGTGCCGGGTTTGTCCGAGCGTGATCAAGCGCGTGGCCACCGGCAACCGCAGCGCATTTTACTGCCCATCGTGCCAGAAATAGAACGATTCGTTCAAATCGTTCAAAAAGTTTCAAGCCGTTCAAATCGTTTGGAAATTCCTGTGGATTGGATGGTGATCTAACGAGTCTCGCATCATGGAAACACCGTCTCTTCCTAAACGTCGACTTCTTTCCCCGCTTCGCCACCGTGATTTTCGTCTTTTTTGGATAGGTCTGTTGCTTTCCAGCGTCGGCAGTCAGTTCACCCAAGTGGCGATGGCGTGGCAGATTTACGAGCTTACTAACTCGCCCCTGCAGATCGGCTTGATTGGCTTAGCTCGCGCGGTGCCGCAAATGTTCATTCTTTTGTTCGGCGGGCTGCTGGCCGACGCGATGAACCGGCGCAAGCTGATGATGATCACGCAAGGCAGCTTATTTTTCGTTTCGGGATCGCTCGCGCTGTTGACCTTGGCGGGCGATGTGACGCCTTTGAAACTCTACGCCGTCACGGTGTTCCTGGCGCTGTTTAGCTCGTTGGAAGTTCCGTCGCGCCAATCGATTGTAACGAATCTCGTACCGGCGGAAGACTTATCGCGTGCGTTGGCGATCTTCAGCAGCCAACGCAAATCGCCACGATTGGCGGGCCGTCGCTTGCGGGGCTTGTGTTGGCAATCGCAGGGCCCACTGCCTGTTATGCGGTGGACGCGATTTCGTGGCTTATCATGTTCGGATCACTGGCGCTGATTCGCACGCGGCTGCCGCAGCGCGGCGGCTGGCGCACCATCACGTTCGATTCGCTTCGCGTGGGTTTCCGTTTTGTCTGGGGACATGCCGTCATCTTTCCATTCTTGATGATGGACTTTGGCGCCAATATTTTCGGCACTGTGCGGTCGCTTTTTCCCATCTACGCGCGCGACATTCTCGCGGTCGGGCCGCAAGGTCTGGGTTTGCTCTATGCCGCCAGCGCCGTTGGTGCACTGCTCGGCGCGTTGGGATTGAGTTTGTGGGGACCGGTGCAGCACGCCGGGCGGTGGATTCTTGTCGGCGTGACGATTTACGGCCTTTGCCTATTGTTCTTCGCCAAGTCGCATTTCCTCTGGTTATCCGTTCTACTGCTCGTGGGCTCCGGTATCGGCGCCACGATCAGCGCGGTTCTGCGCGCTACGATCAATCAGCTCAGCACGCCCGACGAGCTGCGCGGCCGCATGGCCTCGATCAATAGCATCTTCACCAACAGCGGTCCGCAGCTCGGTCAATTTCAACTTGGCGCCCTGGCAGCGTCGGTGGGCGCTGAATTCGCCGCAACGACCGGTGGACTCGTCATACTCTTGATTGTAGTGGTCTTGGTGGTGGGCTTTCCTCACGTAACAAAGTACCGGATCAGTCAGTCCGGACCGCGCCGTTGAAGAGCCGGTGAAATCGCAAACGCCTGTTGCCAACTTGCGGCTATGGAAACTCTGCCGGTACTCGAGTGGAAATGGCGTTAGGTGCCGGCCGTGCCGCCTGTCGTCCGATCCTGCTGCTTGATGACATTCATCGCCAAAGAAATCATGGAGCCCACATCGCTTAAGGTTGCCGGCAAGATCATGGTATTTCCCGCTTGCGCAAGTTTGCCAAACTGAGCCAGGTAATTATCGGCAACGCGTAGCTGGACCGCTTCAAATCCGCCGGGCTGTTCGATGGATTCGGCGACTTTTCGGATGCCGCTGGCCGTCGCTTCGGCAATGGCGAGGATCGCCGCGGCTTGGCCTTCGGCCTCATTGATTTGCTGTTGTTTCTTGCCTTCGGAGGCTTTGATCGCTTGTTGCTTCTCGCCTTCCGCATTGTTGATCGCCGCGTCTCTCTGGCCCTCCGAGGTTAGAATGAGGGCGCGCTTTTCCCGCTCGGCGCGCATCTGCTTCTCCATGGCAGCAAGAATATCCTGAGGCGGTGTGATGTTCTTGATTTCGTAGCGCATCACCTTGATGCCCCAAGGCTCCGAAGCCTTGTCCAATTCGCTCACGATCTGGGTGTTGATGTTAGTGCGTTCCTCGAACGTACGATCTAGTTCGATCTTGCCGAGTTCGCTGCGCAGCGTCGTTTGCGCGAGCTGCGTGATGCCGAAAATGTAGTCGCCGATGCCATAAGAAGCGCGCTCTGGATTTAGAACTTTTTGGTAGAGCACGCCGTCGACCGAGACCTGGACATTATCGCGCGTGATGCAAACCTGCGGCGGGATGTCGATTGCCTGTTCCTTTAGTGAATGTTTGTAACGAATCACATCGAGAAAAGGGACGAGGATATGAAAACCGGCGCCTAGGGTGCCGCTGTACTTACCCAAACGCTCGACGACGAAGGCGCTTTGCTGCGGTACCACGACGGCGGTTTTGGCAACGATGATGATGACGAGAAGAGCCAGAACGATGACAACGACAAATCCGCCCATACTTGTCTCCGTTTCAGTTTGATTCGGCGCGAACGAAAATCGTCAAACCTTCCACACGCTCGACTCTGCAGCGCTGGCCGCGGGCTAGAGGCTTATCGCCGATATTGCGCGTGTTCCACGACGTGCCGCGCATTTCTGCTTTACCTACGCTGTTCACCGAGATATCTTCAAGGGGCACGGCGAGCTCGCCGACCAGGCTGTCGACGCTTTCCGAGGGCCGTCCGCGCGTCAACTGCAGCAATTTTTCACGGAAGAGCCAAAGGCAAAGCACCGAGACGGCGGAGAATAGGATAAATTGAAACCACGCGGGACCGGCGGCTCTGAAGCCGACCAGGATGCCCACGATAACCGCGCCGATGCCGAAGAAAAGTATATAAAAACCGCCGGGAGTCGTAAGCTCCGCGAGGCAAAGTAGCAGACCCAGCAGGATCCAAATCCACCAGTCCATAGTTTTTCCCCGTTGTTGTGCCTGCAGAACGTAGCCGAGGCGGGACGCGAATTCAAGCTCCAGTTTTGCGGGGCGCAATCTTAGCTTATCGCGAGGGAAGAGTGCGGAATCTCTTTTCGAAGCCGAAAAGCTTGATGAACTCGCCGAAGACTTGATCGCTCAATTGTTGGAGCCGTTCGATATGGATCGGCGTTTCCAGATGGATCTGCTGGGGATCGATGGTGCCGCCGAGGGCAGTGATCTCCTTCCGGTTTTCGGCAACTCGAAGCCAGCGATGGATCATCGGTTCGTCCACCTCCAGGTGGAACTGGAAGCCGTACACGTTCGACCCATAGCGGAAGGCTTGATTGGCGCATAGGGAAGAGGAGGCGAGATGAAGCGTGCTTTTCGGAATGTCGAAGGTCTCGCCGTGCCACTGAAAAATTTTCTCGGTTTCCTTAAACGCCGTCAGCAGCGGATCGCCTAGCGCATGGTCCGTCGGAGTGACGTCGTACCAACCGATCTCTTTTTCGTGATTTGGGTAGACGCCGGCGCCGAGCGTCCTCGCGATCAATTGAGCGCCGAGGCAAACCCCCAACACAGGGAGATTTCTGCGCAGGGATTCTTCGATCACTTTCATCTCGGTAGTCAGATGCGGCAGCCGGTCCGCGTCGTTGACGCTCATCGGACCGCCCAAAACTACCACCCCGTCGTAACCATCCAGGCTCGGTTCGGCGTCAGGATGCCGCGCGAAATTGACATAGCGGATGCGGAAGCCCGACCGCTTCAGTAACGGATTCAAAGTCCCCAGCAGTTCATGCGCAACATGCTGGAGCACGAGAAGTTTTTTCATCGTGGGAGCTAGTATGGAAACATCTAAGATAATTATAACGAGACGGTACGGGAATGCAAAATAACGGGCGCCATCCAAACTGATAGAGACTGTAGTGGCGGACGCCTTCGAGTGATATGAATTGAATCAAAAGTAGCGAGGATGTCATGAAGAACCGCGAGATCGAGGCTGCGTGGAATTATCACAACGGCACGAAACATTCGTACCAAAGCATTCGCGCGAATCAACATTATCTCGACTGGGAGAATCAGCCGCTTTCCTTTAAAATTTATCCGAAGCTGGAGCCCATTGCTTTACCTGAACATTTATCGTCGTCGGATGCGCCGGCGCTGCGGGCGATTTCGTCGTCCGGCGCCGAAGCGGATCACCCGATCGCTCCCACGCGGCAAACGCTGGCGGAAATTCTTTTTCTCGCTGCGGGTATCACCAAGCGTCGAAAATACCCGGGGGGAGAGATGCTCTTCCGCGCGGCGGCCTGTACGGGCGCGCTGTATCACATCGATCTTTATCTTGTGTGCGGCGACCTTGAGGATCTTGGGGCGGGGGTTTATCAATTCAGCCCGCAAGATTTCTCGCTGCGAAGGTTGCGGGCGGGAGATTATCGTTCATTCCTAGTGGGCGCCAGCGGCGAAGAACCCGCGGTCGTGAATGCGCCATGCGTGATCGTCAGCGCGTCAACATTCTGGCGTAACGCATGGAAATACCAGGCGCGCGCCTATCGGCACTGCTATTGGGATAACGGCACGATTCTCGCCAATCTCCTGGCTGCGGCGACTGCTCGCAAGATCCCGGCAAAGGTAGTCCTCGGCTTCGTCGATGCGACAGTGAACCAACTTTTGAGCTTGGATACCCAGCGTGAGGCACCTCTTTCTCTGATCGCGATGGGTGAGGCATCGTCACGGCGAACTGGCCTGTCTCCGCCGATGGACCCGCTGGTGTTTGAAACTGCGCCGCTGTCGAAGATGGAGGTCGATTACCCGGCGATGAGAGCGATGCATGAGGCTTCTTCACTGGAAAGCGAAGCGGAAGTAGTTGCTTGGCGCGAGGGCGCAGAAAAGGCGGAAGGCAAAAAGATAACGGATAGTGGCGGAAGCGAGGATCGACTATTCGCTCTCCAGCCGTTCGAAGATGCCGCGCTGCCGCGAGACACGATCGAGGAGGTTATCGTCCGGCGCGGATCGACCCGCGAGTTTTCCCGCGAATCGATTTCCTTAGCACAGCTCTCGACCATGGTCGACCGTGCCACACGCGGCATCCAGGCCGATTTTCTCAGTTCGCCGGAAGCATCGCTCAACGACCTTTATCTGATCGTCCACGCGGTGGAAGGGCTTTCGCCCGGCGCTTATGTTTTTCGCCGCCAGGAGCGTGCGCTCGAATTATTAAAAGCGGGCGACTTTAGCCGGGAAGCGGGCTATCTCGGCTTGGGACAAGAAATTCCCGCGGATTGCAGCGTCAACATTTATTTTTTAACGGATCTAAAGATCGCTCTGGAGCGTTTCGGCAATCGCGGTTACCGCGCCGCCCAACTCGAAGCCGCTATCATGGGCGGAAAACTTTATCTCGCTGCTTACGCCCAGCGTCTCGGCGCCTCCGGGCTGACATTCTTCGATGACGAAGTCAGCGAATTTTTCTCTCCACACGCTACAGGCAAAAGCGTGATGTTTCTGATCGCGTTGGGGAAGTCGGTAAAGCGGAAGACGCTGAACGTTGGGTGACGCGACAGTTCTCTGACTCCATTTTTTCCATAAGGTTGTTCACCACGCGCCACGAACACGATCACGTTCTTACATGACACGATCATTCGTAACTCATCGCGCCGCGAGGTTGCAGCACTCTGATTTCTGTCGGAACAGGCAGTGCGTCCTTGCTGATCGCAAGCGTGTCGCTCTTGAGAATCTGCGTTTTGAGGCCGGCGGTGAACTGCCGGATCAGATAGGGATTGTCGCGGTGATGCATCGGAATGGCAATCTTGGGCTTGAGCTGAGCGAGGACTTCACGGGCAAGGTCCGGCCCCATGGTGCGGCCGCCGCCGATGGGCGTGAGCGCCACATCCACCTTGCCGAATGCTTTAAGCTGTTGCTCATTCAACTTTTGGCTCAGATCGCCGAGGTGGGCGATGCATAATGTACCCAGATCGAAAACAAACGCCGAGCCGTGAATACCCTCGATGAATTCGGCGTTTTGATGAATCGGGACGTTGTAGATGAAGGTGTCTTTGACATTCGTGCTAATCGTGTTCCACTCCGCGCCATAGTTCTTGAGCCCGCGCAGGATCAGCGGATGGCCCAGGACGATTTGGACGGCATTGTGGTTAAACATTTCTTTGCCGACGGTGACCACGTCGCCGACAACGTTCGGATTCGGATACCAACCGGGCCCCAGCGGGTCGGTGACGATGCGCGTTCCTTTGCTGGTCGTGATGAGAAAAAAGTTGTGGCCGAAGTATTGAATCGTCGCATCGACATTCGCCGCATAGGCGAGCGAGCCAAAACTTCGCGCCACGTCCGGATCACGGCAGGAGGATTGGGCGGAAGAGGTAAATGTAAGCAGTGAACTGAAGAAAACCGCCGAACCAAGGATTAACCGTAGGGTTCTACTTAAACGAAAACGTTTCATGACGCTCACGAGCACGACAATGGTTTTTCTAACAACACCGCGCATCCACAAAAAGCAGGCTATTGGATTGAAATCGAAAAAACAATGAACCCGTTGCGGTCCAATAATGCTCGAGTCGCTCAGAGTCAAATAGTTCTCCGACCCCAATTCCTTTCCTCGGCTGAAGAGAAGGCGGGAGGGAGAACGGCTCATGAAAGGATCGAAAAGGGGTCGGGAGTCTTTTGACTTTCGCTTCGGGCGATCTCGGTCATTTCGAGTTATCGGCCCAGTCCTCGCTTCAGGTCCTCAAGAAGATCCTGTACGTGCTCAATTCCCACTGACAAACGGATCAGTCCATCATAAAGCCCCGCCCTCTTGCGCTCTTCTTTGGGGATCGAGGCGTGTGTCATAATTGCCGGCAACTCGACGAGCGACTCGACGCCGCCGAGACTCTCCGCGATCTTGAAGAGGCGCAGGCGCGCCAGAACACGGCGCGCTTCGGTCAGCCCTCCTGTCACCTCAAACGAGACGATCCCGCTGAAGCCGTCCATTTGGGAAGCGGCGATATCATGGCCTGGGTGGTTTGGCAGTCCGGGATAGTAGACCCGGCGTACGCGCCGATGGTCCTGCAAGAACTGCGCGATCTCGATCGCGTTCTTTTCGTGCTCCCGCATGCGCAACGCTAGTGTCTTCATCCCTCGGAGTGTGAGAAAGCAATCGAAGGGAGAAGGCGTCGCGCCCGCCGCATTTTGCATGAACTTGAGCCGCTTATAGAGTGAGGGTTCATTGAGGCAGATGGCTCCGCCGACGACGTCCGCGTGTCCCGCCAGGTATTTTGTTGTCGAGTGAAGGACGAGATCGGCGCCAAGCTCAAGGGGCCGCTGGAACAAGGGGGAGGCGAAGGTATTGTCTACCAGCAAGAGAGCCCCGTGGTGATGGGCGATTTTCGCCGCGGCACGGATGTCCGTGATCCTAAGAAGCGGGTTTGTCGGCGACTCGATCCAGACAAGCCGGGTGCGCCGAGTTATGGCGCGCTCGATCTCTCCGACGCTGGAGGTTTCAACGAAAGAAAATGTGAGTCCGAAGTTTTGCAACACGGAGCTGAAAAGCCGGTAGGTGCCGCCGTAGACGTCGCGCGAGGAGACGACATGATCCCCCTTTTTGAACAGGAGCATCGCAGTGGTCGCCGCGCCCATACCGGAGGAGAAGGCGAGGCAGTATTTGGCCGCCTCCAAGCTCGCGAGCGCTGTCTGGAGCGCCGTGCGCGTCGGATTGTCGGTCCTCGAGTAGTCGTACCCTTTATGGATGCCGGGCGCGATCTGCGCGAAAGTGCTCGTCTGATAGATCGGAACAGTGATCGCCCCTGTCGCCGATTCCGGTTCTTGTCCGACATGGATGGCACGCGTGGCAAATTGCGTGAAATGCCCGCCACCCTTCTTTCGTGCCATCAGGGCTGTCCACCTAAGTGACCCACGACATCGAATCGCGTCACAATTCCCTGGTACTTCCCCGCGTCCCGGACCAGAACAGCCGGTGAAGACTTGAGGAGCTTCACGACTTCATAGACGTCTTCGTCTGGTCCGACTGTGGGAAATGGCGGGTCAAGCAGAGCTCCAACGGTAAGCTCCATCACCTCGGGGGTCTCCATAGACCTTTGGAAGAGCGCGCTCTCGCACAGTGACCCGACGAGGTTTCCCTTATCGAAGACGGGGAGTTGCGAGACGCCGAATCGGTTCATGGTCGCGATCGCGTCACGCACGATCGACGTCATCTCAACCGACAGAAGCTCGGGGAGCTTTCGCCGTTTCGATTCGAGAATGTCGCCCACCCGCGCGCTTCTGCCAAGGAACTGGTTTTGCCTCATCCATTCATCGGAGTACATCTTCGAGAGATAAATTTCTCCCGCATCGGGAAGTAAGACGACGACAAGGTCCTCCTTTCCGAGCTGGTGCTCGTGGGCGTATCCAAGAGCCCCCTCAACCGCTGTACCGGAAGATCCTCCACAGAAGATGCCCTCCTCCCGCGTAAGCCGCCTGCCCATCAGAAACGAGTCGCGGTCAGAGACCGTTACGACGTCGTCGATGTATTGGAAAAGCAGGTTCTTCGGTACAAAGTCCTCCCCAATCCCTTCGACCTTGTAGGGGTGTGAGTCGCTCCAAGACCACTTCTCACGCTTGAAGGCTTTCGCCAGGATCGATCCCTCAGGATCGACTCCAACAACCGTGCACTGTGGATTTTTTTCTTTTAGGTATTTGGCAGTTCCCGAGATTGTCCCGGCCGTTCCAATCCCAGCGACAAAGTGAGTGATCTTTCTGTCCGTCTGCTGCCAGATCTCGGGACCCGTGGACGCGTAATGCGCCTCCCGGTTCGCGAGGTTGTCGTATTGCATGGGCATGTAGGCACCCGGAATCTCCTCGGCAAGACGTCTCGCAACCGAATAGTACGACTGGGAGGATTCCGGCGGCACTGCCGTGGGGGTCACGACAACCTCCGCGCCAAAAGCCCGCAAGCGGCGAATTTTTTCGATGCTCATTTTGTCCGGGATCGTAAAGATACATTTGTAACCCTTCACCGCAGCAACAATCGCCAGCGCCACTCCCATGTTTCCCGAAGTGGGCTCAACGATCGTGCCTCCCGGCTTGAGCAATCCCCTTCTCTCTGCATCCTCGATCACGGCAAGCCCGATTCTGTCCTTAACGCTGCGGCCCGGATTGGACGCCTCCAGTTTCACACAGACTGTCGCAAAAATTCCTGCGGTAACCCGGTTGAGGCGGACGAGCGGAGTGTTACCGACGGCTTCGAGCACGTTAGCGGAGATCTTCGGCATTCGATTCGCTCCCGAATATTAACAATTAATTGAATTAGGAAATGAGATAGCCCAACGCCAACCCTTCATCGTCTCTTCTGGCATGATCTCATGACCATCCACGAGTATCAAATTCGTAGGATCGAAGCGGGAACGGAGTCAGGACTGCTTTCTAGGGTTATTGAGGCATCAAATCTGGCGTTCGACAGTTGAGGCTGGTTTTAGTTACCGCGGTTGATCGTATCGCGTATCTAAGGACGGCGTAGATTTGCTCAACTCCAGACTTGAGCTGTCTGCGGTCTTCCCTCCAGACAACCCATGAAGCGTCGGCCGACCTGGCGGAAACGGGACCGCGCATCACTCGAAGGGCTTAGGTTTTTAAGGTAGGTTTGTATAGGACTGCAGTGGAAGTGGCGGGGTCACTCGTGATGGGGCGCCTCTTGGATTACGGTACGCCACATCCGCTGAAATAACACTTCTCCCGCAGATTACGGCGTCTACTTATCTTGCAAGACCAGTTCGTTTATTTTCTCAGAATCAGAAAGCCATTCGATCCGGACGGTAGTTATCCCCCGTCCCACTATGCCCAGGGCTTTTGCCGCAGCCCGCGAGACATCGATGATGCGACCTTTCCCAGAAGGTCCGCGATCATTGATCCGCACGTCTACTGATTTTCCATTGTCTAGATTGATGACTTTCACTCTACTACCCCAGGGGAGAGTTGGATGAGCGGCCGTGAATTTCTCCTGGTTAAAAACTTCTCCGCTCGCGGTAAGCTTGCCGTGAAATTTTGGTCCGTACCACGAGGCCAGACCCGTCTCCATCATCGTTGGCTGCAAAGGTGCGGGGATCCTTGCGATCGGCGGAGCCTGTTCGGTTTCCAGAGGAGAAGGGACTTTGGCTATTGGCGGAATCTCACGCGGAAAGGTATGCGTCGGCGGCTTGTCGTTGGAAGGATTGCCATTCTGAAACTCCGAAGGTGAGGCTCCTCTCGTCGACACCGCGCGGTTAGGCGCATCTGAGATGATGCCACAGCCTTGAGAAGAGATGAGCGCCACCATTAATGCCATGGCGTTTACTCGCCACTTTAGGGCCGCCACTTGGCGAAGCGAAGTTGATCTTCGAAATAAAGATTGCACGGTCACCCCGAAGAATATCTTCAGCAATGGCCATGCCCCCAAGATAGTACGTGACAGCGATGGCTAAGATGCCCAAAGGAGCCGGATACAGCGCATTAGACGACAGAAGGACATATGCGCTCGTACAACGGCGTACGAAAATGTCCTTTTCAACGATGTTGGATAATCAACGGATTTGAGTGACAAGGAAGATTCTTCAGCGC
>DASPXM010000388.1:0-8527 GCA_035637295.1 Verrucomicrobiia bacterium
TCGACGTTGGACCAGCCGCTGTGCACTCGGTGGCGCGTTTTTGGCGTCAAGCAGTAGAACTGGAAGCCCTTTTCCCAGAGAAAGTTCTTGGTCTGCTTCACCTTGCTCCAGGGCATCTTGATGTTGCGGATGGTGCGCTCGTCCCAGTGCTCGGCGTTGGCTGGAATGCCATAGTCCTCCGGCCGTACGTAAGGATTGGAGCTAACAATCACGTTCGGCAAGTAAGGCGTGGCTTCCGGTCCTTCGCGATGCACGATGAAGTTCTCGCCGTATTCGATCGCTTCCGGCACGTCCGCGTAAGCATGCATCCGTCCTGTGTCCGTATGGAACGGTTCGCTGTCATGCACCTGTTCATAAAAGGGAATGCGCGGATAGGTTCGAAAGTTCAAAAGGCATCCGCCCGGAGGGCCGTATTTACCGGCCATAATATCGGCGAGCTGATAACCGGCTGTGGTCGTGCAGGTATCGAGCAGGCGCTGGATGTAGATGCCCCGTTTGTCGGCGGCGGCAAAAGCGAAGCAGTCACGGAATCGTTTCTCGCCGGTCACGTTGGCGAGCGCGTTGGCGATGCCGGCGATGATGTCGAGGTCATCTTTGCTGTCGAAGACCGGCGCAATACCGCCTTTCCAAATTTGCAGAAATGGATTCGAGCAACTCGCGGTGATCTCCAATCCTTCGAATTCGAGCCACGAGTTGGCGGGCAGCGCGAGATCCGCGTACTCGATGGAGGCGGTCATCTGAATGTCCATCGAAACGATCATTTCGACATTCGGGTTAACGTTCTTGATCATGCCGTAGGCCCACTTGGCGTTATTGATCAGGTTGACGTTGTTGAAGAGCAGAGCTTTGGTGGGTGTGGGCATATGGGTCTTGCCCGTGAAGTTCTTGCGGCCGAATTTCGGCGTGTTCACGATTAAAGCGAGATCACCGTGGTTCCAATAAGCAGGTTCTTCGTCCTTCGTGTACGCATGAGCATGGATCTCTTTGCCGTGAGCTTTCGGATCAAGGTTGATCTCGAACGGATCTTCTGCGACCCAACCTTTAAAGCCAGGACCGGTCCACGGGGAACCCTGGAAGAGCGCCGCTTTGTAGTTGCCCGCCCAGGTGTGGCAGCCGGCGCCGGGCTGGCCGATATTTCCCGTGAGCATCAACGGCAGATAAGCCGCGCGATTCATCTCGGTGGCGTGGAACCAATGGTTGATGCCTTCGCCCTGATGAATTGCCACAGGTTTCATCGTCGCGATATCTTGAGCGAGCTGCTCGATCATCGCCCTCGGCGCCTGAGTAATTTCGGCGACCGTTTCGAGGTCGTAGTCCTTCAAGTGATCCTGATAGAGGGTCCAGAGCGTTGCGACTTCGACCTCCTTACCGTCCGCCAATTTAATTTTAAATTTGCCGTCCAGCGCGGGATCCCAGCCCTTTTTTGCCATCGATTCGCCGACATCATCGCGGGTGATGGCCACCGGACCGTTCTTCTTTGCGTCCCAGATCACGAAATCGCCGAGCTTGGCGTGTTGCTCCGCGGTCAAGCCTTGGATTTTCATCGACGGCCCGTCGGCGGCAAGCGAGGTTTTATAACTTGGGAAAATCTCCTGGGCGCGCAGCCGTTTTAGATTGTCCATGCGCACCAGCAGTGGAAAATCGGTGAAGCGCTTGATGAAAGTTTCGTCGTACCATTTTTTGTCGATCATCAACTTGGTAATGCCGAGCCAAAGGGCGGCGTCGGTCTGTGGCCGAATCGGAATCCAGTAGTCGGCTTTGGTCGAAGGCGGGCCGTATTCCGGCGCGATCACGACGATCTTTGCGCCGCGTTCCATGCACTCGATAAACCAATGCGAGTCCGTGAGCTTATTCTCGACGAGGTTTTTGCCGTCCATGATGATGAGTTTGGAAAAACGCAGATCGTTGAAGTCGCATTCCGAAGCCTGCAGGCCGTGCACCCACGGATGACCCGGCGCCTGATCGCCATGCCAGGTATAGTTCGAGAAGTTGCGCCCGGCGCGGGCTTTGTCGGGACCGACGCCGCGAATCTTTGCGTCTAAAAGCGCCAGCGAGTTATTGAGGCGGTACATGCCATACTTGCCGATGACGCCCAATAGTCCCATGCCGCCGCGCATTTTGATTGTTCGAGTTCCAGCGCCGCCCGTTTCTTCGACCATCTCCGGTTGATAGCCTTGGGCCAGCAATCGTTTCTTTCCTTCCTCGCCGCTGTACCGCGTTGAAATCGCCACTAGTGCTTTGGCGATGTTGTCGAAGGCGTCGGGCCAGGAAATCTGCACGAACTCGTCCTGACCGCGCGCATCGAACATGTATCTGGTTTTGTTCTCCGGCGTGAGTTCGGGAAAGCCGGCATCGGCCCAAGCCTTCCAACCTTTGCGCACGATCGGATGGCGCAAGCGGTAGGGGCCGTAGATAACACGATGAAAGGTGTAGCCCTTGGCGCATTGGCGCGGATTCCAATTGACGGTCGCTTTATTGCCGTAAAGGTCGGCGTACTTTTGGTAATCGTACGTGCTCCCCATCCGCGTCACGATGCCATTACGCACGTAAGCGCGGACCCGGCACGCATGAGTGTCGTTAGGAGAGCAGACCCAATCGAAGGCGCTGTCGTATTTGTATTGATCGCGGTAAATCTTTTCCCAGTCCCGATTGACCGACCGGGCAAGCGGATTATCACCGGCGTCCGCCGGTCTAAAGTAGTACAAGGAGCCGGCAGCGATGGCTGCTGCGCCGGTGCCGATGCCCATCCACTTGAGGAAGTCACGGCGCGTGACCCGCATCATTTCTCTGGCTTCATCGTCGTTCATCCTTTGGCTCCTCTCGTCGCACGCGTTCCAAACGTTCCAGCAGTTCCAATCGTTCAAGCCCCCACCTCTGTCCTCCCCCGCGGCGCGAGGGAGGATGAAGGAGGTGTTTTAACGACGGTTATTTGGCAATTTTTAAATCCTGCCAAATCGTCACTGATTTTTTTCCGTCACGGTCGCCAGCGCTACCGTTCCAGACGGCAAAGGCGACGGGGACGGTCGAGCCCGGTCGCAGTGCGACGGCTCCTTCACCGGTCGGTGACAGCGTTCGGCGGAACATGACTTCATAGGAACCCTGTCCGTAGACTCCGCGGGCGTCGATTTTTTGTTCGATCCTTGGTCTTGCTCGTAGCGTGCCGAATCCTTGGGCCGCAAGATCTTCGACAGCACTTTTTCGCTGCGGATCGGAGACGATATTGCCGACGCCCCAGCCGGTGACGAATGTCGGGTCCGATTGCAATGTCAGAGCGTGACGAGAGGGTTGTTCGACGGCTGAGCGCATCGAGTTTGGATAGGAATCGATGCCGATATTCGGATAAGCTCTCTCGACGTCCTGATAGGCAACATCCAGATCGGCTTGCCGTTCGGATTTCCACATCCAGATATTAACCGGCACTCCAGTCGCACCCATGGCAAAAAATGGTGGATTAGCGGCTAATGAAAATTGGATTGCCGCGGCATCGCGGAAGTCCTGTGGACGCAGCGCCGTGTTGTCGTTGGTCTCATCATGCCAGACCATAAGAATCGCCAATGCTTTACCGTCATGGAGGGCGCGCACCGTTACTTCTTCCGGGCGATCGCTGCGCCACCACAGCGGCATTAGATGGAGATTGATCGGCGTAGCCGTACGCCAGATGCCGGATTGCGGATGATCAGGTAGAGTGGTGACGCGCGCCGCCTGAATGGTGAATTTTTTCATCTCGACACGCTGGCGCTGCGTGTCACTGGAGAGCGAGCGCACGTAATTGACCAAATGCCACGCGTCCGGGCCGTAAGCCCAATCACTCATCGGCATCGGACTTCCCGGAATGCCCGCGACTATATGGCGGTAGAGAGCAATCGGATCAGGGCTGCCTTTGAAAACGCCTGCAGTAAGATCACGCGGCCGGGTGGGAAACCCCTCGTCATCTCTTTGGTCTTGCGCCCCATCGCCTCTTCCCGTGTCGCCGTGGCACGAGGCGCAGGCATCCTTATATAGCTCCAGAGCGCGTGCTCTTGCCGCCGCATCAAAAGGAACAGGCTTGGGAACTTCTATAATGCCCTCGCCGCCGCTTCCGTCAGCCGCCGGCATTTTCTGAGCTCTTATTTTGATCGGCTTTTCCGCGAGGGATTTAATGTAGTAGACCAAGCCCCAGCGTTGCTCCGTCGCCAAGTGTTCCCAGGACGGCATGGCCGAGCCGGGCATGCCGCGCGAAATCGTGTCGAAGAGATCTTGGTCAGTCGGCACGCGATCCCAGGTCGAGACCAGTCGATACCTCGCTGCAACGAAATCGCGCGGCTTGGGATAAAGCAGATAGGCAGCCTCACCGTCACCACGAGCGCCGATGCCATGGCAAGCCACGCACTGTTGGGCATAGATTTGTTTTCCCAACGCAACCAGCTTCGGAGTGGATGACGGGGGCTTAACCTCCGCAGTTTTGCTGACTACGGTAATCAGCAGAACCACAAATCCCAGAACCGCAGGTAGCAAAAAACGTTTCATCACGCGGCCTCCCGATATCTCAGTGAAGATTCCGTGCGCATTCGAATATTACGCGCGCCCAACCGCGCGTGGGATGATCTGCCCACTTTTTTGCAAGCCCGATGTCGATCTCGTGTCTTCGCCGGCTCTCGCGTGCAAATGTTTGCTGTTTTTTACGTGAGCAAATAGAAGGCCATGAGACTTCTCTCTGAAAATCGTTAGTCCGATGCAGTATCTTTCCGATTTTTGAGAAGCCGTCGAGCTAGGTTTAGCAATGATGGGAATCCACGCGCCGTTTCCGACGCGGAATAATCTCAAGTTTCGAATTGAAGAGCCGTGGCCGGTTGACAGATCAAGCACACCGATTCGGGTCAATGGCAAAATCGAGAGTGCGATGGCACACGTGGTTGACCGCGTACGTAAAACGCATGTAACAATGCGGAGAAATCATTTTGATGGAGAAAGAGAAATAGGAGGTGCTATGGCCCGACTTCCGAAGGCGTATGAGAATTTCAAGAGATCCTATCCAAAGATTTGGCAAGCTTATGATCGACTCGGCGGCGCGGTTCACGACAGCGGGCCGCTGGATAAGAAAAACCGCGAGTTGCTCAAACTGGCAATGGCGATCGGAGCTCGACTGGAAGGTGCCGTGCATTCACACACCTGGAGGGCGCTCGAAGCGGGCGCCAGACCCGAAGAGATCTACCATGTGGTTTTGCTTGGCCTAACTACATTGGGTTTTCCGCACACCGTCGCAGCGTTAACATGGGTGGAAGACGATTTAAAAAATGATCGACGGGCCGAGACAAAACGCAAGAATGCCTAAGGTACTTTGAGCATTAATTCAAATCGGCACAGACTCCTTCTGATCGCCTTAGCCGGGATTTCACTTCTGACTGGGCTCTGGGCCGGCATTGCTCGGATGGGCTGGCTCATACCGCTACCGAACGAACAATTTGTCATGATACACGGCCCGCTTATGGTGGCCGGTTTTCTTGGCACGTTAATCGGACTTGAACGGGCCGTAGCCTTGCAGCGCTGGTGGGCGTACGCCATCCCTATTTTCGCCGGCCTAAGCGCGATCGCGGCGTTATTTACCGTGTCGATTCAAATAGCCGCGTCTCTGGCGGCCTTGGCCAGCATGCTTTTGATCGCTGTATTCATCACGCTTTATCGCCAGTACCCCTCTGAGCATTTCATCATCATGGCGTTAAGCGCGCTTGCCTGGCTCATGGGCAATGCTCTGTGGTTTACAGACGTAGCGGTATTCGCCGTCGTTCCGTGGTGGCTCGGATTTTTGGTGCTCATGATCGCCGGCGAAAGGTTGGAGCTGTCACGACTCAGACAACCGAGGGCGCTGATTCGCCGCGCGTTTCACGGATGCGTTGCGGTCATCCTGGTCGGACTTGCGTGCTCGCTATTCGACTTCCCTGCAGCCATTCGCATCAGCGGATTAGGATTTCTGGGGCTCGCCGTCTGGCTGCTTCGTTACGATCTGGCATGGCAGAGCGCGCAGCAATCCGGCTTACCGCGTTTCATAGCGATTTCTCTGATCGCCGGATATTTATGGTTGGCAGCCGGCGGAATTCTCTGGATGGTCTTTGCGCAATTCTTCAGCGCCGGACCGCGTTATGATGCGATGCTGCACGCGATCTTTTTGGGTTTCGTCTTTTCCATGATTTTTGCCCATGCGCCGATCATATTGCCGACCATAACCGGCTTGGCGTTGCCGTTTCAAAATCTTTTTTATCTCCATGCAGGTTTGTTACATCTCTCACTTCTATTGCGCGTCGCGGGCGATCTTTCGTTATCGCTTTCACTGCAACGATGGGGCGGTCTGCTCAACGGCCTCGCAGTATTAATCTTTCTCGTCAACAATATCCGCGCGGTCAAATTGGGCGCGAGCGCCCTCCTCAACCGGGTGGGTTGACACTATCGCGCTCGATATTTTCTCGAAACTAAGAAACTCAATTGGATTCATTCTCATGTCCAGCAAGACCCAAAGCGAATTTGCTTCTAAGATTCTCGCCTCCAAACGGCGCTTGCCGTGGAACCTGCGCTGTCTATACACATTCATTCGACCACTGGCACGGCTGGGAGGTGTGGCATGCATTGTGCTCACTTAAGCATCGATGGATTTTAATCAGCGTCCGTTCACCGTCGTCTGGGAGACCACGCGCGCGTGCGATCTTGCCTGCGTGCATTGCCGCGCCGAAGCCAATCCCCGGCGAAGTGCGGCAGAGCTTAGTTTCGAAGAGGCGCAAGCATTGGTTCACGCCATCAAGGCTTTTGGCAAGCCTTATCCGCTCTTTATTCTAACCGGCGGTGATCCAGCCAAACGCACCGACATTTTCGACATCATCGCTTATGCGTGTGCCGAAGGGCTGCGCGTTGCCATGACGCCGTCGGCAACGCTGCTGATCACCCGCGACGCCGTCCGACGCTTTGCCGATGCCGGTCTGGTTCGCCTGGCGCTGAGCTTGGATGGAAAAGATGCGCTGACCCACGATAACTTTCGCGGTGTCGCGGGCTCGTTCAACCGCACGCTAGACATACTCGACTGGTGCCGCGAGTTCGGTCTGGAGTCGCAGATCCACACGACCGTAACGCGCCATGTGCTGGCCGATTTACCAGCGATCGCCGCGATGATCGCCGAGCGCGGCATCAAACTCTGGGCACTCTTTCTGCTCATCGCAGTTGGCCGGGCAGCCCGCCCGGAGATTCGCCGTCTCAATATCAACGCGCGCGAGATCGAGTCGCTGTTTCATTGGCTATACGACCTGACGAAGTTGGCGCCGTTCGATGTCACGCCGCGCGAAGGCTATCACTATCGCCGCGTTTTGCTTCAGCGGAGAGCAGCGGAGCTGGGCGTCACCGCTGAAAATTTGCTGGCAGATGCCGAAAAGAAAGCATGGACGCCGACGGAACTTGCGTCATCCATACAGGCCACGCGCATCGTTCGCGCCCCGCTTGGCGTGAATGACGGCAAAGGAATTGTATTCGTTTCGCACCAAGGGGATGTTCAACCTAGCGGTTTTCTAAATCTCATCGGCGGCAATGTCCGGTCGGAATCATTGACGGACATCTACCGGAATTCGCCGGTATTCCTGCGCGTGCGGGACTACTCCCTGATCAAAGGGAAGTGCAGCGTATGTGAATTCAAAAATATCTGTGGCGGCAGCCGATCGCGGGCGTATGCGATTACCAGCGATCCCATGCGCAGCGATCCTTACTGCGTCTATCAACCTGCCGCTTGGCGCGATCGGCACCTAACGGCAAAGCCACAGGGCGAGATACCGCAAGAGGAATATCTGCATTAAAAGAACCATTGAAAAGGAGAACATATGATGGAACCGACAACTTCGCATGGATGTGGCTGCGCGCACAAAGCGGAGAAACCGACCGAGATTCTTAGCGATGAACATCGGGTGATCGAGCGAGTGCTCAGCGCCTTGGAACAGCTGACGAGACTTCCGGTCAGCGACTCGGTAGAGCGTTGGCAAAAGGCGCTTGAGTTTTTTGGCCACTTTGCCGATCAATGCCACCATTTTAAGGAAGAGAAGGTTTTATTTCCCGCGATGGAAGCTCACGGCATACCGAGTGAGGGTGGCCCGATCGGCATGATGCTCGCAGAACACGAGGAAGGCCGCGCGCATGTAAGAGCCATGCTGGCCGGCGTCGAACAAATTGCAGCGGGAAACGCGGTTTCGGCGGAGTCGCTTCTGAGCCATGCCCATGCCTACCTCATTTTGTTGCGAGAGCATATTCAGAAGGAAGACGACATTCTGTTCCGGATGGCTGACGAAGTCATTCCGCAGGATGAACAAAGGCAGATCCTCAAGCAATTCGAAGCACATGAGGCCGAAGAAATGGGCGCCGGCACCCACGAAAAATATCTAAACATTGTGACTGAGCTGGAACGTGCAGCGTGATGGAGAAGAATTTGTAATAGAATCAATAATCGCTGGCCGAAGCATCGCGCCGGGGATCATGACTTTGTAGGGTCGAACTCGCTGGCAATGAGAACATCGTTCATCAGCAC
>DASPXM010000389.1:0-7906 GCA_035637295.1 Verrucomicrobiia bacterium
TCGAACCAAGCAAAGCCCGCGGCGGTTAGAAACATGGCTGCCAGTAACAGCGCAGCGATTCGGACGAAAGGTTTCATCGCTTGGATTTCAGTGACGGGTTTCTGGATTACGGTTTCGGATCAGAAACCGGAATCGAATGCCTATGGCTTCTGGGATTGAGCCCCGGAGATGATACACACGCGATCTGCTACTCTGACAGTTTCTTCACTCGATCAACGACGTCCTTGGGTTGGTTGATCGCGTCGCGCATGTCTCTTTCGACATCCGCTCCGGCGAGTAGTTCGATCTCCATGCGGGCTTTTTTGGCTTCCGCGAGGAGATCCGGCTCTTTGAAGGCCTTCACGTAGGCTTCACGTAGCAGCTGCACTCGGTCGGCGGGCACTCCCGGTGTGGTCACCAACGGGCGGCCGACGGTGGCGGAAAGCAGTAAGAGTTTGGCGACACTTCGGCCGAGCGCGGGAGTTTTTCTTTTATCCATGAGATCGTTAAGCGTCGGCGCGTCAGCGATGCGCGGGTCCTTTTTGTTGCCGGTTTGCAGAATATGCCGGTCGAAACCGTTCTTGTGCCAGGTATGATACGGTTCGCGGGCGAAATGCGTCGTGATGCCCGTGCCGCGGCAATGAAGTTCGCCTTTTTCGATTGCAAGATCAATCTCGACGCCGCCGGGATAGCCTCTCACATTGGTGAACTTGGCGCCGAGGGTCTCCTCCATGATGTTGATCATAATGGTGGTGAGATCGGACGTGCCCGTCGCACCACATTTGGGCAGTTCCTTAGTATTGAGGATGTCGTCCACGGTTTTCCACGGCGCATCAGCACGCATATAGAGCAGCAAGTCTCGTTGATCGACGCTGCCGATAAATGGCATTTTGCGGACGTCAAATTGAGCTTCTTTGACGCCTAGTAATTGGTCTAAATAGATACCACTGCCGATCATTCCGAGTGCAAGCCCGTCCGGTTTGGCGACACTGGAAATGTAATTCGTCGCGATGATCGAACCCGCACCGGGCATGTTTTGCACGATGATATTCGGATTGCCAGGAATATGCTTGCCCATATAACGCGCGAGTAGACGCGCGTACTGATCGTAAAGGCCGCCGGAAGTGAAGCCGACGATGATGCGAATAGTTTTGTCCTTGTAGAAAGGCGTTGATTGCGCCGGCGCCTTAGGGGCGTAGATCCAAAAAACTGAAAGAACCGCCGCCACCGTTGTGACTAAATATCTTTTGTAGGTTGATTTGAATTGCGCCTTCATGAAGCCTCCATAATTTGGCGAACTCCCGCTTATACGGCAAATTACCAATTCCTTGCAATCTCCGGCTTGACAGACTCTCGGTCACGGCTTTAGTTCATGGCATGATGACCACGCCCGACATAGTCGTCATCCCCGAAGGCTCGTTTTTTATGGGAAGTGAGAGTGGTCCGGAGAACGAGCAGCCGTGCCATCGCGTTTGGCTCGATCGCTTCGGCATCGGCAGATTTCCCATCGCCAACAAAGATTACAAGTTTTTTCTCGAAGCCACTCGACGATCGGTGCCGCCGTTTTGGCGCGATCCCGTCTTTTCAGACCCGGATCAACCGGTGGTCGGAGTCACCTGGGATGACGCGACCGCGTATTGTCGTTGGTTGAGCGATCGGACCGGCGAAGAATTTCGCCTGCCGACGGAGGCCGAGTGGGAGCGCGCGGCGCGCGGCGGACGCGAAGGCGTGCAGTATCCTTGGGGCGACGAGCCGCCAACGGAAAAATCGTTCATCGGCTGCGATCCTGAAAGCGGCGGCCCTGCGCGGGTCGGCGTCAACGAGCCGAACGGCTTTGGTTTGTACGATATGAGCGAAGGTGTCCACGAGTGGTGCAGTGACTACTACGATTACGACTATTACCGCTATTCCCCGGCGCGCAATCCGCCCGGGCCGGCTTCCGGGCAGCGCCGCGCGTCGCGCGGAGGATCGTGGCGCCATCGGATCAAATTCAGCCGCTGCGCCGCGCGCAGCTCGCTGCCGCCGTCATTCAAATACGCCGATTACGGTTTTCGTGTGGCGCTAACGCTTCGTTGAGACCGTTTTTAGGGTTCAAACAGTTAAAGCCATTCAAATCGTTCACAAGGCAAGAGCTAAGATTCCACTTGTTTTGGCGGTGCTTTTTCATTTGACCGAAAGGTGACGGCGAGCTAAAAAAGCACCAGTTGCGGCGCGGTCGATCTCGACGCCGCCGGCGATTCGCGCGAGGGAAGGACTATTGTCATGAAGCATTGGAATTTTGCCGAGGGGATTTTGATTGGCGCAATGGTTTCGCTGTTCAATGTCAATTCCGCGAGCGCCATCGACAATCTTCGGGTCGCTTGTCCTTCGATGAGTAGTACTTCGGTATTTTCCCTGGTCATCGCGCAGAAGGAAGGTTACTTCAAAGAAGAGGGCCTCAACGTGGAGCTGCTCAGCATTCGCGGCGAGATTGCCATCCGGACGACGCTGGCGGGGGACGTTGATTTTTTTACCAACGCGGGCAGCGCGCTGGCGGCGGCGGTCAGAGGCGTTGCCGTCAGGCTTGTTACGGTTTTTCAGGATAAGCCCAGTTGGGATTTGATCGCGCAGCCCGAGATCAAGACGGTTGCCCAGTTGCGGGGCAAGAATATTGCGGTCATGTCTCCCGAAGGGTCGCTCGCCGTGGTCGCGCGCGAAATGTTGCGTAAAAACGGCTTGGACCCGAGTAAGGACATCAACCTGGTGACGATGGGAGGCGACGAGGTGCGCTTTCCTGCGCTGCAGACAAAGTCCATACAAGCGACGCTGTTCAGCACGGCCATGAGTATCAAGGCGCAAAAGGATGGCTTTAGCAAGCTCGGCAACGCGAGCGAGTATGCCAATTTGATCGAAGGCGGATTGGCGTCTTCGCAAGAAAAGATCAAGCAAAACCCGGAAAAAATTCTTCGCTTCGTCCGGGGCGCTCTAAAAGGACTGAATTACTACGTTGCCAAACGGGAGCCGGCGATCAAATACATGATGGATACCTTGCGCATGAAGGACCGGGAGTTGGTCGGTTCGATCTACGACATCCTGACGCCGCTGGCGCTTCGGGAGGGATTTAGCGACGACAAGTTGCTGCAGTCGATGATCGACGACATGAAAAAGACGACCAAAGTGCAGCGCGAGATCAAAGTCGCCGATATTTTCGACCTGACCTTCGTGAAGAAAGCCAACGAAGAGCTCAAGTCAAGCGGCTGGAAACCGTAAGAATTCTCTTCGGCAGGGGAGCGGCATTTCGGTTGAAAGCGCCGGCGTTGCCTGGCACCGAGCTACTTCGCCGCCGGCATAAAAGCAGGATCGACGAAAGTTTCCCACGGTTTTCGCTCTGGAATCATATTGTCCGAGGCAAGCAAGCGGATCATCTCCGCCAGGCCAGGGCCGTCGACAGCGGCTTCGTTGCGAAAGGCCTTGTTCTCCGGAACCATGAATTTATACGTGCGCGCTGCAGTTGATTCATCGATCTTTAAGCGCTGCGCCACGATTTCGGTCACCGCCTTCTCGTTGGCTGAATCGTTTATCCAGTGCATCGCTTGTCCCATTGCCCTCACGAATCGCGTGAACAGCGGCCGATTTTGCGACAGCGATTTATTTGACGCGAAGTAGGAAGTGTATTGCAAATTCTTGATCTCGTCGGAATAGTTGAGCAGAACCTTTCTGCCGGCATCGATGGAGCGAAAATTGAAAGGCGGCGCTTCAGCCAGGGAAGCGGCAACTTGGCCCGAACCCACGGCTTGAAATCTTTCAGGACTTCCGCCGACAAAGAGCAGAGTATAAGCCGTCGGCGGGACACCTTGGCGCTGCATGACGTCTTTAAAAATCGTCGTCGTAATGCTGGCCAAGCTGGCACCGGCGATCTTCTGCCCTTTGAGGTCGGCGAGCGATTTGAATTGCGGCTGGCTAATCACTTGATAGGGATAACCGTAGGTCGATCCGCCGATGATTTTCACCTCGGCGCCGCGTGCCGCCGGGATTACGCCGAAATGAGTTCCCGATCTCGCTAAGTCAACCGTCCCGGCGATCAGCGCTTTGATGACCAGATCGGGCTGCATGTAGGTGACATCCAGATCAATATTCTCCCGCGCGAAGAATCCCTTGTCTCGTGCGACCATTTGATCGATCTCCAACGCCGTGGGGTTGGTCGAGCTCATTGTGATCTTGTCCGCGGCGCCGGCGCGCGGCGATAGGCCCAAGAAGGCGAATAGGACAAATAATGCGCGTGTCGAAATGGATCGTGTCACTGGACTGCCTCCGTAACGCCTTCGGGATCTAAAATGATTTCTTACTGTTACCTAGTTCACTTCTCTTCAAACTCTTTGAGCGCGTCGAAGCGCGGCTCGAGTCCCAGGCCGGGCGTTTCCGGCAGCGTCACCCAGCCATTCACCGGCGCGGGCGGTTCTTGGTAAATCTGATCGCCGACGCCCCACATCTCGAAATGGAACTCGACGCGCCAACCGTTGGCCATCGCGGCGTGCAGGTGCATGTTATGGTGCGGCCAGCCGCCGCCGTTGGCGATCGGCAGATTAAACGCTTGCGCCAGCGCGGCCACTTTCACCGCTTCGGTGTAGCCTCCGACCGAGCAAACATTGGGTTGGGCGATATCGACCGCGTGGTTGGCGATCAGCTCGCGGTGGCGAAAGCGGTGGCCTTCGTTTTGTCCGGCAGCGATCGGGATACAAGTGTGTCGGCGCAAGTCGGCGAGCAGCGCTGCGTCGTTTTGATACACCGGCTCTTCGAACCACGTGATGCGATAGGGTTCGACGAGCTTGCACAGCTCCAGCGCGCGATTGAACGAGAAAAGATAGTTGGCATCGATCATCAGCTCGACATCGTCGCCCACGCCTTCACGCACCGCGCGGACGCGCTCCGCGTCAACATTTGGATCCTCAGGATCCACAGCGACAACCATCTTGAGCCGTTTTTCGCCTTGCGCAACCAATTGCTTGGCAACTTCGACCAGTTGCTCTTTAGTGTATTGTTTGAGGCCGAAGGTGACATAGGCTTGCACCGGGTTCTGCGCGCCGCCGAGCAATCGCCAGACCGGTTCCTGATAGTGTTTTCCTTTGATATCCCAAAGCGCGATGTCGATGGCGCTCACTGCCGAGCTCCACATTCCTGTCTGGGCGCGCGGGTTGAACTGCTTGTAGAGCTGGTGCCAAACGCGCTCGGTTTCGAGCGGGTTTTTGTCGCGCAGGAACGGCGCTACTTCGCGATTGATGAATTCCCGCAAGCCGTAGCGTTGCGAGCCGCGAGTAAGGCCATAGCCGGTTATGCCCGCATCAGTTTCTACGGCGGCGAAGAGCACATTCGTGACGATCTTTTCTTTGAGCAGCGGCGCAGTGACCGGAACGCGGTGCAGTGTCGCCTTAACGTCGGTGATCTTCAGAAGACTTTACCTCCCCTTGCTGGCGATGACAGTTAGCCTAGATCGAAGGAGCAAGTCAAACCGCACTCGCCATTCTATGTGGCAATTATCCCTTGATCTCAGTGCGCGACCGTTTTATGGGAGCAGTATTGGCGGTGATTTAAAAAGGAGAATATCATGTGGCAAACCGTTCTCATCTCGCTGTTCTGTGTTCTCCTCTGCATTGACAGGGCGCCAGCCCAGTCGGTGCGCGGCGCGTTTCCTTCGCCGAGCATACAAATTCTCCCGATGATGGTCGCCTCGGAGAGAGGATTTTACAAGCGAGAAGGCTTGGACCTGGAGTTGGTCTTTGTCCGAGGCGCGTCAACGGCGGTGCAAGCGCTACTCGCCAATCAGATTCATTTCATTTTTTCCGTCGGGCCGCAGATGCCCGCAGTTTGGGAAGGCAACGACATCATGTTGTTGGCACAGCAAGTCGGACGTCCGACTTTTTCTCTCGTGGTAACGCCGGATATCCAGAAGATCGCGGATCTCAAAGGAAAGAAAATCGGCGTGACCTTTGGCGGTTCGACGGCAGCCGGTACGAAGGCATTATTGGATCTCAACAAGCTCAATCCGGATAAAGATGTCGAATACATCAATTTCCCGGGCAACGAGCCCAAGATCGCCGCGATGAAACAAGGAATCATCTCCGCGGCGTTGTTGGCACCGCCGGCAGATTATCTGGCGATGAGGTCGGGGATGAAGCGGCTGGTGAGCCTGGCAGATGTTTTCAAGGATACGGCTTTTACCGGACTCGCCGCGACCAGCAAGACCATAAAAGAAAATCCGCAGATGGTGAAAAGGATGGTGCGAGCGATCGTTAGATCGGTGATTTACACTCGTGATAATCCCGAAGACGCTTTACAAGTTACCATGAAGCGCCTCAAATTAGAGCGCGACGCCGCCCAAGATGCGTATCAAATGATCCGCGAGGCTCTGGTACCAGTCCCCACGGAAAAAGGGGTGGAGCTGATGGCGCAGTGGCAAGCGATCGCCTTGAACGCCAAACCAAAGCGCAAGCCCAGCGAGTACATGGATTTGCGCTTCGCTAACGAGGTGATGGCCGAGTTGGGACAAAAATAGTCTTTATTGCTTCGGTCGAACCTCAGGATTCAACTCTCCCTTTTTGGGAGAGGGAAGGATGAGTGTCCCGATTGACATCACTCCCGCCGGGTCCTAGCCTTGAGTCACATGGCTAGGATGAGTCGCGTCCCTGCGTTTATTCTGATTTTGCTTCTGGCCGCATGCGCCGCATATAACATCGGGGGACAGTTTGTCGCGGGCCGACAGGCACTCCTGAGGAACGACCTTCAGACCGCGCTGGGATATTTTCTTGCCGCGGCGCAAAGCGATCCGAATTACGTTTTTCGTGCCGTCTATTTTCACGAAGGCATTTGGACATACGTCGGGCGCGCCCAGTACGCGACGAAAAGATATCCAGAGGCGCGACAGTCGCTTGAGCGTGCTCTGTCGATGGACAGGGACGACTACTTGGCGAGGCTCTATCTTGGTCTCTCGCTGGCGCGCACCGGAGATTTATCCCGCAGTATTAAAGAAATCGAGAGCGCGATGAGAGGCATTTACGATTGGCTTGAATATATCAATCGCACTCGGCCCTTCGAGGCCTACTGGGACCCATCACGCGAAATCCGCAAGGCCATCGAAAAGGATCTCGACTATATCTCGGCCAAAGATTTCAACCCCGAACAGCTGATCGCTGATGCCGAGTGGTTGGGAAAAAGGATGGAAGAGGAAATCGACTACGTGCGACGGGACGAGCGCCGGCAGTACGAGCGGGATTTCGACCGGCGGCGCGGCGTGTCGCTCGGCGTCGGAATCGGCTTCTAAAACCTATCGGCAGCTTTGCGTGACCCGTAATTCGCTCTCGAAATCCATAATCCTTAAAGCTTTCTGTGAGTTGACTGTCGCCACTATCTTATAGGGCAACCAGACGGCTTGCCCGGCATTGGATCGGAAATTCTGCTGGACCTACCTCCTTTCTCGGTGGTAAGAAGCCTTGCATTCGATCGATAAAGAGGAAATCCGATGCCCTGCTGACGTAGGGGCGATTGAGCCGTCGCATCTACCGCCAAATCGAGACAGGAGGGACTAAAGGCAATGACTTACGAAGTGCGGTTCCAAACCGTTCCGCCGGAGCGGCGCAGCGAATACGTCAAAATGTACAAGCAGGCGATCCAGGAAATCAAACTGGCCGGCTGCAAAGGCGGGCTGATTCTCTGCAGCGAGGATGATCCGACCAGCGTGTTAGTGCTGCTCGAATGGGAGAGCAAGGAGCACCATCAACGCTGGCGCGGCACGCCGCCGCACACGCGCTTTCGCAGCGCCGTCGAAGGCTGGCAGTCCAAGAGTAGCACCGGCGGTTATTATCTGGCCGACACGATTTAGACGCGCCGCCGTTGAGCCAGGGCAGACATCTTGATGACCAAAGTCAGCTTGTTCGTGGCTCCTTGGATCTCAACC
>DASPXM010000390.1:0-3641 GCA_035637295.1 Verrucomicrobiia bacterium
GCGGCGCGGGAGCTCGAATGCAAACACGAGTGGGCGGCACACATCAATCATGGTCAAAAGACCGGCATACCTCTGGAAACCATTCGCGCCGTCTATGAGAAAAAGGGCGCGGAGAATTTTTCCACTGAAGAGGCGCAGATCGTCAGCTTCGTGCGCGAGATGATCCACTCCCATCGGGTGAGCGAGCCGACGTTCCAGGCGATCTATGGCCGCTTCGGCGAAAAGGGCATGGTCGAGCTCACCGCGACCATCGGCTATTATGCGATGTTGGCCTGCACGCTGAACACTTTCGATGTCTACACGGCGACTCCGCCGGAAGATCTCAAAATTTGATATTGGCGCATGGACTAGGCTCTGGCACACAAAGCCTCTCGGAAAGGAACAAAACACGTGAAGCTCAAAGGACAAGTAGCGCTCATCACCGGCGCGGGTAGAAACATCGGCAAGGCGATGGCGAAACTGTTTGCAACGGAGGGTGCTAAAATCGCAGTGGCCGAAATGCACGAAGGGCGCGGCCAAAGCGTAGTCGACGAGATCAACAAATCGGGGCAGGAAGCGATGTTGGTTCTGTGCGACGTCGCAAAATCAGCAGACGTGAAGGAGATGGTTAAAAAAGTCGCCGCCAGGTTCGGTGGTATCGATATTCTCGTCAATAACGCCGCGTTAACGGATCACGCCAATCTTTTTGACAGCACCGAAGAGGAATTCGACAAGGTCATCGCGGTCAGTCTGAAGGGTCCGTACCTGGTGACCAAGTACGTCGCCGAGCAAATGGTGCAACAGGGACGGGGCGGAAAAATAGTCAACTTCGGTTCGACGTCCGGAATGATCGGGCGTCATGACGGTATCGCCTACGCGGCGGCCAAAGCCGGCGTAATCAACATGACCCGCGCCATGGCGGTGCAGCTTGCTCCTTACAAGATTCACGTCAACTGCGTCGTACCTAACCGGTCCGGCTCGCCGGTGGGTTACGACGATGACGTTGCCGGCAGCCGGACGTTTCAAAATCTCGCTGGACGTTTGGGAACAGCGGACGATCAGGCGAAGGCCGCCTTGTTTTTAGTCAGCGACGATTCTGAATTTATTTATGGCCATCCGCTGGTCGTCGACGGCGGCGTGATGGCGACGGCGAATTTTCCGAGGGAGCAATTTCAGAAATAGCGGTGACGCTAAGCCGTTCAAAAAGTTCAAACCGTTGAACTGCTCTGTACGAGACACGGGTCGAACCTGAGCATGTACGCTTAAAGCGCGCTTACCGATAGAGCGGTAGCGCCGCGATGCGACGCTCGATGTCGGCCATCATCTTCTTGTATTCAGGACCCTCAACGCCGCCGAATCGACGCTTGAACTCTGCCTCCGGCATGAACTCCGGCAAATCTTCCGTCACTGGCATGAGATCTCTCTCGCTTACTCGCGCACGCAACCGTTGCTGCAGCTTTCGTGCTGAAACGGAGTTTGCGGCGTATTCGCCAAAGCGCGTGCCGGCGCGGTCGGCGGCGATATCATTGAACGAAAAACCACTGCCACCACGGGAGTCGTCGATTTCCTTGTAGATGCCGACGGCGTCGGAGAGTGGCCCGCCGGCTTTGGCCGACAGTGCCGCCGAGACTATGAAGTGCTTGGGAAAATCATCGCGCTGATTGAGCAACACGCCATGCTTTGCCGGGCTCGGCCAGTTTTTGGCGTCCGGCAGGATCGTCTCAATGCCTAGTCCATTGATATAGAGCGTGAGCAGCAAAATCGCCGTGCGATTTTCCGCGATGGCATTATTATCGGTCGAGCGCTCTGCCGCGAGGGTAAACAGCGGCACGAGCAATTCCGTCAGTGATATGTTTTTCGCTTTCAGCGAGCGACTCACCGCAACCAGGCGCTCTTGGTAAATGTGCAGACGCTCGCGCTCTTCGGTGGGCAGCAGAACAGTTCGAAGTCTATCCGGCAAATCGGCCTGCCACTGATAAGTCAGCGCTATTCTCGACTCATTCACCGAGACCTTCTTGATGACGTTGCTAAACGATCGGAGGTCTGCGTCGCCGAATGCCAGCATGAAAAGACGTGGGATCAGCCAATGTGCCGCCCAAGCCGGTATCGATATCTTGCCCACCCGCAGAACCGCAAATCGCGGCAACGCGCCATCTTCCAGCAACGTCGCTTCGAAATTTAAATAGATCGGCAAGGGAATTATTGGGAGTCTTAGACTGGCGCCGATGTCGGCGGCGCCACGTTTCAATTGCACCCGAGCGCCTCCCGCGGCATACTGACGCGCCAAATAATTGACGGCAAGGTCGAGGTCGTTTTGACTCACGGAAATCGTGCGGCGCGCCCCGGGCTTCAATTTGCGCGGGTCATTCTGATCGAGGATGCGTTTGGCTCGCTCGATATTTGAAGGTGTGATTTCCGCGGCGCGATTGATGTTCGGCGCTGAATCGACAGCTAGGTAAACCACTCCGGCGAGAGCCAGCGGCAGCGCGAGGATCAGAAATAGAATCAGCTTGAACAAGCCACGCATCGCGTAATCTGAGAAGGTTACGCGATCTTAGTCGTGATTGCGACCCTGGGTGCGGAATTGCGGATCGAATTTAACTCAGCTCATTCTTCAGCCAATTCACAATCGTTGGAAAAGTCTGTGGCGTCTGGCCCATGTGGCCGCCGGGGAAGACGCGGGCGGATTTGGGCGTGCCATACTCCAGAAGAATGTACAGATCATCGATTGGCGTTTGCAGATCGTTTTTGCCATTAACGATCAGCATCGGGCAGGAAGGTTTATCCAACCAACCTTGATCTTTGAGCGAGAGCGCCGACCACGGTTTCATCAGCTCATCAAGATTGTTGACACCAAAGAGCCGGCAACGGGCGATGTCGTGATCCATCAGATAACTTTCCGCGTTGGTCGACTCGCGCAGCCAATCTTCCTGGAAGAAATAGTGCACGCCGCCGCCCCAAACAACGGACGCACGCAAACGCTGCACTTCAACGTAAGCCATCTTGGCGGCCCAGTAGCCGCCGAAGCTCCGGCCCATGATGGCGATTCGTTTCGGGTCCACATCGAGACGCTTTTCCAAGTAATCGATAACGGCGCTGAACACTGAGTCCGCGGTCGGCGATGCTTTGACCGGAGATTCGCCGACGCCGGGCATGTCGATTGAGCAGCTCGCCATGCCGGCTCTGTTGAGCCCTTCGTCGTATTCGTAACTTTCCGCTTTGAAAGAATCGATGCCACCGAAGTTGATGACGATGGAATGTTTTTGCCCGTCCCGAGGAACACGCACGTAAATCGGGATTTTCTTGTCGCCGAATAAAACCTCGACACGTTCCAGCGGCGGTTCAAAATATTTACCAGCCTTCTCGTAGACTTCGAGACTCTTACGGAAACATTCCATTTTCCCCGGCGTATGTGGCGTGGGATAACGGCCGGTGGCATAGTAAGCGTAGGCCTGGACATAGGCTTGACGGGCCTCTTTGAATTTGCCTGCCTGCTCGAGCTTCGCGGCTTGTTCTTCGTAAGGTATTGCGACCCGCGACCATTCTTTGGCCCAGAGCTCGGGATCCTTGCTCGTCAGACTCGCCAATACCGACTCGACGTCTTCCCGCTTGGCGAGGCGAAAAGTATTGCGCTTGCCGGTGCGCTCGCGAACCATCGCTTT
>DASPXM010000391.1:0-3717 GCA_035637295.1 Verrucomicrobiia bacterium
TGCGCCTCCGCTGTTTGCCCAGCCGTTGCAGAAAGCCATAGCAATGATCGGAGCAAGAAGCGGCGCCTCCTGGCCACTGTGGATCGCTAAAGACGCGCGCCTCTACGCCAAATACGGTCTCGATGTCGAGTTGGTTTATGCGGTTCATCCGGGTCCGATCGCGGCGATCATCAGTGGCCACGCCGCGATGACTTCTTCGGGAAGCGATCCAGCTCTGTTGGCCGCGGCGAAGGATCCATCATTGGTCGTGCTCGGCGGTTTCATGAACAAGGGCTCCTTCGCGATGATCGGCTCGAAGACGGCGACGGAGATGAAGCAGCTCGGCGGCAAAAAAATTGGGGTCGGTCGTGTCGGCGATCCGCCCTATCATATGGCGGTGAGCCTGTTGAAAAAATACGGCATGACACCGCGCGATATTCAGTGGGTATCCATCGGTGTCGATGCGGCAGCCAGGGCAGCGGCATTGCAGAGCGGGCAGGTGGATGCCGCCTTGATTACGGCGCCGGCTTACTTTCGTCTGCAGGCAGCCGGATTGCCCGTGTTGGCTGTGTTGCTCGACCACGAGGATATCTATGTTTCGACCTATTATCTTTTCCGTCGCGAAGCCTTGAGCAAGGAACGGGCGACGGCGCTAGCCTTCATCAAGGCTCACGCCGAAGCGATCAAACGATTCTATGACGATAAAGCTTTTGCGACGGAAATCATGATCAAATACGGCGGTACCAGGAACACTGAGGACGCCAACCGGGTGTACGATCTCTTCAAGAAAGCACGGGTGTTGGAGCCAATCCCTTACGCGCTGAAGGGCTCGGTGGAAGCGGTGGTGGAACGGCAAAGCCAGGAATTGAAAGGAGTCGATCTATCGAAGGCTATCGACAACAGCTTGGTCGACCAGTTGGTAAAAGAGAAATATTTCGAAACTGTTTTTGGGCCGTCGATACGCGATGAACAGCAGCGCAAGCAAGCTCTGGCTTTTGGACGATGACAACCGAAATGGATCTTGCCGTCGCGCCGCCGCCGCCGTGAGCACCCCGTTTTTAGCCCAACGGTAACAACGGCGTCGCGCCGCCGCCAAATGTGGTCACGTGGTAATCCGTAGTAGCCGTTCCTGCGACGGTCACTGTATAATGAAACTGTTTTCCGCCGTCTTCGCCGCGTAAGACTACGTTAACAACCTTTTCACCTGGAATCGGTGAGGCTGCGCCCACAACAGTGACTCTGACTGGATAGCCGCTGCGATGCATCTCGCTTACGGTTTCATTGAATTTCTCTATTGGCACATAGCTCCGTGACTTAGTGGCGAGCAGTGCGTAACCTTTGTCCAGATTGCGGCGCACGAACGTGACTTCTGCGAACTGAACGGCCCGCTTGGCCGCTAATGCGAGGTCATGTTCGATTTTTTCCGCGCAGCCAAACATGCCTGTTAGGAAGAAAATCGCGGCACCGATTCTTCGCATTGTGCTCCCACCTCGGTCGAATGAAGTAGCGTCGTGAAAATTTACGGTGCTCGATGCGTTAGTCATTTCAGGCCTTGCTCGCCGGTTTCTAACGATTGTAGCGTTCGGGTAGTTCCGTGAAAAAACGTGGCCGACGAATGTAGTCAGCGCAGGTCGTGTCCAGATCTTTCGCAGATCCTTTGGTAATGAATTCCACGGTTAGGCGAGTCGCGCAATCCGACTGATAATTGTGCGGCGTGCTACGAAGCAAAATTTGCCGACTCGTCGACAAAAACTGAGATGCTGCTTTGCCATACTCAGGTGGAGTTGCCGGGTCGATTTCGCCGGACAACATTAACACTGGAACCTCGGACTTCACCGGCCGATAATATTCGGGTGAGACTTCGCCGCGTGGCCAGACACTGCACGCTTGTTGATGTCGTTTCGTCCGATAGTCGCCCGGAAACGTCCCTTGAGTTTCGCGGACGACCTCGTCTTCGGCAATCAGCGGTATCGATTCAGAGCAGGTAACACTCAAATACATCCCAAGGGCGATGCCGGAATCCACTGGCCTGGCAACTAACGCGATTTTTGCAAATGCGGTCCAGTCTCCGCTGGCCGCTTGGTGGATCAGGAGAGGAATCAACCTGGCGGTGCTGTGATCGTATAACAATAATCGGAGCCGTTCGACGAAAACAGCGCGCGAAAGGCTTACCGGTTGCACGATCTTCGTTGCCGGGTGAGGAAACTCAAAAGTTACAGGTTTCTTATCAAAAACAGCAAGCACGGCGGCAAATTCATCCTTTAGCGTGGGAAACGCAGTACGGCAGCCTTCGTCCGCAGCGCAATCGTCGAGCAACTTATCCATCGCCTGCTGTGCGCCTTTGGCAAAATGAAGCGGGATCTTGGCTTGCGGTGTGGCGACCCCGGCGAGCGCCGCCACTCGCACATATTGTGCATACCGGCGGAGATACTGAAGCGTCGCTTGTGTGCCGTAGGACACGCCATAGAGATTAATCTTTTCGTAACCCAAGGCTGCACGAATTTCGTCAAAGTCATCGACAGCAATGGTGGTGGTGTAATGTTTAAGTTCAGCCTTCGCTTCGAGAGCTTGCCTACAAGCGCGGATGGTCTCGGGCTGAAACATTTCCGGGAAATAACTCTGCAGCAGGGGATGATCCCTGGCGACATCACATTGGAGAGTATTGGAATCGCCGGTGCCGCGTAGGTCGATGAATACAAGATCCCGTTCGCGGCGCAAATCGCGCATTAACTGATCCTCTCGGGCGCGGGCGACACGCGCGGCGCCCTGTCCCGGGCCACCGGTGAGAAAGAATACTGGATCCGGTTTGGGTGCTGCCGTGGTGGAGGGAACCACGACGATGTTGAGCGGGATCGTGCGTCCGGTTTTTGCAGCGCGATCTTCAAAAACGGGATACTTACCACAAAGCAATTCACTCTTGTGATTTGGAAAGCGGCAAGGGCGGAGATCTACTCGATTTAGTCGGGGTGTCGGGGTCGTCGGGGCATCGAGAGAAACGCAGGAGAGATTGGCAAAGATCGTAAGGCTCAACAGCTGAAGTAAAACGTTCCGAAAACGAAACATGAGTCAAGCTGATTTTTTTATTTTCGGGTTATTTCTGTGCCGGCACCGGCCAATTCAACCATCGGGCGATTGCACGCCCCATAATCCATTCTTTGTCCCAAGTAGAGAGAAAATCCAACTCTTCGGTAAACAGCGTCACCGCTTGACGGTAGGGACACGGAAGCTGAGAAAGATCAGTGCCCCAGAAAACGCGCTCCGGACCGAAGGCTTCGACGACCCGCCGAATTTGCGGATGGAGCGTTGGGAAAGGGTATGGTTGGTCGACGTAACATGGAAGACATGAAGCTTTGACGGCGACGTTCTCAAGGCGGGCGAACTTAAGCAACACATCGACGCCCGGCGCCAGATCCTTCCCTCTCCACTGCACGTTGAGCCCCATGTGGTCGACGATAACGCGGAGTCCGGGATGTCGCTCGGCGATCTTGCCGATCTTCTCGACCGCGAAGGGCGCGAAGACCATGACGGGAATGTCGTATCTTTCCGCTGCCGCCCAAAACCAATCCGCCGTGCCGTCATCAAGCGATGAGTGCGTGCCCGCGTGGCGGAAGCTGATGCGAAATCCCATCATGCCGGGCTGATTCAACCAGGACGCCATCTTTGCCTCGCTCGCGCAATCATTGAGCGGCACTTTGCCCATCACGGCAAAACGATTTGGATATTTTTGCGCTGCCTCGA
>DASPXM010000392.1:0-5906 GCA_035637295.1 Verrucomicrobiia bacterium
CTCTGAGCTTTCAATCTCTAATGCAATGCGAAACGCCTCCTCCACAGCAAGGGAGGGGATTCCCTGAGCCAAAAAGGAAAGCAGTCGGTCATTAAGCTCTTTAGCTTTGTCGGCGCTGATACTCGGATCGAGAGTCTCGTCATCATAATTTTCGATCAACGCCTTGCACGCAGACAGAATGGAGCCGTGTTGCTCCTCCTCCTTAGCCATTTGCCACCAGAAGTCCCTCAGCTCCGGCTGATGAAGAAAGAGATGCGAAAAGCGAAAATAGATTTTCGCGACTAACCGTTCGATCTCCGCGAAACGCGTGAGGGGATCGAAGAACTCCTGGTTGCTCATGTCTCTTTCAAATTCTCCTTGAGAAACTCAAGCAGCTCGACATGCTTTTCGGAATCCCGGACCATCGAATCTAAGAGAATCTTAAAAAGACCGTGATAGTACCCGCTGCTTGCTTTGATAAGAGTTTTGTATTCTCCTATGCCCTCTTTTTCAAGCCGGATGAAACCTTCGGTAACCTCGCGCAACTTCGCGTTCATGCTTGCGAGATTCCCGACTCCTTCGAGGCTATCCGCCGGTTTTGTCCATGTCAGACTGCCCTTCAAGGTCGCAACCATCGCGTGCATCACCGCCCGATGTTTCTCTTCATCGGACACGATCAGTTGCATCAGGAAGCGAGTCATCGGGTTGGGCATGTGCGCAGAGGCGTTTCTGTAGAATTCAAGGGCTTTCTCTTCCTTGGATTCGTGCGCTTCAAATTCATTAAGTAGCTTCTCGATCGGCGAGAGGCCCTCGGGCATTCTCATCAGATCAAACATCGTGTTTACATCGGTAAATTCTTCCATGGTTCTTTTTCCTTTCTCATAAATTCCAATCGCTATTGAGAATGCGCAACGGTTGTGCCAGCTCGTATTTCTCTCGTATTTCTATAGATATTCACAACGTTAACGCGATGCACAGGAGATTTTTTCCCATTTCTAAGAAGAAACGCGAAGCCACTTTGCAAGGTTGAGAACGAGCCGTCAGGGAGTTAGAGTAAATTCATTGTAAGCTTTTTCTGCGGCACGAAACTCGCACAGATTATCTGCGCCCGAGTAAGCTCCATCGCTCCAGAGATTTGAAAGTCTCACTACTTTGATGGTCGCAACTGGAAAGGAAATCACATGACAACCAGAATCGCGATTAGCGGCTTTGGCCGGATCGGCCGGCTGGTTTTGCGAAGCATGCTTGCGCGCCACAAAAACGGGCTGGCGGTCGTCGCCGTGAATGACATGGCAGACTTAAAAACCAACGCGCATTTGTTTCGCTACGACTCCAACTACGGAGTCTATCCGGGTAAGGTGGAGATCGGCGAAGGCGTCATCAGTATCGATGGTCACAACATCGCCGTTTTGAATGAAAAGGATCCTTCCCGCCTGCCTTGGAAACGGCTCGGCGTCGATATCGTTATCGAGTCCACCGGCGTTTTTACCGACGCCGCTCACGTGCGTCCTCATTTGGAAGCCGGCGCCAAAAAAGCGATTATCACGGCGCCGGCGACGAATGAAGACATCACGTTGGTCCTGGGCGTCAACGACTCAAATTACGATCCGCGCAAGCATCACATCGTTTCGAATGCTTCGTGCACGACCAACTGTTTGGCGCCAGTGGCCAAGGTGGTGCATGATAGTTTCGGTATCGAACGCGGCCTCATGACCACGACCCATGCATACACCAATGATCAACGCATCTTGGATCTGATGCACAAAGACTTGAGGCGAGCGCGCGCCGCGGCGATAAATATCGTGCCGACCAGCACCGGCGCCGCGAAGGCTATCGGTTTGGTCATGCCCGAACTCAAAGGTAAGCTCCATGGACTATCGTTGCGCGTGCCGACCTCAACCGTGTCGATCGTCGATCTCGTCGTTGATCTCAAGAAAGCCGCCACCGTCGAAGCGGTTAACGACTCGCTCAAGCAGGCTGCAGACGGCAAAATGAATGGAATCTTGGCCTATTGTGACGAGCCCTTGGTTTCCAGCGATTTTCGTGGTAATTCGGCATCCTCAATTGTTGACAGCCTTTCAACCGTCGTACTCGAGGGCAAAATGGCCAAGATACTCAGTTGGTACGACAACGAGTGGGGCTATAGTTGTCGTGTCGGCGACGTGGCAGAATTGATGGCTGAAAAAGGTCTCTAGGAGGTATCCAACATGATCGCCAAGGAAATTATGACCCGAGACATCATTACGGTCGAACCGACGATGCCGGTAAAAAAGCTGGCAATGACGCTCATCAAGAATCAGATCAGCGGCGCGCCGGTCGTTGGCAAAAACGGTAAAATCGTCGGCATCGTCTCCGAAATGGATATCGTTGCCAAAAAGGGCAAAGATGTTAAGGCGATCATGAGCAAGAAAGTAATCAGCGTCGCCGAAGACACGCCGATTGAAGAGATCGCTCAGCTCATGAGCAAAAACAGAATTCAACGCCTGCCGGTGATAAACCGCGATAAGATTGTCGGCATCGTCAGCCGCGCCGACATCGTCAACGCGATCGCGATGGGAAAACACGTGACCCTATCCAGTCCAGTGTACGATTTGTGAGATCCACGTCAGTCGTTCCAAATCTTTTTCATTCAGGCTGCTGCTCGCAGAAAATTTGACCGGTATCTGCGCGCAGCAAGAACCGCGCGGGTTCCGCGCACGATTCGCGACTAGAACAGGCTCCATCGCTTCTGGGCCCACCGGCGAGGGAACATATTTGCCGGACCCAAATCGGGCCCAAGTCCCCGATGCATCACCCATTAATCGACCTCGCCCGTAACCGTTGACTAAGCTTGCGCAATCAGCGCACATTAACGTTGACAAACTACGCCAATCAACCTACTGTGCTGACTACAAGCCCTCGATAATCAATAGATAGGTCCAGCATTCATTTCCCGGAGCGGCGGCCGTTTGAGGACCGCTGGCTTGTCCTTCTAATAGTTGCTGCCAATCTAATTTCGCTAAACGTTTCGCTTTTGCGCGCGGCCGAATGTCACTACTGACATGACAAGGTGAAAAAGATGATCGAAAATGATGCTGATGCCTCGGGAGAATTCCGAGTACTGCCAGTCGAAACGGAAAATACCTCCGACATAGAAATATCTGCGCGCTTGCACACAAAAAGTTGGGCTATCGATACAGTCCTTGACGCGGATATCGAAGTTGACGAACGCGAGTCAGCAGAAGAAATCTCGCACATTGAGGAGCTGAACAGCGCCGCCCAAAGCAACTCGCTGCTTGGGGCACCAAATCCCATCGTCCGTTACCTCCAGGATATACGTCTGGTTCCGCTGTTGAGCCGCGCAGAGGAAATCAGGTTGGCGCAACTGATCGAGGAAGGGGAGAACCAGATTGTCGAAGAAGCTCTTTCGTCGCTTGTCGCGCTCCGCTGTGCGCTGGAACTTGGCAAAACGGTTGCCGCCGGACAGGTGAGTATGCGCGACGTCGTCAAGCTAAGGGTGGAGACTTCCGGTGAGCATTTTAGCGATGAGCGTATTCTAAAATCGCGCTTTCGAGCGGGCATAGGAAAACTCCGGCGCTTGGCAAATCATTGCCGACGGGCCCCTATCCGGTCGGCGAAATCAACCACTCCTAAGCGCCGCCGCCTGCCCGACACGACAATCCTCTTACGACAGAAAAAGATCGCCACGCTGATCAAATCGTTGGACCTCAACGACCAGCAAATCGACGCGATCATCCAACAACACAGAGAAATCTACGAACAAGCCAAAAGGCTCGACGAAAAATTCCGGGGACAGCCGAAACAACGCAAAGATATCCAGGCCGTAGAAGAAAAGATCGGGATGCCGATCGCGGTACTCGGGCGGAAAATCGAAACTATCCTGGGCAAAAAGGCGCAAGTCGCGGCGGCGAAGAATGATTTCGCTCAGGCAAACCTTCGGTTGGTGGCCGCGATTGCAAAGAAATATTGCGGCCACGGGCTCGCTTATCTGGACCTCATCCAGGAAGGCAATATCGGTTTGCTACGAGCCGTCGATAAGTTCGATTACCGGCTCGGATTTCGCTTTTCAACCTACGCCAGTTGGTGGATCCGCCAAGCGGTCACGCGCTCGCTGTCGGATTACGCGCACACGATCCGCATTCCGGTCCACATGGTCGAGTTGACCAATAAATTGACGCGCACGTTGGATAGCCTCGGGCGCCAAGTTGGCCGCAGACCCACGCCGGAGGAAATCGCCGCGCACATGGCGATACCGGAAGCAAAAGTTCAAACGATTTTAAATTTAGTCAAAGAACCGATCTCGCTGGAAACGCCTTTGGGCGACGAAACCGGCAACTGTTTGGCAGACGTAATCACCGATGAGCGCGCCGTCGATCCCGAGGCGCTTCTCATGGACGCAAAATTCAAGGAAGAGATGCAAAGAATTTTGACGACTCTTACCCCCCGAGAAGAAAAAATCATCTGCATGCGGTTCGGCATCCGCGAAAAGTCGAGTTATACGCTCGAAGAAACCGGCAAGGTATTCGGCATCACACGCGAAAGAATCCGCCAAATCGAGGCGATTGCGCTCAAGAAACTGCGGCGAGCCGATCCGGCGCTGCGACAGCTCATGCCAACGACAAAGTAGACTCGCGTTAGGAATGAGCAATTCCCCGCGGGTAAAGATTCAATCCTGCCGATTGTGTTTGCTTTAGAGCCACTGAACGAGTAGATTAACGACTATGAACATCCGCAGCCGAGAAAGTAAAAGATACACGGTAAAAGAATCTTACCGTAAACAGGCCTACGTTGGGGTAGTTAGTTTAGACGTGGGGACAAACTCATGGGCATGGAAAGGCCATGTCGACTTTAATGAGGGCCTTCATTCCATGTTCACCAATCGTACTTTCAGCAGTGCGATGCAGGCTGAAGACCATATGCGCCAATTCGCGCATCAGTGCATTGATAACCGGCTCAACGCAGGACAACCCTACGGATTCTAGTTTCCGGTTCCAAGGCGATTTTGGCGAAGCTGACTGAACTTCTTCCCTTTCCCAACGTTTATCTCACAACTGTTTAGCCGAACGCGCGTGATCTGAGATCTTCTGCCTCACGAAGCGGTAAACGCCTTTGTTAGTGAATTCCCTCGAACACTTGCGTGACGGCCTAGCAAGAGAACTCTTCGCTAACAACAAAGGAACAGGATTGGGCGGAATGAAGAAGGGAGGATTCAAATGACCATCGGAGTCGTATCGATCGGAATGTTACTGTTGGCACTCTGGCTTGTACTGACCGGTCTGTCATCTCTCATACGCTTTCCAATACCCTCTAAAGCAATGGGAATCCTCGCGGTACTAGCGGGGATTCTGTTGCTGGTGGGAAGATGACTAGGATCGAAGAAGCGGCGAAGCCGGGATTAGCCACTTTTCTCAGTCACTAAACTCTTTCTCCGAAGTCCGTCGCGATTTCGCGTGCAACGCTTCGCGGGCGACTTCCAGGTCTTCGACGATCTCCTAAGCGCGGACGTCGGAATCGGTTGGGACTCCCGCGGCTTTCATGTCTGAGCCCAAAGATGTCGAGCCTGGCTGGCTTGGGTGCGTTTGAAAAAGTTCTTCGTACTCGTGCATAAAAGCCTGCAGATTGATATCTCACATGTTACGTTTGTTGGAGTCTGTTGGGAGACAGTTCACGAACATAAGGCGAGTAGATTTAACCAAATCGTCAATTTACGTAATTGATCGTCGAACACGGAAGGATTACTTTTGTCACTATGAAGGTATTGATTCAGATTTCTTGTACATACCATGACCGCCTATTGAGCCAGATTACCAAGGCGTCACCCTTGTATTACACGCTCATCAACGGCGCAAAAATCGCTCTCGCCGGTATCGGTGGGACGTCCAAATTTATTGAATTCATTTGTGACGCGGACGAGGCCGAGATGCTCG
>DASPXM010000393.1:0-11677 GCA_035637295.1 Verrucomicrobiia bacterium
TGCCGAACCACGACCGGCTCAGCCCATCCTCTTTTACGGTGAAAAAAACATCGGCTTGGACAACCTCCTGCGCGGCGGCGCAAGAAGCTGGGTCGAGAGTAATAGACCCCATCACCTGACGGACTAATTTCATGACCCACGCTGGTGTGTACCATTCGTTTTCTGCGGTGGGATATTTTCGGCACCTGTAGGCACGCTGGCGGCACGCGTTGCTGCAGTATTTCGCATCTGAGCGACGGCCCAGCCGCCGTTTGCCGCATGCCGCACATCTATCTGTAACGGAAAAAGTACGAAAACCGTTACGGCTTTGGTGGATGGGATTCCTCATTTACTTCCAGCGCTCCATGGTGTCGAACGCGCCGCCATCATCCGGCCTACCTCCTTTTTAAGATTGCCCCGTTAGCTTCGTTCCTATCGAGTGCACGGGGCTACGCACGCCGTAAAGGATTTGCGCGGCAAAACGGCAAGAGAAACCCGCGCAAGCCACACGAAGCCTTCATGGTTCCGTTGTTTTAGTCACCTTTCAATCCTTCGCGACGACAAGGCGATACCCCGCCTTATCGGTATAGACTTTGACGCCGCTGGGCGTGCCGTCTGCATCCGTGCAATAAAATTGTCGGAGATCGCCGTTTAGATAAGAATGTAAGATTCTCCTGGCGTCCGTATCGTTCAGCACCAGGGTGTCGGCGTCGCGCCAGAAGACCGTGGCCGGTTTTTTATTCACGCTCACCGCTGCCGTGTCTCCGATTTTGAAACTTTCAGGCATGGCAATGCTAAACATATTGTTTCCTCCTTTTTGTTCTTCATCGACAAGAGTCCAGATTGAAGCGGTAGTGCGCCGCCCGGACGTGCGGTACTGCCTCTTCGGTCTTCCGCAGATAACCGTCCCTTATGGCTGACTTCGTCATGTTGTGAACCGTCGCCTGCGCGCAGCCTAACAGCTCTGCGACATCCTCTTGCGCGTAAAAGATGTCGTCTTTACCAGCACGCTTTTGCATCCATCCAACCAGGCTCACGAACTTATCGTAGAGGGGCCGTTTGCCCTTGCGGAGCGGATACCACGCGGCCATGCGCAACGCCCAAGTCAAGAGATTTTCGCCGGGCGCAAAAAGAGCATTGTGGGAATAGGTTATAAAATTCTCCCTCTCTTCTTCGTCGTAGTCGGTGTCATTGTCCCAATCAATCAGGTCGAAAATTTCTTCTGGTATCCTGTGGGCGAATGGCGGATAGGCTGTGCAGTATCGTGCGAAATCCCAAGCCGGTGGGTGGTCGCCTTTTTTGCTCGTCTCCCGGTCGAACTCGTTTGCCAGCCGAAGGAACGTCCTTTGGTCTAGTTTGCCATAGTCGCCGTTAAGGAAGAGTTCACATTCCGTGGAGAATCCGGCGGCGAGCGACGGGTTGATACTATGTATTATATGTATTTCAGGTTTTTTAGGTTTTCGAGTATCGTATGTGCCCGTTCCGGGCCTCACGTACTCGTCGGTCGGCGTCTCGGAGTTGACAAGTTTTAACGTGGGTGAGATTCTGGACATCGGTAGTATCCTTTCTGACGTTGCTCCACGTCAGTGTCTCCCTTCTTTGGTGTTGCGAAGCGCCCCGTTCTAGCGGGGCCTTCGCGTTTTTAGAGCGTCACTGTTTCTGCTCCTTGCTTGTTGCGGCTCTTCACTTCGTCGGGAAAGAACTGCCGGAATCTCTTTCTCCCGATGGCCTTGATAAGCTTCGCTTTCTGTCCTGCGGTGGGCTTTCGCCAACCGTTCACGATGAGGCTGAGGCCGTTGTAGTAGATGCCTATCGCCTGCGCTGCCGCCTGTAAGCTCATCCACTTTGCCAAGAGAAAACGCTTCAATGGGACGTTGAGCGCCATGTTCATCACCTCCTTCGTACAAAAAATAAAAAAGCCGCTGGTTGGTTAGACCTCCGGCAAACGCCAATTTAGGCGCTACCAAGTCTGACCAACCAGCGGCTCGTAAAACGACGGTGAAGCTGAAACCGCTAGATTGTTATGTTGTGACGAGTTTCGTATCCGTCACAGCCGCCCGGAGCTTCACTCCGGGACGCCAGCCACCACCTTTAAGGCACCGGCTACTTCAACCGTCAAAATTATTCGTAACACGGTTCGGCACACTGGTGCAAGAAAATTTTGTCGAAGTGAAAAAATTTTCATGAGCGCGATTCGGCCTTTCGTTTTCAAACGATTTTCAAAGAAACAGGGTCGAAATGAGCGCAAGACAGCGAAATAAGCGAAATAGGTCGAAACCTAAGTACATAAAAAAACAGAGGCTTATTGCTAAGCCCCTGTTTTTCGACTGCGACGCGCATCATTTTGAGTCCGGCGCGTCTGCCATTCCACCACTCCGGCACGAGAGTAAATATTAATAACGGAGCGGCTAATGGGATACAAGAGGATCGGTGCCTTTGGAGCATCAGCGGTGGCCGATCAGAATAGCCGAAAGATTGAGATCAGTAGATAGGAGCTGGAGAATTGCAACAGAGACGATCATATGCGATGTTCGCGGCGGGCGACGCTCTTTTTTTATCAATGATGAACGTGGGCTGATTGCCCCGGTACCAACAGGTTCCTTGGTTACAATCCGAGCATCTTTTGTCGATATGAAAAAGAACATCAATGGCACGAATTCCGTGAAGACGCTGGAGCGGGATCTCAAGATCGCCTCCAGCATTCTCGAATGGGAGATGGGCGATATATGGGGCCATATCGGAGCACGGCTAGCTGGCGAAGAAGGGATCATGGTCAAATCGATTCGTGCGCCGGCGGGTGAGGACGAGCGCAAGGATTGGCTCGTCCGTTTCGATTATTCAGGAAAAAAGATCTCGGGCGTCGGCACGCCGCCGTTCGAGGCGCCTATCTATACGCAGATCTTCAAAGCCAGGCCGGACGTGCAAGCCATCGCTCACGCACATGCGCCGATGTGCATCGTGTTGAGTCTGGCCGACAAAACTGTCGCCGCCGTGCACATGCAGTCCATCCCTTTCGAGCAGGGAGTGCCCCTGTATTCCCGGCCTATTCACATCAAGGATGACATAGAGGGTGCAGACCTTGCTCGAGTTCTGGGACAGGCCAGAGCGGTCATCATCAAAGCTCACGGGCTCGTTACCGTAGGCAAAAGCATCGACGAAGCTTGCATGACCGCGCTTTACCTGGAGAGGACGGCAAAGATCCAGGTCTTGGCGCACGCGATCGGATTTCCCGGGCCGACCGCGGAATTTGTCGCCGAGATGGCAAACAGTAAAGAGATCCTGCTCAATCGCCCCGACGTGGCGCGCGCCCGCAGAGCGGGCAGCGGTTATTCTTACGAATGGCGCTTTTATGCGAACAAGGTGAGGCTGAGAGAAAAATGGATGAGGGGATGGACGTAATCTTTCCTGCGGGATGATATGGCCGAATCGATCAAACTGACCTTGGGTCTTGCGGTGACTCCACGGACCCGCGCGTTGTTCGACGGGAGTGTTCGGCCTGAAGGGATCCAACTACGCTGCGAGAGCCAATTTGGCGACGGCCTGGATAATACCGGGGCCCGCCATCGGGCTATCCTCGGCGGCGCCATCGACGGTGGTGAATGTTCGACCTCCTCTCTGATTCTGGCGCGGATGAGAGGAGTTGCGCTTCGCGGGCTACCGGTTTTTCCCGCGCGCCAGTTTCGCCATCGCTGCATTTATTGTTCAGTCACATCTCCTCTGCGCCATCCATCGGAACTCAAAGGCAAGCGCGTGAGCGCTCATCGCTACAACGCCACAACCGCCGTTTGGTTGCGCGCGCTGCTCCAAGACGAATACGGCATTTCTCCGGAGCAGATGGAGTGGTACGTGGCGGAGCCCGACGTCGGCGAGGAGGCCAACGTTCCGCCGCCGAAGTCCGTGACCGTGAACTTTATCCCGGCTCCAAGAACCCGCGAGCACGCCCTCGAACTGGTGGAGAGCGGCGCTATCGACGCGGCCTTGGAACCGTACGGTTCTCTGGAAAGAAATCCCAAGCTGCGCCGCTTGCTGAAAGATCATCGCACCGAGGAAGCCGAGTACTTCCGCCGAACCCAGGTGATCCCCGTAATTCATACGCTGGTGTTGCAGGAAAACCTGGTAGAGAAGCATTCCTGGATCGTGGAGAGCCTCCTCTCCGCTTTTCGCAAAGCCCGCGCCTTGGAAGAAAAGTACATGACCGAAGAAGAGAAAGATGAAGCCCGCTGGCTGGGCGAAGCTGTAGGTTACGATCCCTACGCCTACACCTTTGACGTTTCGACGCGCAAGTCTTTAGATGCGTTGATCCGCTGCCAGATGCAGCAGGGGTTGCTCGATCGCGCGCCCGCGCTGGAAGAGCTGTTTTTTCACGAGACGTTGAACGGCTAGGTTTTCTTCTCGTGACTTCAGGAAGTCTTTAACGCGAAAGCCGATCGTTTTGATATTCTCAACTCCATAAGAAATAGCCCAGATGCAGGACCAGTCACAGAACCGACTGAAGCGAATTCGGATGAATCAACGGGAGCACGTATGAGAGCAAGATATATCGTCGTGGTTCTTTGGATCGTCGTCGGTGTGCATGGCGGTTTTCTGCTATCTCCGAGTCCGGCGCTATCCCAGACCGGCGCTCCGGCGGAATGGGAGCGCATCCTGGCAGCGGCAAAGCAAGAAGGCAAGATCGTCGCCGGGATTCCGGCGAGCGCCGATTTGAGAAAACAGATTGAGGCAGTATTCAAAGCGAAATTTCCAGGAATCGAGGTTGAATTGTCCCCGAGCCGTGGGCCGCAAAACGTAAGAAAAATTGCCGAAGAGTACAAGGCCGGCATTCATAACTCTGATTTGAGCATCGGCGGTACCGACACCATGCTCTACGGTTTCGTCGAGCCGGGCATCGCCGAACCATTCGAACCTTTCATGGTCCTGCCGGAAGTGAAAGATCCCAAACAATGGTGGGGCGGCCACATCTGGGGAGACAACAAGACTGGAAAACGGCTGATCTATTCATTCGAAGCCTTTACGAGCGATAATCTCTGGCACAACACGGAGCTCGTAAAACCGGAAGAGATCCGTTCCTACGATGATCTTTTGCAACCCAAGTGGAAAGGTAAAATCGGCCTGCTTGATCCGCGCAATCCGGGAGCAGGCCATTCCACCTGGACGTTTTTTTGGATGATCAAGGGCGAAGAGTATCTCAAGAAACTCGTGCAGCAGGACCTTCTGATCAGCACGAATCAAAGACTGCTGGGCGAGGGCCTTGCCAAAGGGAAAATCTCACTGACGATCGGTATTTCCTATTACACGCTGGAGCCGTTTATCAAAGCGGGATTACCGGTCAGAGCCCTGCCGGTTCCCAAGGAGGGCACCTACACGAGCAACGGCAGTGGAACGGTGACCATCGTCAAAAATCCGCCTCATCCGAACGCCACAAAAGTGTTTATCAACTGGCTCCTCAGCAAAGAAGGGCAGGAGACGTTCGGCAAAGCGATAGGGCAGGCGACGCGCAGGCTCGATGTGGATACCAAGTCGCTCAAGGCGATCGGTGTCTATGCCGCCAAGGACTCACTCAGCATCGAGAGCTATTACAAGCTACAGAATCATTTGGAAGATGCCATTAACCAGTACCGACGTCCGGCCATGGAGATTGCGCGCCAGTTAATCCGTTAGAGCTGGGGCCGGCAAAGCGATCGCCCATCCCGTCCCACGCAAGTCCGCGCTATTTCTTCACGCAGATGACAAGGTCAAGTGTCCGAAAGGTTCACGCCAGTGGATGCCCGCGGGTATCGTTTGCGCGAACGTGTCGATGTGCGGAAAGTGATTTCCTGCCGAGTCACGAACGATGTGAGGCGGCTCCTTCCCGGCTTGAAACTCTTTGACCGCGTTGATTAGAAATTTCCGCACGGCGATCACCGCCTTGTCGCTCACCCCTAAGTGCTCGCGCGAGCGATCATAGATCGGCCCCATAGATTCCGTAGCGCAGCCATCCTCGTTGAGAAAGTTCTCGATCCCCGTGTAATCCGTGGTCGCTTGGAGCTGGCGGTTTTGGAGATAGTTGTTCTTTAGATTTCGGATGCGGTGGTAGTCGGGGCCGATCTGGGTTTTGCGATTCAGGTCTTCTTTGGTAGGCTTGCGGTCACGGAGAAAGCCCAAATCATATCTCCATGCGTGTTCATCGTCGGCGGGCACGTAGATGTGATTCTCTCTGTTTCGTGCCGGTACCCAGCAAGAAACCGGCATGACGAAACTCGAGACGCGCACATACTGATTATCGGCTCCGGCTTTGCGCGTCGCGATTAACCGCACGCCGAAGTCCGTCTCCTCAGTTTCATACTCAGGAGCAGAATCCAAAGCGAAGAGCTGACGGCGCCCCGAAGCGGTGAACTCGCGGTGCAGAAAGGAAAGGTGAGAAGAGTCACATTCGCCTTCAAGCCCCTGGAGATAATTGCACTCCAACAGACCCTTAGTCACGTAAGTCTGCTGCTTCGGTAACTGCGCCCATTCATAATTGGGGAAAAGTGGCATTTTCTCCCGCGGGCCCAGAAAAGCAAAAACGATTCCTGCTGCCTCCACCGTCGGATAGGCTTTGTGCTTGAGCTTGTTCTTGAAGTCGCTTCCCGCGGGCTCTGCCGGTGTGTCCACCACCTTGCCCTCTACGTCGTATTTCCAGCCGTGGTAAATGCACCTGAGCCCGCATTCCTCGTTGCGTCCGAAAAACAGCGAAGTGCCGCGATGCAGGCAATGTTCCTCCAACAGCCCGATTCTTCCGCGGCTGTCACGGAACGCAACCAGCTCCTCGCTCAAGATCCGCACGCGCACGGGAGGGCAATCCGGCTCGGGGATTTCCTCGGATAAAAGTGCTGGAATCCAATAGCGCCGGATCAGCTCCCCCATCGGCATGCCTTCTCCGGTCCTCGTCAAAAGCTCGTTGTGTTCCTTGGGAAGCATTTAAAACGTCACCTCGGTTACGCGTGATGCTACTCGTTCAAAGTTCAAGGTTCAATGTTCAACGTGGGCCGTTGTTTTATGAACCGGATAAGCACAATCCCAACTTTGAACCTTGAACGCACACGCAACGTGCTCAGAAAAGCAGTTTCCAACATTCACTGAGCGCGCCGACGCCGCAAAGCTGAGGGTGTTTGATATGCTTCAATTGAGCACAATTACTCGCTGGCAGGATGCACCGCTCGAAGCCGAGTTTTCCCGCTTCTTTGACACGCGCCTCCGCTTGTGAGATGCCGCGAATCTCTCCGGCCAGCCCGACTTCGCCAAAAAATACCGTCCTGGGATCGAGTGCTTCTTCCCGGCTGCTGGACGCCACCGCCGCAACAATGCCGAGATCGACCGCCGGCTCATCGACGTGGACGCCGCCCGCCACGTTGACAAAAATATCCTGGTCAAAAAATTTGGCACCCATCTTTTTTTCTAAGACCGCAACGAGAAGCGCGACGCGATTGTGATCGACCCCAATCGTGGTTCGCCGCGGTACGGCCAAGAATGATCGGCTGACCAGCGCCTGCAGCTCCACCAGGATCGGCCGCGTACCTTCCATACTGCAAACGACTGCCGAGCCGGGGACCTGCAGCGGCCGTTCCATGAGAAAGATTTCGGAGGGGTTGCTGACTTCTTTCAGTCCGGCTTCCTTCATTTCGAAGACGCCGATCTCATTGGTCGAGCCGAAGCGGTTCTTCACCGCACGGAGAATGCGAAAACTGTGGCCGCGCTCGCCTTCAAAATAGAGCACGGTGTCGACCATATGCTCGAGCAGCCGTGGCCCTGCAATGGCCCCGTCTTTAGTGACGTGGCCAATCAAAAACGTCGTAAGCCCGGTTTTTTTGGCTAACACGATGATCGCGCCGGAGGCTTCTCTGACTTGAGCGATGCTGCCGGGCGCGGAAGGAATTGCCGACGAAAAAATTGTCTGCACCGAATCAATGACCAATAAGCCGGGTTTGATCTTCTCGATGTGATCGAGAATGCGTTCGAGCGAAGTTTCGCTGAGCACGAGCAAATTCGGCGCATCAATGTCGAGCCGCTCCGCGCGCATTTTGATTTGACGCGGCGATTCTTCGCCCGAGACGTAGAGACAGGTAAGTCCGTTTCGACTCACAGCAGCGAAAGCCTGAAGGAGCAGCGTCGATTTGCCGATGCCGGGATCGCCGCCGATGAGAATGACCGAACCGGGGACGAGTCCGCCGCCGAGCACACGATCAAATTCGCCGATGCCGCAAAGCACGCGGCCTTCTTCAGAGGTATCGATTTCGTGGATCGGCGCGGGTTCTTCTTTCGTCCCAAGACTGAGCTCGCCGCGCGCCGTCGATGCTTTTTCAAAGCGCTCCTCGGCGAATGTGTTCCACTGACCGCAATCAGGGCACTTGCCGAGCCACTTGGGCGACTGGTAGCCACAACTCTGACAGGCGAAAATAGTTTTTGCTTTGGCCATTGCTCTTGACGCGCGCGTGATTCCGGTCACTTTAACCAACTCTGCTTCGTAGTGGCAAGGGCGACGAGAAGGCCTAGCGCAGCAAGCCAGCAAAAGGGAGAATGGGATTCACCGCAGAGGCACAGAGTACGCAGAGATTATTCATTTTACACTCTCCCCTCCGTGTCCTCAGCGCCTCCGCGGTGAACTATCCGATATCGCGCCCGGCCGTTCTAGCTGTGGGTCAATGAGAGTGCTAATTTTTATTTATGGCGACCTTACAAAAAACGTCGGCTGCCGCATTCCTGCCCAAGCGGCATACTCTCGAGAGCTTGCGGGCCGCTGCACGTTCTTGCAAAGGGTGCGATCTGTACAAGAACGCGACCCAGACGGTTTTCGGCGAGGGGCCGAAAGACGCGAGCGTCATGCTCGTCGGTGAGCAGCCGGGAGACATGGAAGATCGCCAGGGCCATCCGTTCGTCGGACCGGCAGGTCGTTTGCTAGACAAAGCCCTCGCTGAAGCGCGTATTCCGCGCGACGAGGTTTACATCACCAACGCTGTCAAGCATTTTAAGTGGATCCAGCGTGGCAAGCGACGCTTGCACCAAAAGCCGCTGATCCGGCAGGTGGTAGCCTGCAAGCCTTGGCTTGAGGCGGAGATCCAAATCATTCACCCGAAGGTGGTCGTCTGCCTGGGCGCCACCGCGGCTCAATCGATGATGGGACGAATCGTTCGCATTACGCAAGAACGGGGGAAGTTTCTCGACGGTGACTCGGGTGCCGCGGTCTTTATCACCATCCATCCTTCGTCGATCTACAGGTTACGCGAGAAAGACGAACAAGAAAAAGAATATCGTCGGTTCGTGGCCGAGATGAAAGCAGTGCAACGTAAACTGCGCAGCACCGCGGCTGCTTGAAGTTTGTCCCCTGAAGTAAATCGTTCTCTCTGTCACGGATTCTTTACCTACGGAGACTGTTTCCGCATCTGAAGCCGAGTTGCGGCGCCGCCGCCCCTATATTATCTAAGTAAGTCGACAAATGGCCGCCGATACTATCCACGATGAGTTGCAAGCTATAAAGCAGGCATCCCTCTACCGCCGCTTGCGGCTTGTAGAAAATGATCAGGGGCCAACCTTAATGCTCGATGGCCGAGAGGTCATCAACTTTTCGTCGAATAATTACCTCGGTATTGCCAATCACCCCGAGCTTGCCGCCGCGGCCAAGGAAGCCATCGACCGCTATGGCTGTGGCTCGGGCGCATCTCGTCTGATCTCCGGTAACATGACCTTACATGAAGAATTGGAAAACCGGCTCGCTGCGTTCAAAGGAACCGAAGCAGCGCTAGTATTAAATTCCGGCTTCCAGGCGAACACGGGAATTCTCTCGACGTTGACCGGCGAGGGCGACGCGATTCTTAGCGACGCGCTCAATCACGCCAGCATCATCGACGGATGTCGCTTGTCGCGTGCCAAGACGATTGTTTATGCCCATGGCGATCTCGATCAGCTTGAAGACGGGCTTAAGCAGGTGACCAACGCTCGGCGCAAGCTGATTGTCACCGAGTCGATTTTCAGCATGGACGGTGACGAAAGTCCTTTGATTGCAATTGTCGAGCTCGCCGAGAAATATGACGCGATGGTGATGGTCGATGAGGCACACGCGACCGGCATTTTCGGAACCAATGGCGCGGGTGTTGTCGCCAAGTTAGGATTGGGCGAGCGGGTGGCGGTGCAGATGGGCACATTGGGGAAAGCGCTCGGCGGATTCGGCGCTTATGTCGCCGGCAGCCGCACAGTGCGCGAGCTTTTGATCAACCGCTGCCGCAGTTTCATCTTTACCACGTCTTTGCCGCCGGCGATCATGGCGATGGCGATGGCGGCGATCGATTTGGTCGAACGCGAACCCGGGCGACGCGAAGCGCTATGGAATAACTGTCGAATGCTCAAAGAGGGATTGCGAGAGTTGGGCTTTACGCCCGGCGCAAACGACAGCCCAATTTTGCCGCTCATTATCGGCGACGCCGGGAAGTGCATGCAGTTCTCCGAGCGCCTGTTAGCGCAAGGAATTTTCGCCCAGGGCATTCGCCCGCCGACGGTGCCGCCCGGAACATCCCGTCTACGGATCACGCTCATGTCCACGCACACCCGAGAACATATCGATCGCGCTTTAAAAGTGTTCCGGGACGTGAAAGGGCCGTGATTGCGCTTACGAGTTAGAATTAATTGGCCTAGCGCGGCGAGCCGCAATCAAAGGGGAGAATGGGATTCACCGCAGAGCACAGAGCACGCAGAGATTATTAATCTTAGACTCTTACCTCGGCGTCCTCAGCGTCTCCACGGTGAATGCAAAAAAGACATGCCGACGTATTACGAAAAGCTAAAGCATCTCGACCACAGTTATCTTTGGCACCCGTTCACGCAGATGCGGGAGTGGATGGGCGAAGAGCCATGCATCATCAGTCGGGCCGACGGCCATTACTTGATCGATGTCCAAGGCCGGAAGTACTTGGACGGCGTTTCGTCGCTCTGGTGCAATGTCCACGGACATCGAAAAAAAGAAATTGACGACGCGATCAAAGAACAGCTGGACCGCATCGCTCATTCGACTTTTCTCGGAGTCAGCCATGTGCCCGGTATTCAACTCGCGCAAAAATTGATCGAGATCGCGCCCAAAAGGTTGAAGCGGGTTTTCTATTCGGACAATGGCGCGACCGCTGTCGAGATCGCCTTGAAAATGGCGATTCAATATTGGCAACTCAAGGGCGAACAGCAACGGACCCAGATCGCGTCACTCGCGGAATCGTACCACGGCGACACCGTGGGCTCGATGAGCATGGGCTATTCCGAAACTTTTCACCGATTTTACAAGAATCTGCTTTTTTCCGTACTGCGAATCACGCCGCCTCATGTATTCCGCTATTGCCAAGGAATGAGCGAAGATCAGGCTCTCGAAGCAGCAATCAAGCATGCACAGGAGAAACTTTCCCAGAATGAAAATAATCTAGCCGCCCTGGTCATGGAGCCGCTGATGCAAGGCGCGGCGGGGATGTGGGCGCAGCCGGCGGGCTACGTCCACGCGCTCGGCGAAATCTGCCGGCGGCACGATATTCTTTTCATTCTCGATGAAGTGGCCACGGGTTTCGGCCGCACGGGAAAAATGTTTGCTTGCGAACATGCGGGCGTGACGCCGGACATTCTTTGCCTGGCCAAGGGCATCACCGGCGGATATTTACCGCTGGCGGCAACATTAACGACAGAAGAAATATTTTCCGCGTTCCTGGGCGAGTAC
>DASPXM010000394.1:0-19644 GCA_035637295.1 Verrucomicrobiia bacterium
CCTTAAGGTGGGAAGCGACTTCTTTTTTGCTTTTTCTCCCGAAAGGATCGATCCCGGTAACGTAACTTTCCATACGCGGAACACACCGAAAATAGTCGGCGGTATTACGGCACAATGCACGGAAATCGCACGGCTGTTTTATTCGCAGTTTATCGATCGTGTGATCCCCGTCAGCAGCACCAAATGCGCCGAAATGGTTAAACTCTTGGAGAATACATTTCGCAGCGTCAACATCGGCATGGTAAATGAACTTGCCCTGATGTGTGATCTGTTGGGCGTCGACGTCTACGAGGTGATCGATGCGGCTGCGAGCAAGCCGTTCGGCTTCATTCCATTTTATCCGGGCCCCGGGCTTGGCGGGCACTGCATACCCATCGATCCGCACTATTTGGCGTGGAAACTCAAAGCGCTCAACTTCCAGGCGCGATTCATTGGCCTGGCGGCGGAGATCAATGGCATGATGCCTTCGGTCGTAGCCACGCTGGTCAGCGATGGGCTCAACCGAGTGTCCAAGAGTATCCGCGGCTCCAAAATCATGATTCTTGGGGTCGCCTACAAAAAAAATGTCAGTGACTGTCGCGAATCGCCGGCGCTCGATGTGATGCGCCTGCTCGCCGACAAGGGCGCGATTCTTTCCTACAACGACCCGCTTGTCCCCACATTACGGCTGGGCGGAAGCGCACTTAAGTCAATCGACCCCTCGCCGGCTGAAATCGCTAAACATGATTGTATTATCATTCTCACCGACCACAGCGTTTATGACTTCCGAAAGATCGTCGAGGCGGCAACTCTGGTCATCGATACCAGAAACGCCACCAAGGATTTACACGTATTCAAAGACCGCATCATCAAATTAGGCGCTGGCAACAGCGTCCCATCGAACTCCCATATCGAACATACAAGCGAGTTGAGAGCCGGAGAGGTGGAGGCTCACGAAACAAGTTTACTTGGGACTTGAGCAAGCCTCTTGGGGGTTGAGCGGTTAGCTGATTCGCAATTACTGCCTAGCAAATTCGATGCGCGAAGACGTGCCGGTGTTCGCCCAATGAAAATCGCTCACTGCAAAAGTGCAGTGGCGAACCGTGTCACGGCTTTGGATCTCGCGAGAGGAACTCTAACGGGAGAACAGTCTTTACTTACCATGGCAGCGCTTGTACTTCTTGCCGCTGCCACACGGGCATGGATCGTTTCGACCGACCTTTTCCCCTTCCCGTTTTGCCGGGCCACTGGAACGTGCCGCGATCGGCTCATCTCCGTGGCTTAACACCATCCTTTGCGGCCGCGGTTGCTGTAACTCGACTTCGGGAGCAACGCTCTCCCTTGCTAACTCCACCGTGAACAACTTTTGCACGACATCTTCTTGAATTCGACGCTTCATGTCTTCGAACATGTCGAACCCTTCCTTTTGGTATTCTTGTAGAGGGTTCTTCTGTCCGTAACCGCGCAGGCCGATGCCTTCCTTCAGGTGATCCATGTTGAGAAGATGGTCTTTCCACAGGGTGTCGATGGTTTGCAGCATGATAATCTTTTCCAGCTGGCGCAGCATCGGCGCGCCGAATCGTTTTTCTTTGTCTTCGTACGCGTCGACGACTCTCTGGCTCGTGATCTCGCGGAGCTTGTCCTCTGTGAGCTCTTCCTCTTGTTCCGGATTAAGTTCCAGTCGCAGGTTGAACTGATGATAGATGCCTTCGCGCAAGCCATTCAGATCCCATTCCGATGGATGAAGCTCGCTGTCGGCGTATCGAGCAATAACGTCCTCGACCAGCCCTTCGGCCATATCGAGGACTTGCTCTTTCAGGGCTTCACCTTTGAGTACGTCGCGCCGATAAGTGTAAATCACCTCGCGCTGCTTGTTCAGAACGTCATCGTACTCCAGCAGATGCTTACGAATATCAAAATTATGTCCTTCGACTTTCTTCTGCGCGTTCTCGATGGCGCGCGTCACCAGACCATGTTCGATCGGAACGCCCTCTTCCATACCGAGCCGGCTCATAATCCCTTGAATCCGGTCCGCGCCGAAAATGCGCATCAAATCATCCTCCAAGGAGAGATAAAAACGAGACGATCCTGGATCTCCTTGGCGTCCGGCACGGCCGCGTAATTGGTTGTCGATGCGCCGACTTTCGTGGCGCTCCGTGCCCAGGATGTGCAAGCCGCCGGCGGTGATGACTTTTTCTTTCTCGTGAGCGCAGACTTTATTGTACTCGGCCAGGATTTCGTCGAATCGATGGCGGAACTCCTCCGGCGCCTTGTCCAACTGCTCGCGTACCTGCTCCACCATCTGGAGGTATTCCTGCCGCTTGGTTTCGTAGCTCTGTTGCGCTTGTTGTACGGCCTGCTCGTACGGCACACGAATCTCGTCGCAGCTCACCTCGGCTTCCTCGAACGCGCGGTGCGCCTTCTCGTATTCACTCACCACCTCCGCGTGCTCGCCATGAGCCAAAACCGCCCGGGCGTTTTCAAATTCGAGGTCGATGAGCTGCTGCTCGTAGAGGCGGCGACGTTCATCCAATGCCTCCATCAAGCCTTGCCGTTCGCCACCATTTTGCTGCCAACGCTCCAACGCCGCACTAAAGTCCTGTCTTGCCTCCTCGAAATCCGTTGGCGTTTCCCCTGCGTCACCATTGCGTGAATTTAAGATAGCGGCCTCAAGTGCTTGCTTCGCCCTAAGATAGGCATCGGGAATCGGCCGCATATGATGCAGCGCGTCAATCAATTCGGTGGCTGAAAGATCTTCGTAGCGCTCGCGTGCGTCACGGAAGGGTGAGATCGCGCGGATCTCACGTTGCAGATCCGTGGTCCGCTTCAAAGCCTCGCCGCGCTTTTGCTCGAACATCTCTCCGTCCTGAACATACTTTTTCTCTGCCTTCTGAACCTCTTCTTCGTAATTCTCTCTAAGCTGCCTCAAGGCATCTTCATATCGTGCGGCCCCCTGCGTCGGCAGCTTCGTCGCGCGGCTGATCCATTCGTTTTCCATATCTGAGCGCGCCAGAAACTCCGGATTGCCGCCGAGCAAGATATCCGTGCCGCGACCGGCCATGTTGGTCGCGATGGTCACGGCATTGAACCGACCCGCCTGGGCGATGATGCTAGCCTCGGCTTCATGGTTGACCGCATTCAGTACGTTGTGCTTGATCCCTTTTTTCTTGAGCATGCGCGAGAGACGCTCAGACTTTGCCACCGAAGTCGTGCCGACCAAGATGGGTTGACCGTTTTTGTTGCGCTCTTCGATCTCCTGGACGACTGCGTCATACTTTTCATTGTCGCTGCGATAGACGACATCGGGGAGATCGTCCCTAACCATCGTGCGATGGGTCGGGATTACCATAACGTCCAATTTATAGATCTTCTTAAATTCGGGAGCCTCGGTATCAGCGGTTCCGGTCATTCCCGCCAGTTTCTTGTACATCCGAAAATAGTTCTGGATCGTGATTGTCGCGAGCGTCTGGTTTTCCTCGCGAATATGCACGCGTTCCTTGGCTTCGACCGCTTGATGCAACCCGTCCGACCACCGCCGCCCGGGCATTAGTCGACCAGTGAATTCGTCGACGATGATCACTTCGCCATCTTTCACGACATAATCGACGTCGCGCTTGAAAATCGCGTGGGCTTTAAGCGCCTGCTGCACGTGGTGCAGGGTATCAATCTGGCGCGGGTCGTAGAGATTGTGCACACCGAGCAAGCGCTCGACTTTTGCCACACCGCCTTCGGTCAACGTCACCGAGCGACTCTTCTCATCCACGGTGTAATCACCCTTTGCCTCGATCGCCGCGCGATCCTCCTGCGACGGGTCGCCTTGAATAACAGCGCCTCTTTGCAGCTTGGGAATGACGCGGTCGATGTTGTAGTACTTATCGGTCGATTCCTCAGCCGGGCCTGAAATGATCAGCGGCGTCCTCGCCTCATCGATGAGGATGTTGTCGACCTCGTCGACCACGGCGTAGTTTAGCTCCCGCTGTACATATTCCTCCAAGGAGAATTTCATATTGTCGCGGAGATAATCGAAACCAAACTCGTTGTTGGTGCCATACGTTATATCGGCGAGGTAAGCTTCCTGGCGTGTTATCGGCCGCAAATTGAGATACCGATAGTCTTTCGTGAGATAAGTCGGATCAAAGAGGTAACTTACCTCGTGAACGATCGACGCAGTGCTCAGACCCAACTTGTGGTAGATCGGCCCCATCCACTGCACATCCCGGCGTGCTAAATAATCATTGACGGTGATCAGATGGACACCGCGCCCTGTGAGCGCGTTCAAGTACAGTGGCAGCGTCGCCACAAGAGTTTTGCCTTCACCCGTTTTCATTTCGGAGATCTTGCCCTCGTGCAGCACGGCCCCGCCGATCATTTGAACATCGAAATGGCGCAACCCGATCGTGCGCCTCGACGCTTCACGCACGGCCGCGAACGCCTCCGGCAGCAGTTCTTCAAGAACTTCGGATTCCTTTTGGCGCAACTCCTTGTCCAATTCGTCGACGCTATTTTTAAGCTCTTCGCGCTGATCCGGCTCCACCGTCACGGCTTCGTTGCGCGCCTCTTCCAGGTCTTTATTCAGACCTGCAGTTGCTTCGGCTATGCGTTTCTTAAATTGTTCGGTTTTTTCCTTGAGCTCGGCGTCGCTGAGCCGCTGATATTCGGGCTCCAATTCGTTAATTTTCCCAACGTACGGACGAATCCGCTTGATCTCGCGGTCGTTCTTCGTGCCGATGAGCCTCTTTATCCAATCCATAATGCGATGATTTTTCTCCCTGCTTTTGAGAAATCGAGGAGACTTTTTTGAATCAATCCGGCATTATAAAATACCTGATTTTCGAGGCAACTTAAAGCCGTTCGTCAGCAACGCGCATCGCCCGGTCAGCGTTCGATGCGCACCGCCGATTCGACCTTTTCGCCGAGAAAGCGCCGACCCACTTTAATAAAACGATCAGGCGCGTCTGTGACGAAGAAGCTGTGTCCCCCCTTTCCGGTCTTTCTGGCGATCGCTTTCGTTTTGAGTATAGAGGCGACTTCTTTGGCCGTCTCCTCGGCGGAATCGACCAGGTGGACGTCGTTACCGATAAATTTTTTAATCGCTTTTTTTAGCAAAGGATAATGCGTGCAGCCAAGAATCAAGGTGTCGACGCCACTTTGCTTGAGACTTCCGAGATAGGCTTTCACGGTCATCTCGACGACTTCGTTGTCCGTCCAGCCCTCTTCAACAAGCGGCACGAACAGCGGGCACGCCCTGCTATAGATTTCGATCTCCGGGTCCGCCGCTTTGAGCGCGCGAGTATAAGCGCCGCTCTGAATCGTCGCCTCCGTGCCGATAACACCAACTTTTTTACTTTTTGTGCTCTTGATTGCGCCCCGTACCCCCGGCTCGATTACGCCGATCACTGGCAGCGACAATTTAACTTTCAATTGGTCGAGGGCGATAGCCGTCGACGTATTGCAGGCAACGACCACGAGTTTGACGTCTTTTTCGACGAGAAATCGGCAATTTTCAAAAGAATAACTCAGCACCGTCTCCACGGATTTCGTGCCGTAAGGTGCCCGCGCCGTATCGCCCAGGTAAACGGTATTCTCCTTCGGTAAGGCCTCGATAATTTGATGCAAGACCGTGAGACCGCCAATGCCGGAGTCAAACACGCCTATCGCGCTGTCGTTACCTGTCATGAGCAAGCTGTGGGACCGGCCGGCGCGATTTGATTGCCAAGCTCCTTTTCACAGGCCGGGGCGAAACCAAACACCTGCTGCCAGACTTCGCGTGATTCCATGCAAAGATAGATTTTCACGGTCGGTGCCGTCCGACGAATCCACTGAACCATCTTGCGATACATTTCAATTCGCAGAGGATAAAAATAACGTAACTTGCCATCCGGGCAAAGGACCTGCTCGCCGGTCACAAGCTGCGTTCGGGGAAAGCGCTCGCGCATGGTCCGTTTGAGACCGGGCGTGGTGCGCAGCACGCCCAGGCTGAGCCACGCTAGCCGGCGCCAATCGATTGCCGCAAAAATCTCCTCGATCATGGCTTGGTAATCGACTTCCCAACCGGGATACTCGATGATGGGATCGAAGTGAAAGCCTAAACGGTATCCTGCCTCTTGACAGCGGCGCGCGGCATTGAGCCTTTCGCCGAGTGATGCCGTGCCGTGCTCATCGCGATCGATTAGGCTTTGAGGGTTCATCGACCAGGCAACCACTATCCGCTCCTTTGGGTCGAAATGAAGCAAGCTATCGACGCAATCGCTTTTCGTCTTAAGCTCCAATAGCACGTTAGGTTGTTCAGCAAAGTACGGGATCAGTTCGCCTACCATTCCCGTGTACGGCTCCAGCGCCAGGCTGTCCGTGATCTCGCCGGTGCCGATGCGGAAAAAGACGCCGGGGTGCTTTTTCAGTGTCCGATCGGCTTCGTCGATCAAATCACCGACGTTGCTGAACACCTTGAGCGCCGAATTGTCCACCAGATAATCCTGCAAGTAGCAGTAGCTGCAATCCATCGGGCAGTTGCTGGCGAAGTTGATGACGAAGTAGTTGCAGCATACCTGCCCATCGCTCCCGGGACATTTCTTAAAGAACTCCCCCTTATACTTGGTCAAATAAAGTCTTCGTTTCGCTGCGCCGAAGCCGCCATTGAGTGGTGATCCGTTCCGGTTGGGCGTTGATAAAGCGTCAACATAACTGAAAGGAACTTGCGGCAAGCTCCGGCGCAGATTATGAAAGATCGGACTCGACTCGGAGCCGCGCTCGACAATCACTTCCGCTGGCGCGAACGATTTCATTCAAGGAACCTGGCGCATCAAAATTTATTCTGTGTCGCCATCCGGCCGGAAAGAAGATCGAAGATTTCCGGGATAATACTATTTTCTTTCGCTTCCGTTAGTTTCGCGATGAGCCGCTTCAGTTCTTCATGATTTGTCGCACTGAACTCCACCCGAAGTCTTCCTTCTTCGAGACTCGGTGGTACACTGAGGCGAATCTCAGGATGGAGCTTCAGCGCCTGGATCTTGGCTCGGATCGCATCTTCGGTCTCCGCCAGCCGCGGAAATCTCGACCGCCTGAGGTGTTCTTTGATGCGTTTAACCTTATCGGCTCGGCCAAGCCGCGGGTCGGTTTTTATATCGGTAATCGCTTTGCTACCGAGGACGTCACAAACTCTCGATCGATCGCGCAAGGCAATTTCTTCGAGCCAATCCATTATGTCGCGCAGGTGGTTTTCACCCATCTTGAAAATTTGAGCGATCTCAGCCAGGGCGTCCCGGTCCGCTCGCTCCCAGCTAAGCCACCGCTCCAGCGTCTTCGGGTGAAAGCCCCTCTCTTTTGCGTAATCGCGAATCTCCATCTCCGACATCTACACTCTCCCGGTCAAACTCCGCCGCGATCGCGTCATAGTCCTTGGCCTCTCGTTCCTTCCCACGTTTACGCGCGCCTTGTGCAAGAATTGCAACTTTGGAGCGCATGACTTCCAGCGCCGCTGCTTTCCGCCTACCGTGCAAGCCCGATCGCAACAACTTCTGCAGTGCCAAGACTCGGTAGCGGTCCATGCCCCACATGGAACGTGACAACTGATCAGCGTGACCGCCCCGCTTCACCACCAGAGGTTCAGAGATCAACGCTACCAAATGCTCAACGGCAATACGCAACCAAAGCTCATAATCTTCGCACACCGGGAACGATTCATCGAAGCCGCCGACCTGCTCGAACAACGTCTTCGTCATCATCACCGCCGACGGACTCACCAAACAAAGATCAAGGCTACGGGAAAATATGTCGCCCGAAAATTTTTGGTGCTTTGCCTTCGGATTGACTCTGCTGCCATTACGAATCCAAATTTCTTCGCTTTGGCAGATCTGAATTTCCGGATGTCGTTTCATGAAAGCGGTTTGAACTTCCAGCTTTTTGGGCCGCCAAAGGTCGTCGGAATCGAGAAAGGCGATATAGCGCCCGACCGCTCGGCTGACGCCGAAATTACGCGCGGCAGCCACGCCTCCTCTGGCTTTAGCGAACAATCGTAGCCGAGAACCAAATTTTGCCAATTCTTCCTGCGTCGCATCCGTCGAACCATCGTCGACGACGATGAGCTCGAAGTTAGCGTAGCTCTGTGCGAAGACCGATTCGACGGCTTCCCCGACCACGGGCCAGCGGTTGAAGGTGGGAATGACGACGCTTACGATGGGCGACACGACGCTACTCGAGCGCTCGATATATCGTGACAAATGACAAAAGAGAATCGGCGCCGTTTGACTTTCGCAGCATCAGACAAAAGCTTCCATCTTTTTAAAAAACTGCTCGACCATCATCTTGGCGACCCCGTTTAGCATTCGCTGCCCAATGCTGGCAATGAGCCCGCCAATTCTGGCATCGGTGCTGTATTTGAGCACAGTCTTACCGTCTTGTTCTTCTAAATCGATAGCGACGTCGCCCTGCATGAAACCAGGGCCACCCGATCCTTCGCCGCTCAAGACATAATGGGATGGGGCCTGCTTGTCTTTGATCGAAACCTTTCCCTTATACGTACCTTTCACCGAAGCGACACCCACCTTCATAACCGCCTCGAATTGATCCGGTGCCACTTCGTTCATGCTTTCACAGCCGGGCATGCACTGAGACATGATTTTTGGATCGAGCAAAACCTGCCATACGCGGTCCCGTGGCGCGTTAAATGTATAGCTCCCGTCAATCTTCAAACGACGTCACCCCCGCTAGAATCTGATCCGCCGCTAGTGGCCGCGTGCTTCTTCGATTGCCAAAAACCATAACGTTCATCTGTTAAAAAAACAACTCTGCCGGTCGATCTCGAATAACGGCGTCATTCGCGACATTCACGGAAGAGAATCGCGACTTGATTGAATCCCAAGACGACCTTGGTTAAACTTTGCCAAAGAAATGGCCAACCGGGCTCGCATACTTCTGTTGGTGTCAATTTTCGCCGGTTTTCCTCAGCCGCTATTTCCGCAGACCGGTGATCAAGGTGAAATTTTTGCCAAAGCCTATGCGCTCTATTCCAGCGGCAATCTCGCCCAGGCGAAAGAACTCTTTCAAAAAACCCTCGAACCAAAGTTTCGCCTCGCAGACTACAGTCTGTATTATCTCGCGGCGATCGCCTTGAGTGAGGCGAACGTGGACCAGGCTCGCCAGTTGGTAGCGCAGCTGCGACAGCGTTTTCCGCAGAGCCTTTGGTTACCCGCCGCCGCGCTTCTACGAGCGAAGACCGACATCGTCGAGAAGCATTATGCCAGCGCCGTCGACGGGCTGCGCCAACTCCGCGCGGACAAGTCGCTGAAACGGGAAATCGCCGAAGAAGCGTTGTACTTACAAGCGCAGGCTCTGGAAGCGGAAGGCGATCCCAGTCGCGCCCATTCCCTTTACAATGAGTTGCGCAACACATCACCCAATTCGCGCTGGACGGCCCCCGCGAGAAAGGCCCAAGCCCGGTTGCGCGAGGAATTTCCGGACCTTTTTCCGTTTTACACGATTGATTCTCTGGCCGACGAAGCCGATCGCCTGACCCGCGAACGGCAAAGTAATGAAGCTGAGATTCTCTACAAGAAGCTGCTGAATAATGTCTCCCAGCCGGAGCTGCGGCTGCGTTATCTGACCAAGCTAGCAGCGCTCCAACTTACCACTCGTAGTCGAAACGAAGCGATTCCCGTGTTGGAACAGATCGCCCGCGATTTTCCGGATAGCGCCGAAGCTCCCAAAGCGCTTTACCAAATCGGCCAAATTCTCTGGAATCGGCACGACAATATCCAGGCGCTCGGATACTTCAAACTTTTAGTGGCAAAATATCCGACGAGTGCCGATGTCGACCGCGCGCGCTATGCTTCCGCTGACATCCACGAGTACTTCGGGCGAAAGGAAGAGGCGATCCAGCTTTACACCACCGTCCAAAAGCAGTTTCCCAAGAGCGAAGTTCGCGATGATGCCGCCTGGCGACTCGCTTGGCTTTACTATCGCAGTGGCGAGTTACAGTCGGCATCGGCTGCTTTTCGTGAGTTAGTTGCCCAGAGCAAAGACGGTCCGTTTGCGACCGCTGCATACTATTGGCAGGCGCGTATTGCCGAGCGATTGGGAGATGCAGAGACCGCCAAGCAGATTCACCGGCAAATTGTCAACGGCGGAGAGGAATCCTACTATCAGGCGCTCGCCCTGCGCGGCCTCGAGCGGTTGGGAAGCCCGGTTGAAGACAATAAACCAACAAAACTGAACGCCGTCATTGAGTCGGACCCACCAGTCGGCCCGGAGATGACCTTCCACCTTTCTCGGGCGCGGGAGCTCACCGCGCTATCGCTGCACCAACTCGCCGTTGTCGAGCTGGACGAGGTCAATCGACGGAGCAAGCCGAATGGCCGCGTGCGCGCCCTCCTGATGCGCGAATATTTTCACAGCCGTGCTTACGGCCGCAGCCTCACCCTTGCCAATCAGTTGCCGATTTCTCAAGGCGAGCGCGACCTCTATCGCTATCCGCTCGCCTATTGGGAATTGATCCAACAGCAGGCGCAAGAACGCGGGCTCGACCCTTATCTGGTTTTGGCTTTGATCCGCCAAGAAAGTCTCTTCGACACGCGTGCGAGGTCGCCGGCTGCGGCGCTCGGGTTGATGCAAATGATTCCCCCTACGGCAGCGCGAGTCGCCAAACAACTAGGACTCTCCACTCCTTCCGCGGAAACGCTGTTTCAACCAGAAGTCAATGTCGCGCTCGGCACTCAATATCTCAAAGATTTGCTGCAACGTTACTCCAACAACTGGTTCAAAGCTCTTGCCGCTTACAATGCCGGCGAGGCGGCAGTCGACCGCTGGGAGAAAGAAATCGCCACCGAGGACATCGAAGAATTTGTCGAGCGTATACCCTATGTCGAAACGCGGGGTTATGTTAAACTTGTGCTGCGTAATCATCGAATTTACAAACGGCTCTACGAACCGCAAAAATGAGGCGTGGCTCTCCCCCGCTGATCGGCATTACTGCCGACCTTTCAAGCAATTCCAGCAATCGAAGCCATGTTAAAAGCGAACCAACCTTGTTCCTTCCCCTGCGTTATGTCAGAGCCGTTGAACGAGCCGGCGCTGTGTCGCTGATTTTGCCGGCTATTTGTTCGAGCCGTGGGCTGCGCCGTTACATGAATCTGCTCGACGGCCTCGTGATCAGCGGCGGCAACTTCGACATTCACCCGCGTTATTATGGAGAGAAGCCCATCAACCAGCTCGGCATTATCAAACCCCAACGAACTGAATTTGAGCTCGAGCTCGCGACATCGGCGTTAAGGCGCGATCTGCCGGTCCTGGGAATTTGCGGCGGCGCCCAAGCGATCAACGTCGTGTTAGGGGGCTCGCTATATCAAGACATCACAGCTCAGCTGCCGGGCGCCGTCGAGCATCAACAGGGCGCCAGAAAGATGGTCGGCGGCCATCGGGTTCAAGTGCAAGATGGCACACAGCTCCACGAAATCGTTCGACGACAAAGTCTAGAGGTCAACACAACCCATCACCAGGCGATCAAGAAGCTCGGTCGAGGTCTGGTCGTCAATGCTGTCGCTGAGGACGGTGTCATTGAAGGAATCGAAAGCACCCAACATGGGTTCGTGCTTGGCCTGCAGTGGCACCCGGAAGTATTGGCGCCGCGACAGACGCACCAGCGGCGCATTTTTTCAGCCTTCGCCGCAGTCTGCCAAAAACGCAAGGGCGACTAATCGCCACGCCCGTAGCCCATGAGTGCCGAGCTTTTCAATCCCGCCAACTACCAAACCAGTTTGTTCGCCCTGCCGACGCTTCTGACAGCAAGTACCATGATGGCGCTCGGGCTGATGGTTGTCGTTCGTGAACACTACTCGCGCGTCAGCATTGCCTTTTTCATTATGACCGCCGCGGCAGCTATCTGGCTGTCCGGTTATTCGTTGATGTACTGCGCCTCGACCGCACCGGTGGCGGCGGCCTGGAGCGTCATCGGACATATCGGAATAGTGTTCATTCCCGCATCGGTTTATCACTTCACTGTCACCTCACTGCAGCTCTACAACCGCTACCAGCGCCGCGTCTGGTTGATTTGGGAAGTTTCCGCCGTCTTTCTGATCACGACTTTCTCGGGTGAGGCCTTTCTTGCCGGGATTCGCCCCTACTGGTGGGGCTACTACCCGAGCTACAACTGGATGGCGGCTCTCTTTGTTTGCTTCTTTTTCGGGCTCATGGCACTGAGCCTGTATCACTATTGGACTGCTGTTCGGTCCGCGGTCTCCGGCACCGGCAAGCTACGAAACCGAGGTTTGCTTGCAGCGTTTTGCATCGCTTATCTGGGATCAGTCGACTACTTGCCGGCGTTCGGTGTGCCCCTCTATCCGTTCGGCTATGCCCCAGTGCTCGGTTTCATCTTCCTTGTCGATCGCACGATTCGGCGCTACCGCCTGCTTGACATCACGCCGGAATTCGCCGCCAGAGAGATTATAAATGCCATGGACGACGCCCTTTTGCTGCTGGACAACGACGGTTTTGTGCGCGTCGCCAATCGCAGCGCTTGCCGCATGTTTGGGCGCACGGAAACGGAGCTTGAAGGCACCCCGTGTTCTACCCTCGCGCGGGTGTTTGACGCCGATGGCGACGAGCTCGCGGGGCAAATTCTTAACGGCTCTTTGCACGAGCAAGAATGCCTGACCGATGGTGGGGCAGGTGTGGTGAGCCTCTCATCGTTCGTCATGCGCGATGCCGGCAAATTTCCTATTGCCACGGTGTGCATCATCCGCGATATCACCAAGGACAAAGCTGCGCAGCAGCAAATCAAACGCCACACTGACCGACAAGCCGCTCTTTACGAGCTCAACATCGCGGCCACCTCGACACTCGAATTGCGTGCGGTACTAGGCGTTCTCTTAGAGCGACTCGCGGGCTTGGTTCCACGAACGGCCACGACCGTGATGTTGCTGGACTCAGTCACGCATCAGCTGCGCCGAGTCGCTTGCCGCGGTATCGATGAAATCACTTGGCAGTCCGAACCCTCTGGTGCCAGCGAGTCGACGCATCCCGTTCTCCAGTCGAAGGACGCCATTTCGATACCAGACATACAGCTTGCCGACGCCGGCCTCGACGGTGCATTTTTTGCCCGGCAAGGATTTCAATCCTATCTGGGTCTGCCGCTCGTCGCCAAAAATCAGGTGGTTGGAATACTCTCATTTTATGCGCAAGAGAAACGCCAGTTCAGCGACGAAGAAATCACTTTTCTTCGGAGTCTCGCGGGACATGCCGCCGCCGCCATCTATAATTCTCAGCTCTATGAACAAACTAGCCGGCAGGCGATCGCATTGGAAAAGGCCAACCGAGTCAGAGAGGACTTCTTAAGCGTCATGTCCCACGAACTGAGGACACCGCTAAACGTAATCACGGGCTACGCTAAACTCGTTCAGGAAGGCGTGATGGGCGAGATTAACGCGGAACAAAGTAAAGCCCTGGACAAAATCGGCCATCACGCCGATGAGCTGCTATTCATGGTCAACAGCATCATGAATGCGACCAAGATCGAGGTTGGGGCATTGTCCCTCGACTGCGAGGAATTCCCACTAGTGAAGCTATTCGATGAGATCAAAGTGCTCTACGATTATCCGTTCGGAAAAGAAATTCGCGTCGAATGGGACTATCGTGCCGATCTTCCTTTGTTGCACAGCGACCGCGATAAACTCAAGCATATCCTGCAAAACCTCATCAACAATGCGCTTAAGTTTACCGACGAGGGCACGGTGACCGTGACGGCTCGCCAACTCCCCGGCAATACTCATGTCGAGCTCGCCGTCAGGGACACCGGTATCGGCATTCCTGCCGAAGAACTGCCGGTGATTTTCGACCGCTTTCGACAGCTCGATAGCTCAAGAACTCGCGCTTACGGCGGTGTCGGCCTAGGTCTGCACATTGTGAAGACGTTTACCGAGCTTCTCGGCGGAACCGTAAAGGCGACCAGTAAACCCGGCCGTGGATCGACCTTCACAATCACTCTACCCTGCGTCTGTCGCGAGGCTGAGGAGACGAATCCATCAGTTCGTTCGTCGCTTTTTCGCCCCGACGTCTAGAGTTGGCCCGATTAGCGCACCCGTGTTGCGCTTCTCTCCCGGCCCTGTACACATCTTAGTGTTGAAATCTCACCGCGCCTGGGGCAAACAAGAGAACAAATCCATTCGTCCAACGCGGAGGGAGTATCAGTTATGGCAAACCAAACAGGCGGCGATGTGTTTAACCGAGAACAGGCGGAAAAACTGCTCTACCCGGCTAGAGGATTAGCCGGCGGTGGACAGCTGGAAGTCCGCATGGAAGTTTCGCCGGACCATCCGGATCCGGACATCCGGGGTGTGGCGCGCCGGGTTAAATTTTTCAATCTCGAGAGTTGGCACAAAGAGTGGACGGAGGTCGCGAGGAAAAACGAAGAGCTGGCCGCAGGCTTCGAACAGGAAAACCGCAAGCAAAGCGCGCATGAGTTTTACCTACGCGCCGCCGACTTTTACCGTCGGGCGGTGGTCTACATGGCGGAGGGCGATCCACGCATGCTGCCGACTTTCAAAAAGCTCGAAGACAATTTCAATAAAGCGTGGAGTCAGGTTACTGCGCCATTCGAACGCGTGGAAATTCCCTACGAAGGGCACAAACTGCCCGCTCTTTTCTGGGCCGGGCGCGGTAAATTGGGAACAAAACTGCCGGTCGTCTATAACTACGGCGGCGCCGATGGAATTCTCCTTCGCGGCGAAGACGGTGGTGCCGGCCAGTACGTACGCCGCGGCATGTCGTTTATCGACGTCGATGGTCCGGGACACGGTGGAACGCTGCGCTACCATAAACTTTACGCGCCAGCCGACTCGGAGCGGGTTGCCAAAGCCGTGGTCGATTATCTCGTGACTCGTCCCGACGTCGACGCCGAGCGTATCGGGTTGCATGGATCCAGCATGGGCGGCTACTCGGGCCCGCGCTGCGCCACAGCGGAAAAAAGGATCAAGGCCGTCGCGGTCTGGAGCGGCGCATACAATCTCGTCGACGATATTTTCGATTACTATCCGCCCATTCAGGAACGCTTACGCTGGCTCATGGGCGCCAAACATCTCAAAGATGCGCGCGAGAAGATCAAAGATTTCACGCTTATCGGCAGAGCGAACGAAATCGAATGCCCTTTGCTCGTTGGTTATAGCATCGACGACCGCGTCATGGACCCACGCGGCGCTCTCAATCTCTACGAGAATGCGGTGAACTCGGCCGACCGCTCGATGCTCGACGGCGTCGGCCACGGCCAAAAGAGATTCGATCGCAGAACCTATATCGCCGACTGGTTTATGAAGCAGTTGAAAGCGGGATAGTCGCGTTAACCATTACCTCGGAGGATCCTATGGCAATAGCGGAATTGTTGGATCATTTCGTCGTTCCCGTCGACGACATTGTCGTTGCCGAAGAGTTTTATGTCCGAGTCTTTGGCGGCGTCATTACCAAACGCAACGGCTTGAACACCCGCCAACGCAAGCGCGGCGCAGTGCCGCATACGTTCATCCAAATCGGCGGGAAGCGCATGGGGGTTTATCTGCAAAGTGACGAGCGCCCGCAGCCGCCTCGCGCGCGTGGGTTGCCGACTTATTCGTTTACGGCGACTGCCCAGGGACTCGACGCAGTCACAAAAGACCTGAGCGACTTAGGCGCTCGTTTTGACGGACCGGTCGCCAATGCCTATTCGTTTGCCGATCAATCCCTATTCATGACTGATCCGGCTGGGAATCACTACGCGATCTATACACCGAAGAATTCAAGCGTGGCTTCAAATCGCGCCAACGGGCGAATGACCGGCGTCGGCTACATCGAACTGGAAGCGCCGAGCATAAATGCCTCGGTGGATTTTTATGAGAAGGTCCTCGGCTTCGAAGTTCAAAGCCGAACCGAGGACAACCGCCAGGCCACGTTAAGAATAGCCAGCGGCCAGACTTTGATTTTGACCCAAGCGCCGTTCGCACCGAAAGGATTGGTCATGAGCCGCAAGGTTCCGGGTCCGCACATCGCGTTTTACGTTCCGGCGACGAAATGGGCTGCGGCGCTAACACACCTCGACCGGTTGGGCGTCGCCAACGGCGACCGCGGCGCGGCCAAGGAGCGCCATGACGGACAAGGCGGTACCTACATGGACGATCCCGCCGGATACGTCATTCAATTCATCACCGACGGCATGGAATAGAAGATTAGTTTACAGAAATGACCGACCAACAGAAACACGCTCGCTTACCTGAAATTCTTGCTGACAGCAAAGGCGCCATCGCGCCGGGCGTGACCGACGCACTGTTCGCCCGCCTGGTGCAAGACTGCGGCTACCCTGCGGCGCATCTTTCCGGCAACGCGATTCACAAAAACTTTTGCCTGCCGGATCGCAATCTTCTCACGATCACGCAAATCGCCCAACGCGTCGGACAGATCTCAGAATCAAGTGACATTCCGCTGATCGTCGATAGCGGGACCATTTGTATCGCGACCGCTGCGTTGGCGCGAACGGTAAAATCGTACGAGCGCGCGGGCGCGGCGGCGATTCGCTTCGAGGACAGCCTCGTCAACGAATACGGCGCGCCGGCGGAGGATCTCGCCATCGCGCCGCTCCCTGGAGTCGTCGATCGGATCAAGGCCGCGGCCAACGCCCGGACCGACTCATCGCTTGTTCCAATTGCGCGCTGCGACTCCCGACCCAAAGAATCTGTTGATCAGGTCCTCGAACGGCTGGCGGCATATGCCGAGGCCGGCGCCGATGCGATCGGCGTGCAGCTTACCGATGTCGATGACTTCCGTCACATTGGCGCCCATCCGCCTGCACCGTTGGTCAGCTTATGGCCCAAGGCGCAAATGAGCGCGTTCGAGTATTTCCAAATGGGTTTCGCATTGCGCTGATGCCGTCTAGCCTCTTCGCTCGCGGCATTAGGCGGCGCGAGAGAACTCCTTATCGAGCTTAAACAAACAGGCAATGATCGTGAATATTTCGCCAAGCGAAACAGTTCCGCCGAAACGGAAGTCTGGTATAAGAATCTGGGTTCTACACCAAAGGTAGTCTAACTGGAGCATTGCATGTTAAGAGAACTCCCACTACCGCAGGCCTACCGCGTTACACCGACAGGACTTTACTTGATCTCCACCGCTTTCCAGGGCAAGCACAACGTCCAGTTCGCGTTCCGCGCCCTGGGTCTCTCTGACGAGCCTCCCCTGCTGGTCATCGGCATCCAGGACAAAAATTTCAGCCGCGAAATGATCCAGAAGAGCGGCGAGTTCGTGTTGAACGTTTGTTCGAAGAATCAGCTTCACGCGGTGGACAAAAGTCGCGATCTCACCGGCCGCACAACCGAGGACAAATTTGTTGCCCTGGGCTTGGACACATCGCCCGCCAGCCATGTCCAAGCTCCGTTGGTGGCCGGTTGCCACGCCAATGTGGAATGCCGGGTTGTTCACGAGTTCGCGGTGGACGGACTGTTTCTCTTCGTCGGCCAGGCGCTCGCCTCATACGTCGATGATCAGACGCCGCCCGTCGGACGGCTCGCCGGAAAAACTTTTCGCCTGGACAGGCCGATTTAGCGCGAACTCCAGCCAAGGAGGTATACCATGCTTCGCCAGTGGCAAATTTTCGTATGGATGCTTTTTATTTCGGTCGTGCTTTTTGTCTATCCGTCAAATGTTCAAGCCGCCACTACTGATGAAACGCTGGCCAAGATCAATCGCCTCGCGCCGGTTGAACGACAAGCGGCGCTGGTGCGCGAAGCCAAGAACGAGCGCAGCGTCGTCTGGTACGCGCCGATGAATCGCGAGGATCTGCGCCAATTCACCAGCGCGTTTGAAGCGGAATATCCTTTTCTCAAAGTAGAAATCTTGACCGGCGGACCGCAGAGTTTGCTCAATCGGATTCTGACCGAGCATCGCGCCGGCAAGTTCAATTACGACATACTCAACATCCGCAGCTCCGCGCTCTATACCCTCAAGAAAGCCAACGCCATCGGCCGCCATGACTCACCGTATCGACGCGGCCTACGCGCGGGATTCTACGATAAAGACGGTTACTTCAACGGTATCTGGGCCTCGCTCATGGTCTATCTTTTCAATTCCAAACAAGTGGATCGCGCGCAGGCGCCGAAATCGATCGCCGATCTTTTGCAACCGAAGTGGAAGGGAAAAATGGGCATGGATCAAGACGCCGACGATTGGCTGGCCGCGGTGCTGGAATATTACGGCGATGAAAAGGGCAAACAAATCGCGCGCAGCCTAGGAGCGCAGCAATTAAATATCCGCAAAGGACGCACTCTGGTTTCGCAACTGGTCGCGGCCGGCGAGTTTCCCCTACAGATCGATGCGCACCATCACGAGGCGGTCGCCCTGCGTAAAGCCGGCGCGCCCATCGAGTATGTTTTTCCCGAGCCGTTTGTTCCGGTGAAATCGGTCTCGTCTCTCGCGATCTCTTCCCAGCCACCCCACCCGCACGCCGCCGCTCTGCTGGTGGATTTCATGCTGTCCAAAAAGGGGCAAGAAATCGCCTTCAAGCAGCGCCGCTGGCCGGCGCTCAAAGAACTCGCCACGGGCGGTCCTGACGACGTCGGCAACCGCAACACCCTCGTCCCCGACTCGGAAAAGTGGGGCAGCCGATATGAAGAGTTGGTGCAGCTAACGGCGCTGTTGGGACGGTAAACACTGCCAACCCCACCCGAATAGCGACATAAATCTACAGGTTACACTCGGAGGAAACTGCTAAAGCAGCACCTGCGATGACGCGCACGGCCAGCACGACGTCAATCAACCCGACCGTGTGATCGTTAAATTGTTAACGACCGCACCGGGACTATGGACGTGCGCTCGGATTGTTGATTTGGACCTAGTTCATGAGCCTAACACACTCGCGCGGCGCGCTACCGAGCAAACACACAAACTAGCTACGAGGGGATTTACATCCGATGATCGAATCACAATCAACAGCAACCAACATTTCGATAAATTTCTTCAGCTTACTTTTTGCGACCTTTGTATTCTTTGCGGTTAATCATTCGCTCCACGCCGCTACGGCAGGGCCGATGACTATTCGCGTCGGTTATCCGCAACTGAACGGCGGTCAGACACCGCTGTGGAATATTCCGGAGAACAAGCTCGATCAGAAATATGGGCTCGACATTAAGCCGGTCTATATATTCCGGGCGGCGTCAGGCTCACCCAGTCGGCGCTTTCAGGTTCCGTCGACGTGGCGATGACGGGAGGCGCGGCGGCCAACGCGATGCTCAGTGGAGCAGAGTTTATTTACGTCGGCATGCCGGTCCCTACCTATGCGTTTTCTATTTACGCCCGGCCCGAAATCAAAGAAGTTACGGACCTGCGCGGCAAGGTGCTCGGTGTCATTACCAAGGGCGCCTCTTCCGATCACGCGTCGATCGCGCTCCTTAGGCAGTACAAGATGACGCAGCAGGATATGAAGGTGCTCTACTTCTCACGCCAAGAGGACGCTCTCGCGGCGCTGAATCAGGGGATCGTATCCGCCGCGGTTCACTCAGCGCCAACGACTCTCATGGCTCGTCGCCTTGGATTCAAAGAGCTGGTCAACATCGGAGCGCTCAAACTCCCCTACCCTTTCATGGGCCTGGCGTTCCGGCGATCTGCGGTACAGCAGAATCCGGAACTCGTTCGAGGGTTTCTCAGGGCTTTCTTGGCCGGCTTGAG
>DASPXM010000395.1:0-12234 GCA_035637295.1 Verrucomicrobiia bacterium
TATGCCCGCGCCATTGCCCGCCATATGGGCAAACACATTCCCGGTAATCCCGCCATCGTCGTGGAAAATATGACTGGCGCTGGCAGTCTTGTGTCCGCCAACTATCTTTACAAAGTGGCGCGGCCCGATGGTTTGGTTATCAGCCACTTTATCGGCGGGCTATTCCTCCACCAGCTGCTCGGCAAACCGGGAATTGAGTTCGATGCGCCCAAATTCGAGTTTATCGGCACTCCGATGCAGGACAATTTTGTTCTCGGCGTCGCGAAATCCACCGGCGTCACAGACGTCGAAAAATGGCTGGCTTCCAAGCAAGTCGTGAAGTTTGGCGGAATCGCGAGCGGCACGGGAAGCGACGACGTGCCCAACATCCTCAAAGCAACCATCGGCCTGCCGCTTCAATTGGTAAGCGGCTACAAGGGAACTTCCGAAATCCGTCTGGCGTTCAATGGCGGCGAAGTTTCTGGGGTCAGTATTCATGGGAGTCCGCCAAATCAACTTGGCGCAAGGAAGTGGAGAGCGGCGACATGGTGATTGTCCTCCAGGGGAACACCAAGTCACATCCGGAGCTAACCAAGGTTCCGATATCCATCAATTTCGCGAAGACCGACGAAGCGAAGAAATTGATGCAGATCGTGTTACAAGCCCACGGCCCGACGGTGCGGCCGTTTGTTTTACCTCCTCGCACACCCAAAGACCGAGTGCACATTTTGCGCAAGGCGTTCATCGACACGATGAAAGATCCGGAGTTTTTGGCCGAGACCAAGAAGGCGAATCTAGATATCAATCCCACCGATGGCGCGACGCTGGAACAAAACGTTCAGGAGATTATGAAGCTCGAACCGATCCTGGTCGCCAAGCTCAAAGAAATTCTCAAGTAGCTCAATTCACGTCGAATACGTGCGATGAAAACTTACCTTGTTTTGTTGAAGATCTCGTCAAAGCGCGCCACGGTTTCGTTGTAGTTCTCGATCATCCCTTCGGGTTTCGCTGGGTAGAGATTCAGGCCCTTCGTAAGACTTGGCGGATCCGGGAAAACATCCGGGCGCGCGGGAACGCGCCGCTGGCCGCGGAGCAATCCCTGTCCTTCTTTCGACAGCGCAAAGTCCACGAACAGTCTCGCCGCGTTCGGATGTGGCGCCTTGTCGGGAATCGAGATCGCGTTGATAGCCGTGATCGTCGGACCTTTGAAGCGCACCCAATCAATCGGCGCGCCGCTTGCCTTCATCCGCTCGACCCGATTGGAGTACACAACGGTTGCGATCGCCGTCTCGCCCGCCGCCACCAGTTGAGCCAATAGCGTGTGCCCTTTGCGCATTTGCAGATTTTGCCCGGCGAACTTCTTCATGAAGTCGAGCCCCTTGTCTCGCCCCATGATCTGCAGCACGTGGTAAAACCACTGGTATTCTTCTGTCTCCAGACTTATCAGCCCCTTCCACTTCGGGTTCAGAAGATCTTCGTAGCGCGTGGGAATGTCTTTGGGCGCAACTTGACGGGTGTTGTAGCCGATCACGTACGGAATCTGGTAAAACGCCGTCCAGTGTCCCTGCGGGTCTTTGAAACCATCCGGATAAGCGGGCGCTTCCTCGGAGACAAATCGTGCTAGCAGCCCGGCATTTTTCAACTGATAAACTTGAACGATGCTCGTTTGAAAGATGTCCGCCGCGTGGGTACCAGCGCGATGCTCGATGAGGAATCTCGCCTGGATCTTCTCGCCTGCGGAGCGAAATATTTCGGCTTTGATAAACGGATACTTCTTGGCAAACTCTTTGGCATAGATATTCGCCTCCTCAGTTTCCATTCCGGTGTATAGGACGAGTCGGCCTTCCTTCTTCGCCCCATCGACGGTCTTGTCACGATCCGAGCTTGCCGCATGGGCGAAACAGGTTGGCACAGCAAGCATGATCAGTCCGGCAATGACCGAAATGTTCTTTGTCGACAATAGCCTGAATAGAAATTTCATACGAGGGTCCCTTCGATCCGTGGTTCGTGGAGCAGAGCATATCCAAAGTTAGCTCCGGATTGCCAATACAAATCCATCCGCGAAATTCGCCGGCTCGCTTGACAATCCGGCGCCACCTCCCCTATCGTCGACAATACGCGGAATTTGTGGAAAGGCTCGACGAAACGCAACAACGCCCATAGAACAACGCGATGGCCGCGCTATCATTGGCGTCGCATAACTCAACAAGGAGAAACCCATGCCGGATTTCAAGCTCATTTCCGCCGATAGTCACGTCAACGAACCGCCCGCCGCCTGGGAGCGTGTGCAAAAACAATACGGCGAGCGCGCGCCGAAAGTCGTCAAAGACCCGCCCGGTGTGCCGAAAGGCATTTGGCTCCTCATCGACGGCCAGCCGCCGATCGGCTTATCGCACTATTCGAAAGGCCTCGTAGTCGACAAGTCCGGCGGCATTTCCGAAGTCGATCAGGAGAAACACTTTCAAACGATTCGCTTCAACGAAGGCTTCCGCTACGAAGATTATCCCGGAGGCTGGGAGCCCAACGCTCGCCTCAAAGACCAGGACACCGACGGCGTCGACGCGGAAGTGTTGTTCTCCAGCGCGGCGCGCCAGCTTTATAGCATCACTGACGAGCCCTATCAGCGCGCGATCTTTCACTCGTACAACGACTGGCTGCACGAATTCTGTAGCGCGAACCCAAAGCGACTCATCGGCCTGGCGCTTTTAACGATTCTCAACATGGAGCACACGGTCGCTGACATTCACCGCTACGCCAAGCTTGGCTTTCGCGGTGTGCAAATTCCCACGCGCATCAAGGACAGCGGCTACTATGAGCCGCACTATGAGCCGATGTGGAGCGCGCTGGAAGAAACCGGCTTGATCATCAACGTGCACACCACTTCAACCCAGGGAGTGGCGCGCACGCACTACGAAGGGCCGCGCGAGATCGAGCCGAAAAAGCAGCCGATGGGCTTCGCGCGCAAGCAGGAACCGGCGCAGCAATTCCTCGGCAACATGATGCTCTCCGGTGTGTTAGATCGCCACCCGAAATTGCAACTGGTCTGCGCCGAGTTCGACGTCGGCTGGGTGGCGAATTTAGTGCAGCAAGTCGACTACTGGTTCGGACGGGAGAGCACTTTCGACGCCGATCGCAACATCAATAAGCGTCCGCCCAGCGAGTACTTTAAGAATAATGTTTTCTTCACCTATCAAGACGATCGCGCCGGTGTGCTGACGGCTTCGGTTTACGGCGAAGACAATTTTCTCTGGGCCAGCGATTACCCGCACGGTGTGACCACTTGGCCCTGCTCCAAAGAAACCGTTGACCGCAACTGCCAAGGCATCGCCCCCACCGTCAAAAGAAAATTAAATCGGGATAACGCCGCGAAGCTTTACGGCCTCACTGCCTGAGTGAATGGAGTGATGGAGTATTGGAGTGCTGGGCTAAAGGCAGGAGAACCGTAGGATGCGTTGAGCGTAGCGATACGCATCGTCATCTTTCAGCAGCCTACGAGGAGAAAGCATGAAAATTACCATCGACCGAACCAAATGCGAAGGCTACGCGAAGTGCATTCAAGCTTCACCTAAAGTGTTCAAGCTCGACGCCAAGATGATCGCCGAAGTCATCGACCCCAAAGCCGACACGGACGAAAAAATTCTCCTCGCCGCCAAAATCTGCCCCACTAAAGCGATCAGTTTAGAAGAGGAAGGGACGGGGAAAAAGATTTTTCCGGAGGAGTGAACGGCGTGCTGTCCTGGCGATCAATTGTTTAGTGCACGTTTCGCATCGAAACTAAGAGCTGAAGTCTATTTTTCTCCGTGCTTATCTCGGACTGTTTGGATATCCTCTAAACAACCCGCGCACATGTAGGCGGCGTGAGGCAAAAAAATCAATTCCTCGGTTTCGCGTGCCTCCATGCAGATTCCGCAGAGCCGATCTTCTTTTGCATCGCCCACCGGCTTCTTCGACGTTGCATCGCTACCTTTGGCAGCTTCCAGCTCTTCAGCCATGATTCCGCCGCATAGCTTGACGCATTCGTCGCAGATATGCACCGATGGTCCGGCGATCATCTTGCGCACTTCTTGCTGATGCTTTCCACAAAATGAACAAGCGAGGTGCTTTCCTTCATCGGCGTACTTGGGTATCTGCGACTCCCATTTATCGCCGTATGCCTTCTTCAGAGTCTCTTCCAAGGCAGTACCGATCTGCTGCAACTGCCGCGCGATCTCGGTTCTTTTGGGCGAACTCTTCGAATCGAGGAATTTGTTTACTGCGCGCTGGAACAACTTCAACGCGACGCCGTACTTCTGCTCGCTAATCAAGTCGGCGCATTCTACGAATCCGAACTTCGATGCAGATTTCGCCATCAGCTTCTCCTCAAATCTATGCCCAGCACTCGCTTCATTACACGCAGCCCACAGCCCTTAACAATCTCATGAAAGCTTTCTAAGCTCGAGCCCGATCGCTTTGCTGGCTCAGCGTGGCTAACCGCATTATACCTTCAGAGTAGGAATAACAAGACTTACGAAGAGCGGTTACTGGATAGTCGAAAGCTTTCGGCCATTTAAACTAATAGGGAGCTTCAATCGCCTGAAAAGTCATATCGTTGAAATCGTAGAGCATCTTTGCTGAGCCAAGGCCTTGCCGCTTGAGTGTTCGCTGAAAATATCTTTCCACCTTCAGCCCACAAGAGCCTGCTACCATCGATATCCGCCCACTCCCAAGTCGGCTGAAACTGAACCTCACCGGTTTCGAAATCAATCAACCGATACTCGCTTGAACAGATTCCGCGCCCGAGACCCGTCAGACCGGAAGCGTCAACGATGTTCACTAAAACTCGATTTTCACACAATGGTTTTTCAAAAGTGAGCGCTCCTCGACCGGGTTCATAGCCAACTTTCTTTACTAACTTCCAACCGTCGCGAAGTAGTCTGCGAAAATAGACTTTCCGCCAATCCCGGCAGAATTCGTCTTCAGCTTCCGATGGGTCATTTTCGAGTTCGCCGCACTTTGATGCCTCATCGTATGGGTTGTTCAACCAAAACCTCGTGTCGGATAAAAACAATCCCCCACCAGTCATTCCGCCCACCACCCTCCAGCGACCGATCGCTTTGAGATAAGGAGCACGGGAAATGGTCGTCCAACAATAAAAATCCTCGCTCGGGTTCATCAGGTAGTATAGAAAGAATTTACCGTCCGGCGACAGATCACAGCAGTAACCGTGAATCCGTCCCTTGAGCCACTGACCGAGTTGGAAGGTATCGTTGGATAAGTCCCATCCCACCGCGCAGACAAGTTTCGCCGGCCCGCGGCGTAAGACAACTGCCTTGCGAGCCTTTGGAGCAAGAAGAACGTCGAGACGGGCTGGTATTTTTCTCGGTGCCATGAAATTCACTCACCGTCGGGGTCGTAACGAATCCTCTCGGCCCTTCAAGCCATGCGCGACAAACAAAATTTGGAGTAATGAAACTTCTTAGATCATCACCGTGCCGCAATTGATATTGTACGCCTGCCCGGTGATGTAGGCCGCCGCGTCGCTCGCCAGGAAGAGAATCGGCCCGGCGATATCTTCGGGTTCCAGGACGTGGCCTAATGGGGTCGCGCGCAACCGCGCCATCGTCTCCTCTTCGGAGCGGTGGCGACGCGGCATATCGGTATTGGCGGAGCCTGGACAAATCGCGTTGACGGTAATCCCATCGGGGCCAAGCTCGCGCGCCAGCGCTTTGACGAAACCAATAATGCCGGCCTTTGAAGCCGCGTAGTCGGCAAATTCTCTTGCGCCGCTGTGCGCGATCGATGACGCGATGCTGATAATGCGGCCGCTTTTCTGCGTGCGCATTGCCGGCACGAACGACCGTGCGCAGAGGAAGTTGCCGCCTAGATTGACGTCGAGGGTACGATCCCACTCTTCCTCGGATTTGCTCACGACCGGCGATTTGAGATAGACACCGGCATCGTTGATGAGTATGTCGATTCGACCGAAACATTCGAAGGTCTGATCGGCGAGCCTTTTCACGGAAGGTTCGCTGGCAACATTGACCGCCACCGCGATGGCGTCGGTGCCGAGCGTCCGAACCTCGTCTGCGACAGTTTTCGCCTTCTCACCCTGCAAGTCGGCGACGACGACTTTTGCACCTTCGCGTCCCATGCCGAGTGCGATGGCGCGGCCGATCCCCTGCGCTCCACCCGTGATCACCGCCACCTTGTTTTGCAATCTCATCGCTAGAGCAGTCCTCCGTTGCAATGAAAGGTCTGGCCGGTGATCGCCGCGCTCTCCGGGGTCGTTAGAAAATAATATAATTCGGCGAGATCTTCCGGTTTACCCGTCCGTCCGAGCGGGATCGATGAATACCAGCGTTGCTTGCGCGCTTCACCAGTTTCTTTTTCCATCACCCGCGGCGTGTCCGTCGGTCCCGGCGCGACTGTGTTCAGGCGGATCCCATCCGCCGCAAGCTCCATCGCTAAACTCTTGGTGAAGGAGATGATGCCGGCTTTGGCCGCCGAATACGGCACGCGCAGGGCCGATCCGGTGACACCGTAATTCGACGCCGTGTTGAGAATCCGGCCGCTCTTTTGTTTTTGCATGATCGGCGCCACTTCGCGGCACATCAAAAAAGTACCTTTCAAGTTAGTATCGATGACATGCTTCCATTCCGTCCAGGTAAAATCCTCGATGCGTTTGGTGTAAAAGCTGCCCCCAGCAATGTTCGCCAAGATATCAATGGGGCCGAAGCGCTGAGAAACATCCGTAACAACCGCCTTGGCGTCGCGCGCGACCGTCACATCAATCGACAGCGCATCGGCTGTGCCGCCGGCATCAACAATTTCGCAGCGAACCTGCTCGGCAGCAGCGTGATCGTAGTCGGCGATGATGACGGTTATTCCCGTCGCTGCCAGACGACGCGCAACGGCGCGGCCGATCCCATTGCCGCCGCCGGTAACGAGCGCAACCTGACTCACTGCCAATCTCCTTCCGCAGACAAAGAATATATTTCGTCGATCTCACGCTGATAACGTTCGGCGGCAACTTTACGGTCCACTTTGATTTTTTGAAAAACGTTTATACTGCGAACCTCCGGCGGAAAATCATTTTTCATCATCGCGATTTTGCGAATCTGTTCGTAGCATTCAAGTCGGCCATTGACTCGCGCGATCTGCACCCATAGCGCCGCTTCGATTTCAGAGTTCGATAATGTGGACCGGGCTCGGTTGAGCGCCTGCGCGATCTGGTTGCAGTCCGGAACCACCAGCGCGGCGATGAACGGACGTCGGTCGCCGAGGAGGACCGCTTGACGGATGAACGATTCGTTCTCCAATAGAAGCTCGATAAACCCGGGATGAATGTTTGAGCCGTCCGAACAGTTGAAGATATCCGTTTTGCGCCCAACGACCGTGAGCGAGCCGTCGGAGTCGAGCGCGCCGAGATCTCCCGTGTAAAACCAGCCGTCCGAATCGAGCACTTCGCGGGTCGCCTCGGGATTTTTAAAATAGCCAGGAGATACGGTCGGCCCGCGGACGAGGATTTCCCCGTCACCGGCGATTCGAATTTCGACATTGGGGAATGGCTTGCCCAAGTTGCCCGGCCGGTTTTCGCCGATCCCACAAAGGGTCACACCGCCACATTCCGTCGACCCATAGGAACCAATGAGCGAAATACCGATCAGCTCGAAAAAGCGCATGATGCGCGGCGGCATCGCCGCCGCGGCGTAGGCGATATACTTAATTCTGCCGCCGAGGGCTTGGCGCACGGCTGCTTTCAAACCGCTTCTTAACTCGTCACACTGCCGCTTCTCGGTTTCGCTGAGTTCGGTGCTCGACCTTTTTCGATCGAGCTCTTCCAACTGCTGCCAAAGCTGCCGGTTATCTCCTTCGTCGAGGATCGCATTCCAGATCCGTTCCATCACGCGCGGCACAACGGAAATAGCGGTTCCGGCAAGCGACGCGACGACCTTCAGATCTAGTTTTAATTCCGTCGCCTCGATGAGTGCAGTTGTCCTGCCGGTAACCACGCTCTTGAAAAATCCAAACCTGCCGAACAGGTGGTTGAGGCTGAGGACGATCAGGGTGAGCTCGTCCGGCTTGCTGACTACGAGCTCACCGCCGTTAGTAATGTTGGAAAGAAGGTTGTCCTGCGTGCGCATCACCCCTTTGGGTTCTCCCGTCGAACCGGAAGTATACATAATCGTCGCCAAATCGTTCGGATGAACCGACTCGAGAATCTCTTGCAGACGTCGAGCGTCGGCGCTCCCTCCACGGTCGATCAACTGCTTGACCGACCAAGTGCCAGCGACAATCGATTCACCGTCCTCCATAACAAAAATATGCGATAGCGCCGGAAGCTGGCCCTTTAGGTTGAGCAGTCTTCCAACTCCCGTCACGTCTTGGACAAACGCCGCGCGACATTCCGAATGACCGAGGATTTTGGCCAGCATGAGATCGGACAGTGACGGCGAGACAACCACATTCGGCCATCCACCAGCCAAAGTCGCCAGATCGGCGCACAGCCATGGCAAACTGTTTTCGCCGATGATACCGACGGTCTCTCCCGGCACCAATCCCAGACTCCACAGCGCCAGAATGAGATTTTGTACCATCGCGCCGAAATCGCGCCACGAGACCTCTTCGAAGCGCCCGCCTGTTTGCAGTTTAATGAACGTGCGATCGCCGAGCTGCTCGACTCGTTGAAAAAAGATCTGACCGATATGACGTCCTTGCGGCGAAGAGTTTGAATATGCGCTCGGTTCATTCATGGTCGCGTGAAATGGGCGGGTTCGTACTTGGACCTCGTCGAATCTTCGATTCGTTTCAGTCCTTTGATCTCGCGGCGGTTTGCGTAGGCGTACACGACCGCCTCCGCTACGTCATCCATATGTCCCTGGAGATACTTTCGCGCCGGCACGGCAAGTCGCAGCAGATCGGTGCCGCGCTCAACCTGGCTTGGCGCCAGTGGCGGTCCCTTGGTCACGCGAATTCCCGACATGAGGTAGACAAACGCTGCCAAGGCTTCGGCTGGGTACTGGTCCGGCGGCACGTGCGCCATGAAAACTTTGACGTCGATAAAGACGGCGTGGCCGCTCGGAGGACTGACCAAGGGCACGCCGTCTTTGAGCCGGCGCCAGAGATAATTGACTTGCCCAACCCGTTGAGTCAGATACGACTCCGCTTCAAAGATTTCGCGGAGCGCGATCGCCAAGAGTTCCATTGCGCTGGAGGGCAGTTGTACGCCGTCGAGAAAGCTCTGCATGTATGCCTTTTGGTATCTTGCTTTGTCGCGGGTCAGGATCAGACCGCCGGCGGGAACCAACAAATCTTTGAGCGCGCTCATGGTGCAGCCGTCGGCCAGAGCACAGGTCTCTCGCATAATTTGTTGAATCGAGTGGTTCTGATGCCCAGCTTCTCTTTCTTTGATGAGAAAACTGTTCTCAAGAATACGGCACCCGTCGAGGAAAAGGGGAATCTTGTGGGCCGCCGCGATTGCTTTGACTTCGGTTAAATTAGCGAGTGACACCGGATGGCCGCCACAAGAATTGACACTCAGCTCCACATAGATGCAGCTGATTTTGTCGGCACCATGTTCCCGGATTGCCGTCTCGAGTTTTTTCAGATCCATGTTGCCCTTAAAGTCGTGGTTCGACGTCAGATCGTGCGCGAAATCACCAATGACGTCGATGATTTTGGCGCCATTCATATCGATGTGGACTCGGGTTGATGGAAACAACATGTTGCCTGCAACGACAGTGTTGGGTTTTACGTTGATTTTCGTCCATAGGCGCTCCGCCGACCGTCCTTGCGTGGTCGGGACGACATAAGGAAAGCCGAAAATCCGCTGAACCTGGTCCGCTAGTAAATCAAACGAACGGCTCCCCTCTGCTGCCAACCCCATCCCCGGCTCGACAAATTTCGCTCCGGCCAACGCCGATAACTGATTTGTGCTGAGCGAGCTCACGCCGCTGTCAGTGCTGAGATCTATGTAAATCACATCCTGCGGAATAAGTTCCGTGTTGTAATGAGCCGCGCGCAGCGCACTCTCCCGTTCATCGAGCGTTGTCTGTCGTAGCGGTCGCACCGCCGCGATTTCATAAGGCACGGAAAACGTAACGCCCAACGAACTACTTGCCATTCCTCTAACGCCTCTGTTTCAGACCACTGCCTGGATAGCACAAAGACAAAAATCGAGAAACCGCTTTCGCAGCATGGTCACGAACGACCCTACGCCGCAGGGGGACGCGGCCGTCCTTGCCCGGCTGTCAGAATGGACAGGGCGCGGTGCACCATCTTGCGCTCGGTGGCAAACTTGAGCTGTTTGATCGCTTCCTCGATCGGGAACCAGCGCGCATCGTCAGCCTCGTGATCGTGATCACGCACGTCGCCTTTGACATAACGTAAGAGAAAGAAATGCACCCGTTTATAGATGCGGATGGGTTCATTTTTCTTGTTCTTGTCACGGTAGGAGTAGCGAATATCGCCGAGCTTTCGAATGAGCTTGCCCTCCAATCCGGTTTCTTCCCGCACTTCGCGCAGCGCCGCTTCTTCGACCCGCTCGCCTTCTTCCACATGCCCCTTCGGAAGTCCCCAGCGGTTGCGCACGTGAATCAAGGCGGTGTCAAATGCATCGGCGTTTCTGCGGTAGATCACGCCGCCCGCGGATACCTCCTTGACCGTGCGAAGTTTGTCATCTTTTGCCTGTGAGTCCGCGGCTACTTGGCCGCGCAACCAACCGAGGTACTCCGAGCTGCCGGCGATCACTGGCAGGGCAATGATTTCTGGAACCGAATAACTGTGGAGCTCACGGACGCGTGCTTCCAAAGCCGGAAACAGGTCTTTATGGGTTTTGATAATTAGCAATTCTTCATCGCTCTGCTCCACCTCGCCCTGCCAGCGATAAACCGATTGAATCGATTTGACGCGATTAACACACGCGGCGAGCCTTTCGCCGACCAACGACTGCGCCAAACGGTCCGCCTCCTTAGCCGACCCCGCGGTGACATAAACCACAATGAATTCAGTCATTGTAAAGATCTTACAACCCGCTTTCGCTGGCAGTCAATGAATCACCAAGACACGCGTATAGGTAGCGGCGAGGCGCGCCTTGCCCCTGCGTCTATTGCCTACTGCCTGTGGCTTAAATTACGCTGTATTCTATGAACACCAAAGAGGTCATACGAAAAGAAATTTGGGCGTTGCTCCAGAAGCAGAAGGTTGCGCGCTTTCCCGGGGCCGAAGGCAGGATCCCAAATTTCATCGGCGCCGAAGCCTGTGCCAAGCAGTTGGCTGAAACGACCTATTGGAAGGCCGCAAAGGTCTTGAAGATCAACCCCGACTCGCCGCAGCGCGCCATTCGGCACAGAGCATTGGCGGAAGGCAAGATCATTTACATGGCCGTGCCGCGGCTGCGCAGCGATAAGCCATTCATCGAGCTCGATCCCAAAAAACTTAAATGCTCACCCTACGTCGCCTCATCGATCAAAGGCGCCGGGCAACACGGCCAACCGATCGGGATCGCCAAACTGAGAACGGTTGACCTCGTCGTTTGCGGATCTGTTGCCGTCAATCGCCGCGGCGCCCGCATCGGCAAAGGCGGCGGCTATTCCGATTTAGAATTTGCTCTGCTCACAGAACAAAAGAAAATCGCGGCCAATACACCGATCGTCACGTCGATTCATCCGCTGCAAATGATTGACGGGGAAATTCCGATGACCGAGCACGACATCCCGCTCAGCGCCATCGTCACGCCGGACGAGGTCATCGAAATCAAATCAAAATTTCCTCGGCCCAAGGGTATCTACTGGAATATGTTGCCGCAGGAAAAAATCGCGGACATACCGGTGCTCCATAAACGGTCCGGATAAGACTCAATTTTTCGCTCGGATTTCAACTTGTTGAAGCCCCTCGACATCTATGTTAGCTAAACTGTTCCGAGGAATATTCGCCATGCCAACAGCGAAAATCGATTTTGAAAAAGGCGGTGGATTAGTTCCTGTAATTGTCCAGGACTATCAATCACGGGACGTGTTGATGGTCGCCTACATGAACGAAGAAGCGTGGGAAAAGACCAAGGAAACCGGCAAAGCTCATTACTACAGCCGCTCGCGCAAGGGCCCCTGGTTCAAGGGTGAGGAATCGGGCAACTTCCAGGAAGTTATAGACGCGTTTATCGACTGTGATAACGATACAATATTGCTTCAAGTCAATCAGATTGGCGGCGCCGCCTGTCATGAAGGTTATCGCAGCTGTTTTTTCCGCAAACGGGGCAATGGCGACTGGAAAGTCATT
>DASPXM010000396.1:0-17056 GCA_035637295.1 Verrucomicrobiia bacterium
ACGTCTATGCCGCGGCTTTTTGCTGCTTGCATGCCATCGAAAACGACCGCGGACGGGTCGGCACCCGGGCGGTGTTTGATGACTTCGACGCCCACGCGTTGCCCCCAGATATCGAGTTGTTCGATAGCCGCGGCGCGAAACGTGTCGCCGGCCACGAGCAAGACCTTTTTTCCGGCGCTTTGGTATTGCGCCGCGAGTTTGCCGATCGTTGTCGTCTTGCCGACCCCGTTGACACCGAGAAACAGAATCACCCACGGCCGCACTGAGAACGGCGTGATCTTCTGGCTCGGCACCGATCTCTGGAGCACCTGAACCAGCGCCGTTTGCAAGTACGCGCCCATGTCTTGCTCGGCGTCAACCTCATTGACGGGCCACAGCTGCCGCAACGCGTCCATTAGTTTTTGGCTTGCCTTCACGCCGACATCGGCGGCAATCAGGCTTTCTTCCATGGCGTCGAGAGATGCTTCGTCCCAACGACGATTCTGAAAGATAGAGCCGATATTCTGATACAGGCTCTCCCGGCTTTTACTCAGGCCTTGTTTGAGGCGTTGAAAGAAAGAACCGCCTGCCATGTTATTGATAGTCTGCGAACGTTGCAGGAGAGTCAACGGGAGGGGACAAGGATTTGTAACAAGACCAAGCGGAGCGCTAGGTCATTCGCACCGACACGACCTTTGAAACCCCCGGTTCCGCCATGGTGATGCCGTACAGAACCTCGGCGGCCTGCATGGATTTCTTGTTGTGCGTGACCAGGACGAACTGAGAGTGCTCGCTCATCTCTGTGATCAGCTCGGTGAATCGGTCGATGTTGGCGTCATCCAGGGGCGCGTCGACTTCATCGAGGAAACAGAAGGGACTCGGCTTGGTCAAGAAGATCGCGAACAGTAGGCTCACCGCTGTGAGCGCTTTTTCGCCGCCGGAGAGCAACGTGATCGATTGGAGCTTCTTGCCGGGCGGCTGAACCACGATATCGACGCCGGTCTCGAGATAGTCGTTCTCGTCGGTGAGCACCAGTTTAGCCTTGCCGCCGCGGAACAGCCGGGGAAAGATCACTTCGAACTTCTCGTTGATCGCTTCGAAACTTTCCTTAAAACGCAGACGACAGACACGATTGAGTTTGACGATAGTTTGCTGCAAGTCAGCGATGGATTTTTCCAAGTCTTCCTTTTGCTGGTTCATGAATTTGAAACGCGTGGTAAGTTCTTCGTATTCGCCAATGGCCGCCAGATTCACTTCACCCATGCGCTCCAGGCGGCCGCGAAGCTCGGCGATTTCGCTTACCAGGTCTGCTTTTGAAGGGCCGTTCTCGGAGAAATCAACGGAGAGAATACCAAGATCGGCATCATATTTTTCGCGCAGGTTTGCCGCCAGATGCTGTAGCCCCAGCCGTTTTTCCGCAAGCGAGAGTTGAACGCCGCTTTTTTCCTCTTGGCAGGATTCGCCGAGTGGCCGCAGTTCCTTGATAGCCTCGCCGATCTCAGCGAGCTGCATCGAGATGCCGCGGTATTTCTGGCGCTCGGTCTGGAGTTGTTGTTCCAAGTTTTGCAGTTCGCTGCGGCTCGACAGGAGCGCTTCCTCGGTGCGCGCCAGCGATTGCTCGATCTCTTGACGCCGCCGCTGAAAATCCGCGCGCCGCGCCCGGCAAGTCGCGATCTCTTGGGCGGTCGCCTCTTGCAGCTTTAATCGATTGGCCAGATTGGTGTAAGTGTTCTCTCTTTTCTCTCCCAAAGCTGCGTTGCGGACGCGCGACTGCGTCACCGCGGATTCTGCGGCTTCGACGGCCTGGCGTAATTCTGCGCAGGCAGTTTGCTTTTGCGCCAGCACTCGTTCGCGTTCCAACTTTTCTTCGGAGAGCGCCTGCGTCGTGCTCAAGCAGCGCTGAATTTCCTCGTTGACCCGGTGGAGCGCCGTGGTGAGATCACTTTGTTCCTGGGTGAGCGCGTGGACGGATTGCCTGAGGCGCTCCAGTTCTTGATTGGCGGCGCGCTGCTCATGTTCGAGGCGTACGCGCTCGAGTTCCAGCCGGTGGATCTCGGCGCTCAACAGGGTTTTTTTGGTTTCCGCCTGCTCGAGTTCCTGCTTGAGCGTTTCACTCTCGCGCTCTTCCCTGGGAAGTTGAGATTCCAATTGCGCCAGAGCGCTTGCCAATTCCCGGATACGGCGCCGCTGCGTGAGGACGCTTCTTTCAAGCGGTGCGCCGCTGCCACCGGTCACGATCCCCATTGGGTCAATCACTTCGCCGTCGGGAGTGACCAGCGTGCTGTGGTAACCATTGCGATTCCAAAGCGCCAAACCCGCCAGAAGATCTCGCACCACCACCACGTCGGAAAGCAAGTACTCCGCGACGTCGTGATAGCCTTCTTTGACAGAGATCACATTCATCAGCGGCGCGATCACTTCGGATTCACCGAGGGGCAACTCTTTATGCACTTTGCGTGATAGCTGGCGCGGGATAAAGCTGCCGCGGCCGGACGCCTGATCTTTCAGATACTCGATGGCTTCTAAGCCTTCTTGATGGCCCTTGACGATGATGTACTGCAAGCGGTCTCCCAAGACCGCCGTGAGCGCCTTCTCGTACGCTTCCGGCGCGTCGATGACGTCCGCCACTAACCCATAGATGCCGTTGGGCGCCACCTCCTGCTGTTTCTTCAGCATGATGGCCCGCACGCCCTCGTGGTATCCCTCGTAATTTTTTTGTAGATCCGCCAGAGACTCGAGGCGGGAGCGGTTTTCCTGGATCTGTTCCTTAAGTGCAGCGATTTTCTTTTCTTGTGCCTGTCTGGCCCGGCTGAGAGCCTGGATCGAAGCCGCCACGTGCGCCGCTTCGAGGGCGCGTTGGCGCGTTTCTTCGGCGCAGCTACCCAGGGCTTGGCTGGATTCGTTTCGTTTTTCGTCGCACGTGCTCAGCGATTCCGTGGTTTCAGTGAGTTCCGCCTCGCTTCGCGCCACCTCTTTGCTGATTTCACCGCGCCGCTTGTCTTCAGCCAGGAAATCGTTTTTTAGATAAGCGATCTGGTTGGCCGCATCGATCAATGCTTCTTTTTCCCGCTCCACGCCATCCTGGAGCGTGCGAACCTGGGCCTGGAGTTTTTCGAGTTCACTTTCCTTATCACGGAGAAAAGTTTCCTCGAACAGTGAAAGCTGAACAAAACTCTCTTTGGCCTTATTGAGCTCGTCGATTTCTTGAGCGAGCGTCTTGGTTCGCTCCTCGAACTGCGCGAGCGCGGCAAGAGCTTCTGCTTCGCTCTGTTCAAGCTGCGCCAGGTCTTTTTTAAGAAATTCACATTTTTGTTCGTCGCTCTGGATCTGCATGCGCCGCTGGTAGACATTTTCTTGTTGGAGGCCGATCTCCCGATCGGCTTCCAACAGTGACAAGCGCACTGCTTCGTTCTCTGCCTCTTTGCGGTGTAACGCGGCAAGGTGTCCCGCCAGGCGATTTTCAACGCCAGCGAGTGCGGCTTCTTGCTCGGCAATTTCCTGAGTGAAGGTGTCTCGCTGCAGCACGGTGAACGCGAGTTCCTTCTGTTTAAGCTCCGACTTCAGCGCGCGGTAACGCTCGGCCTTTTTGGCCTGCAACTCCATGGCGCGGATTTGCCGTTCGATTTCGCGCACGATGTCGCTGACTCGCAAAAGATTTTGCTGGGTGCGGTCGAGCTTGTTTTCGGCGACGATCCTTCGGCTCTTGTATTTGCTGGTGCCGGCCGCTTCCTCGATCAGGCCGCGCCGCTCCTCGGATTTGGAATTGACCAATTCATCGACTTTGCCTTGCTCGACGATCGAATAGGCTTTGCTGCCGACACCGGTCCCCAGAAATAGATCGACGATGTCTTTTAAACGGCAGCTTATTTTATTAATGGCGTATTCGGACTCGCCGGAGCGAAACAGCCGGCGGGTCACCATAATCTCGCTAAAGTTGCTGTACTCCGCCGGCGCTCGGCCATCTTCGTTGTCGAAAATAATCGACACTTCCGCCATCCCGGTAGCCGGCAGGCTATCACTACCGTTAAACACCACGTCTTCCATATGGTGGCCGCGCAAATGACGGGCGCTCTGTTCCCCCATGGCCCAACGCAAAGCATCGACGATATTGGACTTGCCGCATCCGTTGGGGCCGACCACCGCGGTAACACCGGGAGTGATTTCTATAACGGTCTTTTGGGCAAAAGACTTAAAGCCGACCATTTCAAGGCGTTTTAAGCGCATAGGCTCATTTCTATTTGTGGAATTTTATGGCAATCCTCGCCGGCGCAATCTTCACCGCAATATTTCACAGTGGCGAAATAGAGTCAAGCAAAAATCACAATATACGGTGGGCTGCTGGAAAACTCACCGCAAGATATAGGCTGAACGAAATATTCTAATTTTCCAGGTCTTTTTTGGATATATTCGGTCGGAGTTGCCGGGTTATTAGCCCGCTGTGCTGCGCGAGGTCGTGCTTCTCCGGCCCGGGGGCAGAATAAAACTATTTTTCGAGAAGTTCGGTGTTCCAGTACGAAACGTCGATCGTATTGAGAAAGGGCATCCATTCCTTGTAGCGGGACATGCTGAACGTTTCCTGCATGAATGGCGTCCATTGAGGTTTAAAAGGCCTCCGTACGAGGGGCATGTTAGCCTGCTGTGGGGTCCTGCCCCCCTTGCGGCGGTTACACTCATGACAGGAGCAGACAACGTTTTCCCAGGTCGAGGTGCCATTCTGAGAGCGGGGAATCACGTGGTCGAGATTCAAGTCGTGCCGCGGCAGTCGCCGGCCGCAATACTGACAAATACATTTATCGCGGGCGTAAATGTTGTAGCGGCTGAAGCGCACTTGCCGCTTCGGAACGCGATCGTATGTAACCAGCAGAATAACCCTGGGAACGCGGATTACACGATTGACCAGACCAATGGCTTCATCGTGAGCCGAGACCGATACATCGCTCCAACTGTCAAAGTCGAAGGTTTGGTACTGTTCGTTGACCGCCCTTGCGATGCCTTGATAGAGAAGCACAAATGCACGTCGCACCGAGGTAACATGAATGGGCAAATAGGATCGATTGAGAATCAGGACCTTGGTATTGAGGATGCTATAGGCAGGGGCCGTCGCCGAATAACTCATAAACAGCTTTCGGTATTACTAAAGCCAAATGGCATGTCCGTATTCGTTCCAAAATATCGGGCGAGGGAGCCAAAGTCAATTCAGCCATTCTTGACTCAAAAGGCGCCTTGCTTGAAGTCGGTGGTAAATTCCTCTATAAACACAACAGTTTTCCGTGATGGTCTTTGTGGATTCACCACTGACGCCAGGTGACCCGCCCTCGCACAATCTCCGCCAGCTTTACGCGCTAACATTGGCATGAAACAAGAAATATTTATTAATTCGACGCCCCAGGAGAGCCGGATCGCCATCATCGAGGACACCCTTCTGGCCGAATTTTTCATCGAAAGAAAAGAGGAAATGGGTGTCGCGGGAAATATTTACAAAGGTAAAGTAGCCCGCGTTCTGCCCGGTATGCAGGCCGCCTTTGTCGATATCGGCATGGAAAAGGCCGGCTTTCTCCACGCCTCGGATTTTTCCACCGAACCGGACGATGTGCCACTCGGCAGCTCGGAGGAGGTTGAATTCGAAGAAGCTCCGAAGCCGCCGCCGGCGCGCCGATTGCCCTTGGAAAAACAGATCTCCCGCGGCGAAGAGATCCTCGTTCAAGTGGCCAAGGACCCGTTGGGTACCAAGGGCGCCAGGGTAACTTCTCATATATCCCTCCCGGGTCGGTACATGGTTTTTATGCCTGGCACGAGACATATCGGTATCTCTCGCCGGATCGATAGCGAGGAGGAGCGCAAGCGGCTTAGAGAGATCGCTCAGTCGTTGGGGACCAACGAGGGCGGATTCATTTTACGCACTGCTTGCGAGGGGAGGAGCAAGCGAGAAATTCAAAGAGATCTGAGTTTCCTCACCCGGCTGTGGAGGCGAATTCAACAAAGAGCGCGAAGCGCGACGGCGCCGTCACTGATCCATCAGGATCTCGATCTCATTGCTCGCTCGATCCGTGATTTTTTCAGCGCGGACACGGAACGGGTGGTCATCGATTCGCCCAAAGATCACCGCCGTATCGTCGATTTCGTCCGCCAGTTCATGCCACGCCTGAAACCGAAAGTGGTGCTTTACACGGAAAAGGAACCGCTCTTCGAACAGCAGGGCATCGAAGAAAAGATTGCTAAGGCATTGGAACGGCGCGTGTGGCTGCGCTCCGGCGGCTCTATCATCATCGAGCGAACCGAAGCGCTGACGGCCGTAGACGTCAACACGGGCCGGTTCGTCGGCAAACGAAACCAGGAAGAGACGATTCTCAGGACCAATTTGGAAGCTGCCCAGGAAGTGGTCCGCCAACTCCGCCTGAGAAACGCCGGCGGGATTATTATCATCGACTTCATCGATATGGAAAAAGAGGCCAACCGCAAGAAGGTATACGAAGCGCTGAGAGAAGCACTGAAGAAAGACAAGGCGCGCACGAATATTTTGAAAATTTCCGAGCTGGGACTGGTTGAAATGACCCGTCAGCGCACGCGGGAGAGCTTGGAGAATCAGCTGCTGCGGCCTTGCCCCCATTGCGATGGGCGCGGTCGCATTAAATCCGCGGCAACCCTTGCTTACGACATTCTACGCGCGATCAAGCGCCAACAAGCGCAGATCCAAAATGGTAAGAACATCGTGGTGCGGCTCCATCCCGATATCGCGAATTTTCTCTACGACGAGAGAAATCACAGCTTGGAAAACCTCGAACGCGAGATAAACCACCGCATCATCATTAAGGCCAGCCAGGAACTGCATCACGAGAAATACGAAATCTCCGAGGTGTAAGGATTACCCCCTTCTTCATCCTCCCCGCAACGCAGGGGAGGAAAGAGGTGGGGGCCCTCAGGTTTTCGTAGGGTGCGCTCGGCGCACCAGTTCGTAGCCCGGATGTAGCGCAGTGGAATCCGGGACCTTTCTGGGGGTTAATTCTTCGGCCAGGCGTGGATGTCGGAGTCCTGTCGTAATTTCTTGCGATCGTAGACTTCGAAATGAGTGAAGGCAGCAATTGGCCGCCTGGGCTTCGCTCTGGGCCAGCTTCGCGCGTGACCAATCGGCACCACCCAGAGAAGCCGCAGGGCTTCGGGCACCTGGAAGAGTTCTCTAAGCTCCGGCTCCACTTCTTCGCGCACCGACACCCAAACCGTGCCGAGATTCATGTTCGCCGCCGCGAGCATCATTTGCTGTACAGCATTGGCGATGCTCGCTTGAAAGAGCTTTTCGCGATCGGCTGCCTGGCGCGTCGTCAAATAGACCTGTTTAGTGCGCGCGTCACCGCAGACAAGAACGAGCACGCTGACATCGCCGACATAGTCTTTCTTTAGGCCTTTGTAATGAACCGGATCTTCGAGCTTCCGTTGTTTCCATTCGTTAGAATAGATTTCCCGCACGCGTTTCATCTTTTTGCGGTCGCGCGTGACGACAAATTCCCACGGCTGCGTGTTGGCTCCTGACGGCGCCCATCGCGCGGCTTCGAGGATGGTTGTCAATTGCTTATTTGAGACCTTGCCGCTTTCATAAACTCTGACACTGCGCCGCCGCTGAATAATTCTCAGAAGATTTTCCATGTTCATCGTCCAGGTCCAGCCTTCAGTTCGTGTCCGGGAGGCGCGGATTAGTTTAGCGACACCTGGCTGCGCCGGCCAAACCACCAGGCGACCAGGATCATTGGCGCCAGCACGAGCGTCATGAGAAGGGTGACGGCAGAGGCTTTGTTGATATTACCGCCGTACCAATAGCTCCAGATCACCGCTGGGAGAGTGATATTGTCGTGCACGGCGAGAAACACCGCGGCGGTTAGCTCGCGGTAAACCAGCAGCGCGGTCCAGATCCAAACCGAGAAAAGGGTCGGGCGGATCAGCGGGAATAAAACGCGCCACGCGGTCCGCGTGGTAGACAAGCCCGCGACAAACGCCGCCTCTTCGAGCTCGCGGTGGATTTGTAGCAGCGAGCCGTTTAGGGCGCGCGTGGCGAAGGCGAGACGAGCGACGATGTAGACAACAGCGATTAGCCAGACCGAGCCGTAAAGCGGAATGCTAGTTCCGACAACGAACAGCGACAGCAGCAATGCGCCGACGGCCAATATGACTTCTGGGAGTGCTTGGGGGAGAAACGCGCCGAATTCCAGCGCGTAGCGCAAGCGGCTGCGCGATCGAACGATGAGCCAAGAAATAGTGAACGCGAGCAACACAACGACGAGGGGCACCACGCTGACCAGAATGACAGTATTCTTTAACCCACGCAGGACGAGTTCCCAGTCCATGCCCTGAAAATGCGTCAGCGAGAGATGGCGCATCATCTCCAGCGAGGGGGGGACGAAGTAAGGAGTCAGTGCGGCGTAGGCAATTAAAAGCAGGGGCAGGAGTTTCGAGATCAGCGCGTAAATCGCGATGAAGGCCCATGCGATTATTGACCAACCGCCCAGCGCAAGAAGTGCCGGTTTGTAGCCTTTGCCGGTCACCACCTCAAAGCGATGACCCTGGCGCAGGATTTGGCTGTACCAAAGTGTCAAGAACCCGGCGACGACGATCATAAAGGCGCCGACCACACCGGTGATACCATAATCCGGCAAGCCGGCGCCCTGGGGATGAACCTTGAGATAAATGAACGTGCTGAGCATGTAGACGCGGTTGCCCAAACCAAGGATCGCCGGGATGTCGAAAGTTGCGATACCGATGGTGAAGATATAGATCACCGCCGCTAAAATTCCGGGAAGAGCGAGCGGCAAAGTGATGCGCCGGATAATCCGCATATAAGCCATGCCGTGCACGCGCGCAGCTTCCTCGAGCGTCGGGTTCATGGCGCGAAACATCTGCGAGGTTAAAATGAACGCCAGAGCCGCCAGGCTTAAACCCTGAACGAAACCCATCCCAACTGGTGTCGCGATATTAATCGGCGCGTCGTCAAGATTGAAGAGATCGACAAGCCAACGATTGACGATGCCGATGCGCGCATGGGCGATCAGGGTCCAGCCCATCGCCGTGTAGATTCCAGGAATCAGTAACCCCATCGTCATGATCGCGTAAAGCAAAGTCTTTCCCGGCAGTGTCGTTCTTTCGACCAGCCATGCGATGGGGAGGCCAAAGAAGAGCGCGACGACCGTCGCCGTGACGGTAAAAATCGCCGTATTGACGGTGACGTCGACGATGAACGGATCGCTGAAGACATCGCGGTAATTCGCCAAGGTATAAATCGCGCCGGGCGTGCCAAGCGCGCCCTTCTGCACGCTCACCCAGAACATGGCGATGACGAGAACGAGGATGACCGCCATTGGCACCGCAGCCAATGAGAGCAGGGCGGATGAGGTTTGACCTGATCCCGCAAGGACTCCGCGTAAGCGTAACGTCGCCGCTCTCATGGCTCTCACCGCGGGCAATTTTCCGCGCCGTCAAATCGCATCGAAATTACTTGTGGCGGAGGATGCCCTCCAGCTCCTTTTGGATTTCGGTGTAGTTCTTGAATGATGCGAGCCACTCGGGCGAATTGATAATGACTTTCCCTTTGGCAGCGCGAATGATGTCCAACTCTCTCTTGGTTTGCGAACCCGGGTAAAGATGCAGATCATATCCGTCATGCTTCCAGAGTAGCTCTTGCCCCTCCGGGCTCATGAGGAAATTGATGAACAGTGCCGCGGTATTGGGCGATCGGGAGTTTCTCGGTACGCCGGCGTATCGCATATGTAGTACCGTACCTTCTTCGATGACCGTATGGCCGAGCGGGGCTCCCGTTCGTTTCAACACGTTGACGTCGTTGCCGCCGCAGGTAAAAACCTGCATGAGAAATTCTCCGCTGGTGATCCGTTCCGATTCGCCGCAGCGCATCAAACCGCCGATCTGCTTGGAGAGCTTTTTGGTGAATTCCACCATCTTTTCCCGGCCGAGAAAATCAGGTGTGGCGAACTCACGCAACCCGGCCGCGTAGGGAGTCGAGGCGATCTTGCCTTTCCACTTGGGGTTCAGAGCGTCCTCCATGCGCTTGGGAATGTCGTTGCCTTTCACCAGGCTGGTATTGTAGGCGATGCCGACCACGGCGGTGGCGACGGCAACGTGAGTTCCATTCGGTGAGATGGGATTAAATTTTCCTTCCGTGGCGGGTTTGTCTTGAATGAGCTGGCTGTAGTTCATCGGTTTGAGCGCTTTGGCGTTTAAACCATCGAACATGGCTTGGGCGTTGCCCAAGTAGAGATCGGTGCTAGCCGGCTGGCCGGCGGCGGCTTCCTGGATGATGCGCAGCATCAACGCCTGCATGTCCGGTCCCGGCGTGTACTGGCCTTTTAGGTCGAGCTTATATTTCTTGTTGATGGCGGCGAGGATCTCTTTGAAACCCTCGCTGCCGCCGAAGCTATTTTGTCCCCATTGGCCGCGCAGCACGCCTTCCTTTTTTGCGCCCTCGATCAATTCCGCCACGGTGGCGGCACGCGCCTGCGGCATCACACCCACCAAGATAGTCAGCAGCGCGGCGATTCTGGCAATCGTCATAGAAAGTTCCTCCTCGGCACTTTTCCACCGATTTCATGAGCAGGAAATACCATAATATCGGATGGGTTGACCCGACACTGGATCGCCCCATCGGTAAGCCGCGGTACGGTTCGATTCTTGCCCAAGAGCTGCCGCTCGTTCACGGTGGCGTTGAAGGTGAACTGGTCGCCAAGAAAAGTGCTGGTAGTAATTTTCCCGGCAAAGGAATTGACCTCGCCGTTGACGGCCGCGAACTCGAGACATTCCGGACGAAAGCCAAGCAGCACTTGTTCGCCCACTGTAGAGCGCCCTTCGATGCTCAGCTTGCCGATCGGTGATGCCGCCACGCCGGGTTCGACGATCGTTCCTTCCAGCCAATTGACCGAGCCAAAAAATTCCGCGACATCGGCGCAATTCGGCCCGTGATAGATTTCAAAAGGTGATCCGACTTGCAGCAATTCGCCGGCTTGCATGAGGGCAATCTTGTCCGCGATAGCCATCGCTTCGATCTGATCATGAGTGACATAGAGGAGAGTGGACCCCAGCTGTTTCGCCAATTCGCGGATCTTGCCGCGCACTTCTTCGCGCAAGCGAGCGTCGAGATTGCTGAGTGGTTCGTCCATCAAAAGCAAGCGCGAGTTTACGGCCACGGCGCGGGCCAAGGCAACCCGCTGTTGTTGGCCACCGCTGAGCAGTGTTGCCGGTCGGTCAGCTAAATCCTCCAATTGCACCAAGCGCAGCGCTTCTCGGACACGATTGGCCACTTCGCTTTTCGGTATGCGCTGCGCACCCTCGGCGAGAGGGAGAGCGATGTTTTGCTTAACGGTGAGGTGAGGCCAGACGGCGTAGGATTGAAACACCATGCCGAGCTTGCGTTGTTGCGGCGGTATCCACGTCGGTGGATCGTCGGATGAAACGACCTTGCCGGCAATACGAATCTCGCCGCCATCCGGTGTTTCGAGTCCCGCGATGCAACGTAGAAGGGTGGTTTTACCGGAACCGCTGGCGCCGACGATAACGAATAGCTCGGCTTCGGCGATTTCTAAATCGAGCGATTTGATTGCGTTAACGACGCCGTCGCTCACGTGAAAACGTTTTTGCAGGCGGCGGATGGAGATCATAGAATATCCAAGAGGGCGTCAGATATTCCGGCCAAAGAAAATGGGTTAGCGCAACCCGCGAAAGCGGGAAATCTGGTAGGGGCGGGTTGAAACCCGCCCCTACGGGTCGGAACTTGTTACGCTCAGAAATTAGTTGTACTCGGCGCCCGGCAGAGGATTCTGCACCGCTTCTTCCAACGTGGTTGCCCGCTTCCACTCATTAGCCGGTCGGCTTTTGCCGTCGGTGCCGATCTGATCCATCGAAGCATAAATCTCGATCTTATAACCGTCCGGATCGTAGAACTCGAGGCCGGGATTGCCGCCTGGGCCACGGCGTCCTTCGTAGAAGATCGTTACGCCCTTCGATTTGAGAAAGTCGCGAACCTTGAAGAGCTCCGAGACGGTGGCGACCTCGAGGGCCATATGGTCAAAGCCCACTTGGCCCTGCTTGGGCAGATCGTTCTTTTCCTTGGCCTGAATCAGCGCGACGGTGTGGTGATCCGTGGCGTTGCGAAAAAAAGCCATACCGTGCTCGTTTTTGTCGGAAAATTTAAAGCCCATGACCTCGGTCCAAAACTTCGCGCTGCGCTCGATGTCGCTAACGCTTAACACCACATGACCGATTTTTTTGATTTTGATGGGAGATTTTTCTTCTGCCATAAATTGCTCCTTTCTTTTTAGAGGCGGCGAGTTAACGCCTATTCCGGTAGTGGTTCAGTTGGCTCAAGACTTCTCACTTCGTTCGAGATGGCAGATCAATTAGTTTGTTGTCATTCCGAGCCAAAGCGAGAAATCTTTCTCGACCCGAAGATTCGAAGCGTGCTCTAATTGAACCACTATCTCTATTTCATAGGTAGGGGATTTCTACCATGGAAGAAAGGGCAAGGCAAAGCGGAAATCGCCGCGGCAAGAACGGGCCGGACGGTCACTTCAAGTGGAATTTTGCGATCAGCTTGCGGCTGTAGCTACGCACGGAATTCAAATCCATCGAGCGGCGCTTGAGCATGTCGAGCCGGGTCATTTTCCACTGAATGCTCTTGGCCAGCGCCCGGCGCTCGCCCTCGTCCTCGACATGCTTGAGCAGGTCTTCGAGCGTATGGATGTCTTTGAGCAATTCGGCTTCCGGTGGCAGGACATGAGCGTTCTTGAGCACGTGGTAGCCGATGCGTAGTTCTTCCGGCACCCAGCTCAAGTCTTCCAATTCGAGCGGTTTACCCTTGCCGGGAAGGTTGTCGAATTCGCCTTTGCGCTGGGCTTCGAGAATCCGCTGTTCGGCAATTCTTTGAAACAGGGGAACTGCACCGGTTGGTTGTGTGGGACGCTTCATTGCCATAAAAATTTGTTCAAGAAGTTCAAATCGTTCAAGCCCCTTCCTTGATCCTCCCCCGCGTCGCGGGGGAGGACGAATTGAACGGAGCGAAGCGGTTGAACGGCTGGAACGTTTTGAACTCTATGTTTTTATTTCCTCCGGCGGCCGGACATGGCGAAACATTAGGTAAAACGCCACGTCATTGATCAATTGTAACCCACCGCCGATAAACAAGGGAAGAGTGAGCGAAACGGTTTGCATCAGATATGTCGAAATGGTCGGGCTGATGCCGAACGGCACGATGCGCGCCAAGCTGGTGACACCTGCGGCCGAGCCGCGCTCGTCGGACTTGACCATGGCCATGGTGAAAGAGGCACGCAAGGGGTTATCCATGTATGCGAAGAAAGATCGGATCACGATCAGTGCGGCAGCAATGATCAAAACCGGCGCGAACGGTAGGCAGAGCCAGATCAGTGAGGCTAAGCCGTGAGAGAAGGCCATGGTGCGGACCACGCCAATTCTGCGCGCGATGATGGGCGCGCTCAGAAATGACAATGCGGCCAGAAAATAAGAAGCAAAAAATATGACGCCGAGGGATTTTAGTTCGACACCAAAGCGGAGAAAAAACCAGTACGGCACAAGAGCGCCCGCCATTCCGGCACCGAAGTTGTCGACCACCGCTAGCGCGGACATCTTGGTGACAAAAATGCCACTGCTTTTGGACATTTTCTTTTCAGCTGTGCGGGGCTGGTGCTGCTCGGCGATGGACCGATAAACGAACAGGAGTGCAATGCTGAATCCGATGGTCAAAAGGAAAAGCGGCTTGTATGATCCGATGGCGCTCCAGCCTTTTTCTTCCTGAAGATACTGCGGTACCCCACTCGCGAGAGCACCCAGGGAGCCCATGATCGAGCCGACGCAGGAATTGATCGCGAAGATTTGATTGCGATTCTCAGGCTGACATTTCTCCGCCAGTAAAGCTTCTTCCACCGGATTGAACGGGCCGCCTCCTGAGCCGCCACCGCCAGATCCGCCGGCGCCGACATTGGCGATGATCACCGCGGACAAGATAAAAAAAAGGCTCGTAAAATAAATCAGGATCCCGTTCGAAATGATCGTGAGGAGAGCGAGCAGCATCAAGATTTTCCTGCGCCCGATCCGATCCGACAGATATCCCCACAGCGCGGTGAGCAATGCGCTGCTCAGATAAGCCACGGTAAAGATGACGCCGATGGTAACCGGCGAATAACCAAGCCGGTCAAGATAGATGGCGAACACAACGTTCAGGTAGGAAAAAGCAAAAGCGCGAATGCCGCGCGCCGCCATCAGTAATTTGGCGTCGCGGTGTAAATCTCGAAGTAGTCCCATAGCTATGCTGTCACCGCTTGCGACGTCGCGACTTGTTCTTCGGGCGGTTTCACGTTGCGGAAGAGGTAGTAGAAGATGCAATCGTGCGACAGCTGCAGAATGCCGCCCAAAAAAAATGGTACGTTCAACGCGAAGGATTGCATTAGATAAGCCGACAGGGTCGGGCTAATGGCGACCGGGACATGGCGCGACAAGGACGTGATGCCCGCCGCCGACCCTCGGGCTTCCGGCCTGACGATGCCCATCACGAAGGAGCTTCGTAAAGGAGTATCCATGTAGGCGAGAAAGGAGCGTAAGACTATCAATCCAGCGGCAACCGAAAACGTTGGCGCGAATGGAACCATGAGGTAGATGACCGATGCCGCCCCGTGCGAAAAGGCCATGGTTCGCACCACGCCGATTTTGCGCGCGATGACCGGCGCCGTGAGAAAAGACAGCGCGGCGAGAAAGTAAGAAAAGAAGAACATGATACCTAAGGATTTCAGTTCGACGCCGTAGCGGAGAAAAAACCAGTACGACATCAAAGGACCGATCAGACCGGCGCCGAGATTGTCGACCATACCGAGCAGCGACATCTTGATGACGAAGCCGTCGACCCGCTTGGTTTGAGATCTTTTTTCCCGTTTGCGCGCCACGTGGACATGATGTTCGTCGATGCTCGAGTACGCGAAGATGAGGACGATGCTAAAAAGAATCGTCAAAGCGAACAGCGGCTTGAAAGAGGTAACGGCCGCCCAACCCCAGCGTTCTTGAAGATGCTCGGGCAGGCCGCTCAAGAGCGCGCCCAAGGAGCCCATGATCGAGCCGACGAATGCGTTGACGCCGAAGATGCGGTTTCTGTTTTCCGACGTGCATTTCTCTGCGAGCAATGCTTGTTCGACAGGGTTCATGGGGCCGCCACCTTGGCCGCCACCCCCGAGCCTCCCGCCCCGACGTTAGCGATCACCACGGCCGCAATGATGAAGATAAGATGACTAAAGAAGATATAAATAAGATTGGAAACGATCGTAAGCATGGCCAAGAGCATGAGAATTTTCTTGCGGCCGTAGCGGTCCGACAAGTAACCCCATACTGCGGTCAAGACGGCGCTACTGGCGTAGGCCGACGTGACCACAAGGCCGACGGTCATGGTCGAATAACCGAGCCGGCTTAAATAGATCGTGAAAATAACGCCCAGATATGAAAATGCGAAGGCGCGCACGCCGCGCGAAGTCATCAAGATAATTGCGTCCCGTTGCAGATCGCCGAAGAGTTTTTGAATCACTGCGCCCTCGATGCTCGGTAATATTCTCGTTCGTAGTCCAACTCCGTGCGAATGCCGATCTGATGCAGAGCCTCATTGGCTTCGTCAAGCGAGACACTTTCCCGCACAGCCTGGGCGGGCCGCCCCAGCGTCTCATAGAGTTTCGTCGTCGACATGAAAAAAGTCAGCGCGGTAAGTGGCGTAAGCTTTACATGCCTTTGATCACGTCTGATGACGGTATGGCCCCACGCGCCGCGAAAACATTCCAACGGGATCGCGCTGGCTTCGGTGGGTACGGTTTTAATGACCTCTTCGAGCTCGGCCGCGACCTTCGGCGTCAGCGCCCAACCGCCCAGCAAACCATCGGTTGCTGCCAATTTGTTCAGCGCGGCTTCGATCTCATCCGTAGTCAGTTCTCCGTCGCTGCCGTAACCGAAAACCCCCCAGAATGTGCGATGGCGTTTGGCCAATTCAGCGTAAGCCGCGAGCATAATTGAATCCGCGAGCGGGCTGCGCAAGCCAGGTTCGTAGCCCTGAGCCAATGAATCGCCGCCGACGTCGACACCGACGAGCAAGTCGGTGTTTAGTTCTTTCATCGCTATCTCCAAACCGTCAACCACGCCTTTGACGCCGCCGTTGATATCGACCAGGAGAATTTCTTCATTGTGAACCGCGGCCATCTTTGATTCGGCGAAGCGGGCGCCAGTGTCGGTTTGACTCTCGGTGTTCGCCATCCAAACGAAAGGATGAAGCACGCGAACGTCGCGCACTTCGCTGAGTTTGCGCGGCCCGGGAATCGGATCGTAGACGTTGCGCTCCCAGGAGAGCCCGCCGAGGACGAATTCTAAACCACAAAATTCGAGGAAGCGCGCGGTTGCCAACGCGCCGACCACGTCACCGCCACCACCGACGCCGATGACTAAGGCGCGGGTTGAAGCGCGAATGAGATCTTCAAGCGACTGTGAGTCGGAACTCATCGAGAGATGTGAGTGTCCTGTCCTGGTACGGGATTGGCGATGGCTTCCTCCAACGATTTGACGCCGTGCCATTCATTGGCGGGCCGTACGCGGCCGTCGCTACCGACTTGATCGACGCCCCAATAGATTTCCAGCGAGTGATTGTCAGGGTCGCGAAATTCCACTGCGATCTGACAGCCGGCGCGGCGCCGGCCATCGAAGTCGATTTTCGCATTCGCCGCACGCAAACGATCGCGGGCGCGAAAGACCTCCGCAAGTGTCGGCACTTCGAAGGCGAGATGGTGCAGCTCTCGATTGGCGTTCTTTCCGTCCCCGGCGCCGACGAGAGCGAGGCAATGATGATCGGTGTTGCAGCGCAGAAACACCATGCCGCCCGGCATCATATCCTCGGGATACACATCGGAAACCTTGAACCCGAGGACTTTCGTGTAGAACTCGGTGGATCGTTCGAGGTCCGATACCTGGAGCACGACATGGCCGACCTTGCTGATGTGAAATTCCATTCCTTTCGGAGGAGTCATGTTCTTCAGTTTTTCGACGTTAACGGCCATGT